>CAZBJW010000077.1:0-16671 GCA_964492135.1 uncultured Anaerolineales bacterium
ACACCCCACGACCACCTGGACGTGTCGTATAGGTACAGATATCTCTCACCGTGACCGCGTTCTGCCCGTCGTGAGGCGAAAGCTGGGAACAGACAGCAAGCGCTCTGACCATATTGGCGAGCCGACATTCGAGAGATTGTTCGCCCTGCTGCCATTCCAAGCAAGCAGCCATCCCTTCTCAACAAGCGCCCTGATCTTGTCCGGCGCCTCCCATCTGTAGTGCTTGCATCAGCGTTCCTGCGCAAACCTCCCTTCGTAGAGGTCATCGACGTCTGGACGGCACAACGGTGCGACCGGCCTTGTCTCTCCGAGATGCATCTGCTATGATCCTTGATGACAGGTGGAGGTGAGAATCAGAATGCCGGGAGCGGAACCTGCAAGCGTCCTCGACGATCTCCGGGCCGGGCACACAAAGGTCCGGAGCGACACCTGGGAAAACGAGGCAGAATTGATGAGCCTGCTAGACGAAGTCGTCACTCTGCACTGGGACTGCTTCTCCCGGCTCGAGGGCCACGAGATGACAGACGACGTCGAGCGAGCGCTCGTCTACTTGAGTGCGGCTGCCTTCCACTCCCTCCAGAGTTGCTTCAACCTCGTAGAACTGGGGTACTACCGTCAAGCCATCGTCGGAACGCGGGCCCTGATGAACGAGTATCTGCTCTGCAGGCTGTTTACGCGGGATCCTCAGTGCGCGACAGATTACCTGCGCGAGTCAGATTGGGACGCTGTCCGGGCATTCAGCACAGAGGTTCTTGCGGAACTCGACGCCTCTGACACGTCTGCACCGGAGGCGGTGACGCTCCTGTCCGCCGCCTTAGACGAGCGGCTCAGCTGGAGCGCGTACGTGGCGGTGGAGCACATGCAGCGCTCAAAGGCGCTCTCCAAGGAACTCAAAACCAAGCTCAATGCGCTGCGCGATGAACTCACCAAGGACCGAACGCCGGGCATGACTAACCTGCTCCGGAGGCTTGGGAAGACGTATCTGACACCAGCGAAGATCCTGGGGTATCGCGCAGACCTAGAGTTGTTGCACCGTCATGCCCACAGCGCGTGGGTGGCGATAAGAGCTGAAGTGCTGGCTCGAGACGAAGCCGGAGGACAGTGGATAACCCCGAGATACGATCAGGGCCGGTGCCGCTATTGCGGGTACCGTGTGGGCCTCTGGTCGGCTGCGGTGTTATGGGTGCTCACTGGCCACTTCGAGCGTCTTGATGGTGACGACCCTTGGAAAGACAGACTCGCTACCTTCCAGGAAGCCCTGCTCAGGTGGGGGAGGCAGGCCCACCTGGAGCTAACGGGGGCCACGCCCTGAACCCACCTCCGGCTTCCTCGGTCCATAATGACTGAGCTTGTTCGAAAAGCAGTCCTGCACGCACTCAGGCATGTTCAAAGACGGAGCGAGATAGGTGGGCCGAGAAGTAAAGCTTGCTGGCGGGCTGACGGGGCCCGTCCACGGTTCAGCACGTGCGAGCCCCCCGCTATTTCTCTTCTAGAAGCGCCTTGATCTTGTCCGCGGTCGCTTCGCTATAGTACTTGCAGTTGCGCTTGACCTCGTCAGGCTCGATGGCCTCGGCCTCGATGATCTTCTTCACCTTGCCTTGAGAAACCCCCAGCTTCTGGGCGAGCTTACCCGCGGTGTACATCTCTGCCATGGCAGAACCTCCTTCGTCAGAATCCGATCGCTCTGGGGCTGAGCGACACGTCGTGAGACACTGCTAGATACTACCATCATTCTACCGCTCAAGCAATCAGTGTATACAGGCAATAGGGCGAAATTCCCGTGCCTTCTCAAGAGCCAGGCAAGACCACACAGCACGCGATATTGAACTCACTGGCGCATTCTGGTACGACGAAGATGCTCAAGCAACGCTTGTACCTCCTCACGCAGGAGGGATGAGATGGAGGGTGATGCTCGTGAAGCACAGACGCAAGGTCTATCGGCAAACCGCTTATCCACGTGGCTGAAGGCCTCGGCGGTGAACTGATCCGCGCGCGGCTCTTGTCTATTCACAGAGCCACACGGATACTCCAGTTAGTTAGCCCAGGGCTTAGCACGCCTTGCACTGTTTCCCTCTGCTCCCGGCTTATGACAGAGTCCCTCCAACTTCACAGCAGGAAAAGACGCCACTATGAGAGAGGATGGGCCCCTTCGTAGCCTGGCCTTACCCCAGCGGTGACCGCCAAATGGGGCACGTGGCGGCTGCATATGTGCCGCCGGACATCTTCGCCCGCTACCACCACGCGCGGGGCAAGGACGTGATTTTCGTCTCAGGCTCCGATCGAGCTGAGCAGGAGGAGCTCCTCTGGATCAGCGAGTTCGCGGACCCCGCGTGGAGACTCTGGCTGCACCAGCCTGTCTGCGGTGGCAACGGCTGGTTCCCTGGCCGCCTAAGATCGGTGCCCGGGCCGGCGGTCATCGGCCAGCCACTGTGGCCCTCCTGGCATGTTAAACTTCCTTAAGGATGCCCCCTCCACGCGTCACTATAGCCTCATGACACCGTTTTCTATATCAGGATTTGACATCCCTCTCAAACCACGATACCGTTCAGGCGGGTGAAAAAAACCAAACAATTCATCCCATGGGGCCTGTGCGCGGAGCGCTCAACATGGAGTGACTTGCGGCCCGGCGGTGTAAGTCCTTTGTGGTGCTTTCGAATCAACAAACGACTGCCATGCTGCTGGCGCTTTTCTCCGTTTCCACACGGCTTGATACGCCAGTTCGATCATGAAGTGCCCCTCTAGTCTGCAGGCATAGGAGATTCAAAGTGGACGACAAGAAGCGCATCAGAGAGGAAGTCTGGGATGCACTAAGGAGAGTCGCCAAGCCGGACAGCCGTTTCCATCTCGACTTCGGGGAGTTCATACCCGATTTTGAGGGGAGCAACCGCGCTCTGGCAAAGCTGCTGGCTCTCCCCCTCTACGAAAACTCCAGTTTCATCTTCATCACTCCAGACAACTGTCTGGAGGAGTTCAGAGCGCAGGCCCTTCGGGACGGCAAGACCATTCTAGTACCTACCTACGGGATTCGAAGGGGTTTCGTCAAGCTCGGCCCAGACAACGTCCCCAGCGGAAGCGAGGAGTATGCCTCCTGGCTGGATGGCATGGAGCGCTTCGGGCAGGGCGTATCCCTGGCTGAGATCAAGCACATGGGCCGGCTCGATTTCCTCATCACCGGAGGAAGCGTGATCAGCCATGAGGGGATCAGGTTCGGGAAGGGTCACGGCTACTTCGATCTGGAGTGGGCCTTGATGTACAAGATTGGCGTGGCAGAAGAGACCACCCCGGTGATAGCCTTCGTCCACGACTGCCAGGTTGTCCCCATCCAGCTCGACCCATCGCCCTTCGACACACTCTGCGATCTGATCATCACACCCTCGCGGGTCATCGAGATCGAGGGAGTCACCAAGCCCACGCGGGGAGTGCTCTGGGAGCGTCTCTCACCGGGGATGCTCGACGACATACCGCCTCTCCGCGAACTACGTCAGATGCTCGCGGAATGATTGCCCATCGTAGCGAAAGGAGGTATCTATGAGCGAAACTGGCTTCCTCCTCAGCCGTAAAAGTGGAGGCAGGCTCACCCGAAGCGGGGCGAGAGGAGCGTCAACCAACGCAATCGAAGAAGCTACCAGACGGAGGAGTCAATGAGTGAATCAGAAGAGTACATTGCCAAACGTGACCCGGCTTTGAGGTACGGGTTTGCACTGTTTATGGCCGTCGCCATCGCCGCAGTAGGCTGGGTGATGATGACCGTCAGTTCATCACCGACTGTCAAAGGAGCAAGCTTCCTGTGGCTGCCGGCGGCCCTTCAGCTCGCAGCGGGCGTGTGGCTGGGCCCGTGGCTGGGCTTCCTGGCTGGAGGACTGGGAGCCTACGCTGCGGGCATTCTCGCCTATGGTGGCTGGGGACTGGTGGACATCATCATGAACCCCATCGCTGGCGGATTCGCCAACGCGATGCTGCCTGCACTTCTGTTCAGCGCAATGAGGATAGACCCGAAGTTGGGCGCAGAGAACCCCTCAAGTGTTCTCTCTGGAGCAATTCGAGTTCTCATCCTTGGCGCCCTTGTGCTGATCGCGGGACTTGCGAACATCTACCTGAATCTCCCCATGCCTTGGGGCTATCTCATTCCACTGGTGGTACTGCTGCTGGCTGCCTGGTTGCTGCTCAGGGACATCGGCCTGAGCCGGCGTCACTTCCTGCCTGCGGTAGGCATCGCTGTCTTCATCTGCGCGGTCAGCGCTCTGATTGGCGCCATCGGCGCAACCGTGGGTGGAAAGCCGTTTGTGGCAGCCCTGGTGGATCCTGGTATCGGTTGGTTCGCCGGCGACACGGTCTCGGCCATCCTTGGGCTCTACCTCCTGTCGCTCTTCACAGACCGACTGCGTACGGCCGGAATCGCGTAAACTTCTGAGGGCGGGCGGCAAGGCTACCCAGCCGCCCGCCCTACAAATCCGCTAGGGAAGGCCCATACTATGAGCTCATCCAGTCGCAGGGGCTTCGGCCTCGGTCTCCTTCCACCAGCATTGAGACTCGCTCTGGTCTTCAGTATCAGCGTGCTATTCATCTTCATCAACAGCCTGGCGGCGGCAGCCGCGCTCTTTGCCCTCGGGGTGTTGCTCTTCATTGCCAACGAGGATCGCAACTGGAAACTGGCGTCCACGGCTCCCTTCTCCGGAGCCATGATGTTTCTGTACAACGCAGTCCTCTCTCCACCGGAGTATGGGGGGTTCCACTGGTTCATCTTCACCATCAACGAGGCCGGGATTGAACGCGGCCTAGTGACAGGCCTCCGCCTCATCGGCGTGATGCTCTCCTCCTTCGCGTGGCTCCTCTCCACACCCATTCCAGAGATCTACGAGGGAGTCGCCTGGCTGAAGCCGGCCGAGGAATGGGCTCTGGGGCTTCTACGGGGCATACAGATACTGAAACGTGAGTTCGTAGCCCTGACCCAGTCGCTGATCATACGCGGCCTGAGGTGGAACTCCATCGTGGCCAACGTCAAGAACCTCGTCCCCCTGGCCACGATGATCATCCCGCGCATCATTGATAACTCCCAAAAGGCGACCCTGGCTGGCCAATCTCACAAGCGTATCCAGCCCAGGGGCGACGGGGCCATTAAAGCCGAGAAGGTTTGGGCTCGATACTCGCCGCAGCTTCCTGACGTCCTGCGGAACATCAACCTGGAGGTAGAACCCGGCCAGTTCGTCTACTTAGCTGGCAAGAACCGCGCTGGCAAGACCACGCTGCTGCGGGTCCTGGGCGGGGTCATCTCGTGGATCATGGGAGAATTCAAGGGGAGGGTGGTCATCTCCAATATGGTCACTCACGAGACATCTCTGGCCGAACTGTGTGGTGCGATCCGGTTCGTCGCCCCCGATCCCTTTGCCTCCATTCACGGGCTGACAGTGGGGCAGGAGATCTCCTTCCTTGCCCCTGACGAGCACAGTGCCAGACAGGCGCTGGACGCTATGGGCATCGCCGAATTGTGGAACAGGGAGACGACCAAACTCTCAGGCGGGGAACAAGTCCGACTGGTGCTGGCCGGCGCCCTCGCCTGTTCGGCAAGAGTGCTGCTTCTCGATTCGCCCATGCAGGAACTGGACCCGGCAGGCAGAGTCGCTTTCATGGAAGCACTTCAGATCCTGCGGCGGGAGAGGGCGTGCACTGTCGTTGTGGCTGATCCTTTCTGGACTGAACTCAGGGATTACACAAATCAGGTGATCGTTCTCGCTGACTCACACCTTGTGGCCACCCTGGCGCCCGAAGACTTCTTTTCTGAGCAGAGGTGGCTCTCAGAGTGCGGTCTGCTGCCCTACTCGGGAGAGTTCACTTGTAGCGAACCCGGCGAGATCGTGGCCCAGATGGAAGGTGTCGACGTCGTCCTAGAGGGAAACCAAATTCTCCACGGGATCGACTTCTCCCTGCGCGCGGGGGAACTGGTGGTCATCATGGGACCTAACGGCTCGGGCAAGACGACGGCTATGCTCACTCTCGCCGGGGCGATCGCGCCCACCAGAGGACAGGTGACACGGGCCGGGCGTGCGGGGTTCGTCTTCCAGAATCCCAGCCTCCAGGTGGCAGCCATGACCGTCCGGGAGGAGCTGGCCTTCGGACCGAAGATCCTCGGCTGGTCCGAGAAGGAGATGAAAGCCTTCGTGGATGACGGCTTGGAGTGGACAGGCCTGGATCCGCTGGCCTGCCCGCTGGATCTACATCCGGCCCAAGTGCGTCTCCTGGCTACTGCCGCCAGCAACGTGCGCGTCTCTACCCTTGTTCTCGATGAGCCGACCATCGGTCTAGACACCGAGGGGGTCAGGCAAGTCATGGCCCTGGTGGAGACCCTCCTCCATGAGGGCAAGGCTGTGGTCATCATCACCCACGATGGACACATCGCGCGCCTTGCCAGCAGGTTGGTGGTCGTCGATGCCGGCCAGGTGGTCTTCGATGGTCCTCCCAATGGATACTGACTCCGGCCAGACGATGGCGCCCTGACCTCTTTGGCGGATCCCGCTTCAGCACAGTCTGCAACGAGTTCTGTGGCCGGCCCGGAGTCCGTTCCATCCTTAGCCATAGACGTTGACTAATGCCCAGATTCATGGCATACTATCAAGAAACGCCGGGACGAGAGGGGCGCCGATCAGTCCATCTGGCTGGGCACGTGCTCTCGTCACGGCCACAGTATTGGGGTTCGGAGCAAAAGCGGGAGGAAAAAGACACCAACATGGGGGAAAAGATCGGGGTTTTCGTAGCCTGGCCCTATGCCAGCGGCGATCGACACATGGGGCACGTCGCAGGCGCATACCTGCCGCCCGACATCTTCGCCCGCTATCACCGGCTGCAGGGCAACGACGTGATCATGGTCTCCGGGTCCGACTCCCACGGCACACCGGTCACGGTTCGAGCTCAGCAAGAAGGCGTATCGCCCGAGGACATCTTTCTCCGCTACCACCACCGATTCCTCGAAGGATTCAAACAGTTGGGGCTCAGCTTCGACCTCTTCACCCACACTGACACCACAAACCATCACCACGTGGCCCAAGACATGTTCACCAAACTATTGCAGATGGGATATGTCTACAAGGATGTGATGAAGCAGCTCTACTGCGAGCAGGAGCAGCGGTTTCTTCCCGACCGGTACGTGGAGGGTACCTGCCCTATCTGTGGCTTCGACAACGCTCGCGGCGATCAGTGCGACAACTGTGGCCGTCCTCTGGAGGCGACGGAGTTGATACGGCCCCGCTGCAAGTTCGACGGTTCCAGTCCGATCGTGAGGGACACAGAGCACTTCTTCCTCGATCTCCCCGCCTTCGACGACCGCCTGTTGGAATGGATCGAGAACAAGGACTACTGGCGGCCAAATGTGCTGAATTTCACAGTCAACATGTTGAAGGAGGGCCTGCGGCCTCGCCCCATCACCCGTGATATCGAATGGGGCGTCGAGGTGCCCGTGGAAGGTTACGAGGACAAGCGCATCTACGTGTGGTTCGAGGCGGTGATCGGTTACCTGTCGGCGAGCATCGAATGGGCCAAGAACCAAGGCCAGCCAGATAGATGGCGTGATTGGTGGCAGCAACCTGCGCGCGGATACTACTTCATTGGCAAAGATAACATCTTCTTCCACTCCATCATCTGGCCGGCAATGCTTATGGGGTACGGCGACCTGAACTTGCCCTACGACATCCCCGCCAATGAGTATCTCAATCTGGAAGGGCGTAAGTTGTCGGTGAGCCGAAACTTCGCGGTCTGGCTTCCCGACTACCTGAGCCGCTACGACCCAGACCCACTGCGGTACTACCTGACGGTAAATGCACCGGAGAACCGTGATACCGACTTCTCCTGGTATGACTTCTGGCGTCGCAACAACGATGAACTGCTCGCCACCTGGGGCAATCTGGCCCACCGCGTACTCACCTTCACCTATCGCAACTTCGAGCAACGGGTGCCAGAACCCGACGAGTTAGCTACAGACGACAAGGCGATGATCCAGAAGGTGGAAGGAGCCTTCGAACCCGTCGGGGACCTCATAGGGAAGGCCCGGTTCAAGGCAGCTCTGGCGGAGGTGATGGGTGTGGCGCACGAAGCCAACCGGTACCTGGACGAGAAAGAGCCGTGGAAAGTCCTGAAGGAAGACCGCCAAGGCGCGGCCACGACGGTATACGTGATGATGGGGGTGATAAACTCCATCAAGATCCTCTTCTATCCCTTCCTGCCCTTCTCCTCTCAGAAGCTCCACGAGTATCTAGGCTGTGAGGGGAACCTTATGGGTGAGTCCAGGGTGGAGACCTTTGAGGAAGAGGGGAAGACGCATCAGGCCCTGGTGTATGACCCTCCAACCGCGGATGTCACCTGGGCTCCCAAATCCCTGCCCGCAGGGCAGGAGTTGAGGAAGCCCGAGCCCCTGTTCAAGAAACTGGACGAGAGTATAGTAGAGGAGGAGTTGGCCAGACTGGGATAGCGCCAGGGGCCAATTCCGCATCGAGACGCAGGAGCTCATCATCAAGAGGGACCTTGATCGCCTGCTGGGAATCCGGATTGCTTTCGTGCTGGTACTGGCATTCCTTCCCCTCGCTTGCGCTGCGCTGCCACCACAACCCTCGGACACAGCCACGCCCCCCGTCACCCTGGAGGAGCCGACTTCTCTCCCGGAAAGACCCACGGCCGCGCCGGAGCCTTCACCGTCCTCCCCCCCCACCGGACGTGGTTTTCCACAACGGCTCGATACTGACGATGGAGGCGGAGCACCCGCGGGCGCGAGCCCTTGCCATCCAGGGTGAGGGCATCCTGGCCGTTGGCAGCGACGACGACATCCTGGCTCTGCGGGGACCGGAGACGCAACTGGTCGACCTCCAGGGCCGGGCGCTCATGCCCGGCTCTGTGGACGCCCACACCCATATACTTGCCGTGCCCGATCACTATGGCACGAACTTGGAGGGCGTTCAAGACCTGGCGTTGACGTACGGCATCACCACCCTGGCGGACATGAGTGGTACCCCCGATCTCCTGGAACGGCTACAAGGATTGGACCGGGAGGGCAAACTGCGCGTGCGCACCAGCGTGTACATGACTTACAACACCAATTGCGGCGACATCGTGGGAGACTGGTACAAGGACTACCCACCTACGCGTGAGCCTGGTGAAATGCTCCGCATCGGGGGCGTGAAGATCTTCACCGACGGTGGGTCCTGCAACGCCCCGGCGGTGAGTTTTGAATACCCTAGTGGAGTGGGGCACGGTGACCTGTACTTCACCCAGGAGGAGTTGGACCAGGTCGTGGCCGATGTCCAGGAGCGAGGCTATCAGGCAGCCATCCATGCACTTGGAGATCGGGCGGTCGAGCAAGCCCAAGTGGCCATCGCCAGCGCTCTCGACGGACGGCCCAACACCTTGCGGCACCGCATTGAACACAACGCTGTTTTGCGTCCCGACATGATGAGCCGGTACAGCGAGGTTGGGATCGTCCCCCTGATCTTCGGGAATTTCCCGACCTGTGCTAAGCTAGGAGGGAGCAGTAAATTCAGATATGCGATTCCGGTGGAGTATCAGACCTGGGAGTGGCCCTGGCGGGAGCTCTTGGACGCCAATCCCGGGCTGCCCATTGCTTGGCATGGAGACGATCCTCCCCTACCGCCTCTTGACCCCATTGTCGATCTCTACGGCTTTGTCACTCGCCGGGAGATAGCAGAAGACGGTTCAATCTGCGAGCCGCCAGACTGGCTTGCAGCGAACGCCATCACAGTGGAAGAGGCGCTGCGCCTGATGACCAGGGGGTCAGCATACGCTCTCTTCCGAGACGAGGAGGTCGGCAGTGTAGCACAGGGCAAGTTCGCCGACGTCATCGTCCTTTCCGAGGATCCACTGGCGGTGCATCCGGAGAGGATCAAGAACGTCGAAGTCTTGATGACGATGGTTGGTGGCCGGGTGGAATATTGTGCACCGGGGCACGAGACCTTGTGTCCCGTATCTGAGGCCCTGCCTGCCCCCTAAACTCCATTCGACGAAGCGCCTAGCGGCATGACTCCCCTAGGACCGTTCAGTCGGGCGGCAGCACCAGATACGAAACCGTGACCATCCAGCCGTCGGTGGTGTAACCCCAGGCAGCTCCACGGGGCACATCCTGCGGCGTGAGCCTTTCTTCCACCCAGGCAGGAGACTCCGCCAGAGCATCCTCAAAGTCCTCACGCACGAAGGTCAGCGCCGCATGACGCGCCGCCGCTATGGCAGCCAGAGCTTCGGGCGCTGAGGGCTCCGCACTGGAATGATCCGCTTGGCACGGCATGACGCTACCGAACTCTCGGAACCAAGTGCCAATAGGGTGGCCAATCCGACCAACCCAGGTGCGGAGGCCAATTCAGCAGCACAAAGGGCAGCGATAGCAGCACGAATATGGCGAGGTAGACCACGAACGTGATGATGAGGTCCCGACCGCTTTCCGGGTAGCGTTTCCTGAGCACCGCTCGCATCGGAGCCGACACTACTCTAGAGATGAGCCCAGGCAGAGGGAGCACGAACGGGGCCCTGTTTCGGTACGCTTCATACTCCTCGCCACGTTCTGTGCTCATCTTGATCTCTTCCCCCAGGGCCACGGAGGCGATGATCAGCGATGAGATCAACCACGGGAGGCTCGCCCCAGGGTTCTCGCCTCCGAGCGGAATGGGAGCCTGAATGGCCAGCAACATCAGTCCATAGCTCCAGATGATCCAACCCAGGTACTGGGGGTGCCTGGAGAATCTGTAGAGCCAGAAGTCAACCGTCTCCTTCCTCTTGAGCTTGGCGTAGAACCAGGCCAGTGTGCCCAACAGGAAGATCAGCAGGCCCAACGCTATGGACAGGTATGCCAGCGCCCTTCTGATATCTATGCCCAGGAGCGCAGCCGGATAGACAAGAATGGCGTACGGGACCAGCGAGATATCGCCCAGCTTCAACAGGGGTCCCCAGAAGGGCAGCCGCACAGCCCTCATCACCCCTGGTCCAGCGAGGAAGAACATATATGCAGCGAAGTAGCCGAAGGTGGGCAGAAAGAAAGCTATGGCGCCCAAAGATGCCAGACCCCTCCTCTCAGTCACGAGGCCCACGACCATCAAGCAAACGACCACCGCCAGGCACGTGTATCCGATAGCCCTTACGTGGTTCCGGCTCATGAACTCGTCTATGAGTTCAGGTTCGATGACGGGATGGAGATCTGGAACGTCGAGATTCTCGCGTATGACGCGGTTCAATACTCTCGGAGCCTCTAGCGTGGCGAAGGTCAGAGCTACAGTGAACACGACCGCCAGAAGTACCAGAAGCAGATTACCAGGCCTTGATCCTCTTCCTCACATCTTGACCCTCACATCCAACCTAGGGAGCAGCCGTCTCCGTCGCCTGTCCGGCTGCGTCTATCTCTCCCTCCCACTGGAATCCGGTGGTCTCGTTGCTCACGGACACCTGATACACTTCGGGCGGAACCCCCACATCATATACGGTGACCACCCAGTCCCCGGCCATGTACGGGTAGGTTCCCGAAGGCGCCCACCCTTCTGGGGGGATGAATTCCTCTGCCCAGTCCAGCCCCGGCGGAGGCGCCTCTTCGCCGTAGCGTTCGCTGAGGTAAGCCAGGGCCGCGTCGCGCGCTGCTACCACGCCTTCCGGTGCCCCCGTCACCCGACCCACTGCGTCGACCTCGCCCTCCCACCGGAACCCAGTCGTCTCGTTGGCCACCACAACACTGTAGACGACTCCTTCGGGGGCCGCCGTCGGATAGGAGATCGTGATCTCCCAATCCCCGGCCCCGTACTGGTGGGCCGCGTGGCCGACCAAGCGTTCCGGAGAGGTCTCTTCCTCTAGCCAGATGAAGTTCCGCCAGGGACCCTGCTCACCATAGTGGCCGATGACGTAGGCCAGGGCTGCATCGCGGGCACGGATCGGGTCTGGTCCCTCAACGGTGGCCGCCGCGGGAGTGGTTGTCGGTAGACCGGTGCGCTGCTCTGTGATCCGCGCGCAGCCACTGAAGATCAAGCCGGCCAGAATGAGCTGCAATCCCAACATGGGAAGTTTGCTTCTCATTTGTCGTCTCCTTTCTCCCCCCATACCGGTCGCTGCACGCAGTCAGATATCCGTTGGCGATTGCGTTGGCGATTCAGAGCGGACTATCCGCTCGGATTTACCACATGACCCAGGAACAGGATGGCTCTGGTGTCGATGTCGCGAATCATAAAGAAAAACGGCCGATTGACTGTGACCTCTCTTCGCCCTATAGGTACTCCTGCCACCAGCCATCCGGTGGCCGCTTCCGCTTCCGTACCAGCCTCGTCCACGTCCACAAACGCCTTGTGGAAGACGTCATCGATGAAGAGACTGCGAGTACCATCCATCCCCGAGAAGTCCGCACGAGCGAAGGCAACCGGCATGCCCATCCCGGCGAGCGTCTCCTTGAGACTAAAGCCCGATTCGTAAGTGAACCTGGGCATGGTCAACTGGACGTCCTGTGGGGGACTGACATCCGCCAGGATCAACGCTGCCGCTTCGGAATCCAATGCGCTGGTGAACTCCTCGAACCGGCCGGCCTCGGGCAGCAGGATGACCATGGACAGCTCCTCCCCATCGTACGGCAGTTCGACCGCCTTATACCCTTCACCCTCGGCATAGCCGAAGTACGCTGTCTGCTTCATCATCGGCACTGTGACCTGATCGCCATCGAGCAGATTGAATGTGCCATCATGCGTCAGTTCCCTTACAAAGGGCTGCAGCCACGCTGCGTTGAAGTAGATGGCGTTGGTGAGGACAAGCACCGTGGCTGGGGTGATGGAGTTCGGAGGAAGCAGATCCTTAATCTTCGCCTCTGTCTCGTCGCTGACCCAGTCGTTGATAGTGACCCGGGAGTCTTCCGACTCGTTCACGAAATCCAGCACCCTCAGCCCGGCACCGTAGTTTCCGGCCAGGACGTCGAGGTATTGGGGCAGGAACGAATGGCCAGTCTGGCCCCAGATGGAATCGGCGATGTTCAGCCTGAAGCGTCCGTCTTGGCCTTCGACACCTTCCGCGCGACTAGCGAGTTCGAGGTCCAACGAGTTGAAAGCGGGATGGAGGCGGCCTTGGGGAAAGGTATAGCGTAGAGTGTCGACCATCTGCTGCTCCGTGTCACCCCGGGCACCAGCATAAGTCATGACCAGTGCCAGAGAGATGCTGTACGGAGACAAAAAGAGGTTGCCCGCCTCCCCTCGGATGGCCTGATAGAGATCAAAGGCGAACGCACTGTTCCCGGCGACCAGTTCCGCCAAATTCGTTGCTGGCACATCTGGCGAAATCGCACGCGGCTTCTTCGAGCGCAGAATACCTCTCGCTGGAACCTGATCACTCGGTGTGCCAACCAGAGTGCTGCAACCGACCAAGCCCAGCACTGCGAGCACCAGTGGTGCGACAAGTAGTAGGCTTTCCATCTGACCCAACTCCTTTTTCTTGCTCCTGTTGTGCCTCAAATCGCCGTCCCAATGTTCCAGATGGACTCAGATCCCAAGGGATTCCATGCCCCCTACTCATCGTCGACGGAGACCTCTCATTCGACCTCGATGCGACTCACCACAATGTGCGTGCCGAAGGAGTCGATAGCGCGACAGGTCACCTCCCCCCACACGCGGATGGTGGTCTGCGTACCTCTCAGACCCTCCAACTGATCCACGAGCTGTGCGTCTATGCTATCGATGCCAGACCCCACGGGGAAGTCGCCCGCCAGGACGAAGTAGTCGTCGAACTGCGAGCCAGGTGGGTGGCCTACGATGGTTCCCTCCCACCCTTCGACCGGCCACGGTTCGGGCTCCAAGAGGGGTCCTTCCGGCCCCTCGGGGCGCAGCCCGGTGACCAGCAGTTCGCAGCCACCGTAGTCGGGCACGTCGCAGGTCAGCGTGCCCCAGAAGTGGGCATAGTTTCCGGGTTCTTCCTTGTCGCGCAAAGCCGAGATCTCAGCCTCGGTGTCGGCATCGGCACCTTCCACGCCAATCTCGCCAGCCCCTTCGGGCTCCAGGGCCAGGTAATCATCGAACTGGGCACCCTCAGGCAGGCCGACGACACGGCCGTACCAGCACACAACCGGCTGTCCTCCCGTGGGAGCCGGCTGCTCTGTTACCGTGCCCTCAGCGTCCACAGTTCCGCGCCAGTCGAGACCGAGGTCAGCATTGGTCACCGACACCTCATAGATCGTCGCCTCCGGAGCAACGATGGGATAGCAGACCTCCACCACCCAGTTGAAGGCCGTGTACCGGAATCTCGCCCAACCCACCAGTCCCTCGGGAGTGATATCCTCCTCTTCCCAGGCCACCGATTCCACAGGCGGATACTGATACTTCTGATAGACGTGGTTCACCGTAGCGTCACGGGCGGAGGCCTTGTCGAACATCCTCTCCGCGGGGGCGATCCCTTCCGGAGCGACACGCTCCGTCAGTTGGCGCTCCGCGTCCATCTGCCCTTCCCAACGCAATCCAGTCGATGGATACTCGATCAAGATTTCGTAGACGACTGCCTCTGGCGCCACCGCGGGATAAGGTATCGTGACCACCCAGCCCTGGCCTGTGTACTGGAACGTTTCCCGGCCAACAAGCCCTTCTGGAGTGCTGCGTCCTCCGGCCCAGAAGACGTGGAGAGGAAGCGCCGGAAGGACATTGGCTGTACCGTAGTGCTCGATCAAGTAGGCCACGGCCGAATCGCGCGCCGCCAGCACCATCTCCGGCCCCTCCTCCACGTCACCCTGCGCGTTTACCCGAACCTTCCACTCCAGTCCGGCCGTCTCATTGGCCACCAAGACGCTATACACCGCTACGTCGGGCGGCACGACCGGGTAGCTAATAGTGACCACCCAATCCTCGGCAGCGTGCTGCCACTTCACTCCGCCCACCTGACCCTCAGGCGTGACGCTTTGACCTACCCACGTCAGCGATTCTGCGGGCGCGTGTTCGTAGTGCTCCGGACGTAGGTCAGCGCCGCATCCCGCGCCCTCACCACTTCAGCCGAGGCCTCTGGTGGGGCAGGCGTCTCCGTCTCTGCCGGAGTCCCACAGCCCATTAGGCTCAATATCAGAGCCAAAGCCAGCAGGGATAATAGTGCCCTCTTTCTGCCAGACATCTCATCCAACCTCCCCGATGTCTCCAAGCCACTGTAAGGACGTCGATCAAGGAGAGAAGGTTCCACGAGTGCTAACTCCCTCTCAAGTCACCCTTGCCCCGGCTTCTGCGTACCAGCGACAGGTCAGCCTCGCGTCTATCGGAGGTATCGCTTCAATCGAGGACCGATGATTGGGTATACGAAGTCTGCACCTCGTAGGTTGGTGAGCGCCCCGTACAGGCCATAGACAATGTAACCGAGCCAAGTTAGGAGGCCCACCACTGTGAAGGCGCCCACAAAGAGATAGAGGCCCACAACGAGTAGATATACTAACACCAACTCAAGGACAAACAGAAGGAAGTCGTCTGGGAACGGTGGCTCAAGAGACGCATCCGGAGGTAGGGATTCACCGTTGCATATGACCGCCAAGCAGAAGATGCATGCGAGGGGACCCAGAACTATGGAACGCCCAAGAAGCTGATGAGCTGATAGACTAGAGCCTGAAGCGCCTGAGAGGCGACGATAGGTGATTTGCGCCCGCGAGTACGCCAGATCACCAAGGGCACAGCAGTGCCCAACAGCGGGAGTGTAATGGCAGCGTGCGCCGCGGCTGCGAGGATATTGTCACGGTCTGTCATCTCTGTCACGCGTGATGGTCCGTCCACTTGGCTGCCTCTCGTGTCACTTGTCGAGTGGCATCAGGTCTGCTACAAGTATCGCTCCAGTCGAGGGCCGATGACTCCGTATCGGAATTCATGGTCCAGAAGGTTGACCACCGCGCCGTTGACCTAGAGGTAGACTAGTACACCAAGCAGAACAGTAAGAACCGTGATGATCCTTGCCTCGGGGACTGACTCGGGCGGCGAACTTTCAAAGAGTGGGAACCATGCCGGACCCACTATCGGGGAGATCACCACACGGTTCCTGAGACATTACCTGTTCGTCTTCCATTTGTCTCGATTAGCCAAGCCAATTGCGAGATACGCCAACCCCATACCAAAGAGTGGCATCCCAATAACAAATGGTAAGTCTGACAGAAGTAAGATGAACATGAAGACGATACCCACGGGTACCCAGACGATACCCATCAAAAAAACGCTCGGTAGTCTGGTTCAGCTAACCTTCCTTCTTTTCTCCTTCTCCAGGCCACGAAGGCCACGAGTATCCCAACTACTATTAGTATGGCTGCAATTGCTGCAGAAATCAGTGGCCATTCGCTCATCCTTCGTCCTCTTTCTCCAATCCTGATATGTCCGAGAGCAGTTGGCGGCTAATCGCCTCGCGCCTGACGTATGCGCTGGTCAATCTCTGTCACCAACGCCTGCTGAGCCTCCCAGTAATCTTCGTGGCGCTGAGCGTCCAGTTCCTCCACCGTCTTACCCTGCTGTTCCACCCAGGTGTAATACTTCAAGTTGTGCCACTGGTTGCGGGTTCGCCGCGTACCCTCCTCTATCCAGTCCAGCTTCTGCCCGTGGAAGATGCTCACCAGACGCACGGCGGCCTCGACCTCATCCATGGGACCGTACGTCTCGTTCATCAACTTCATGACCGAATGGTAGCGATCGATAGCATCGGTGAGAATCGTGACGACCACGTCATCCT
>CAZBJW010000078.1:0-8679 GCA_964492135.1 uncultured Anaerolineales bacterium
TTCCTGCACTTCGCCGAAGGCGGGATACCCTTGCTGTCTAGGGCGTGAGATTACCATGGCCCCCAGTGCGCTGGCGAAGCGCAGCGTTCTCGGCATATCCCAATCGTTAAGCAGACCAAGTACTATCCCTGAGTTGAAGCAGTCTCCGGCCCCGGTGGTGTCCAGAGCCTCAACAGGAAAGGCTGCTTGCCGAAAGGTCCCCTCCTCGGTCCTGGCGATGCTCCCCGCCGCACCCATCTTGATTATCACGCGACGCGGGCAGCGGGCGTACAGACCTTCCAGACAGGCCTGTGGCTCCGTCTGGCTGGTCAGCGCCTGGGCTTCGTTGAGGCTGGGCAGGAAGACGTCCACCCCTTCCAGCAGCTGCATCACCTCCCGGACGGAGCGCTCGGTCCACCCCTCGATGTCCCATCCGATATCGAAGAGAACCTGTTTCCTCTCCGCGCGTAAAGTATCGATCAGCGCCCTGGTCCCGGCGAAGCCCAGACCAGGCAGCAGGAAATAGCCCGAAATGAGAACGCATTGTGCCTCCGCCCAGGCTTGGCGATGTCTGAGAACCAGGTGGACGTCCAGGCGCTCCAGGTGGCCCAGATGCGTCACAAAGGCGCGCTCGCCATCTTCACGTCCCAGACCGACACTCACAGCGGTGGGCACACGGGCCGATCGCTCGATGTGACTGGCGTGGATGCCTGCCTTCTCCAGCCCGGACAGCAACTCCTCTCCAATGGCGTCGTCTCCGACGTTGGCGATGGCCAACATACCCACCCCAAGCTTAACCAGGCAGAGAAGCGCGTTTGCTATGCCCCCGGGCCGCCAACTCATGTTCCTGGTGATGACCTCGCTGCCCCAGGCCGGAAAGTCGCGTAGGGGGTATAGTATCAGATCAGCGTTGAGGTTGCCTACGACACATACTGGCCTACTCATAAAGGGTCACCTTCTTAGCCTTGTCGAACGTACCTGGCTGCAAGCCCTTTTCCTTGGCAACCCTCCAGGAGAGCAGTTGGATAGGCACAATCTCCAACAGGGGTGAACAGAACTCGTCAAGAGGCGGGAGTGTTAGATTGAAAATTCCTTCCCCCTGCAATTCCTCGCCACCACCAATGATAACCACCTTACCTCCAAACTCGGCTATATCGTACGCCAACCGCAGGTTGATATCTCTCGTTCTTCCATCCGTGGCAAACACGACAGCAGCGAACCCGGGACTCACCACTTCCAGAGGCCCGTGTCTAAATTGGCCCCCACTTGTCCCCTCAGCGCGCATCTTCGCTGCCTCCTTCAAGATGAGCGCTCCTGACATGGCCGAGGCCAGGGACGGCCCTCGCCCCAGCAGGGACAGGCAGTCCGCCTCGCTCAGGAAGTCAGTCAGTGCATCGATGCTCTCTTCCCAGTGCTCTAGGAAAGCCTCCATGGCATCGACAGCAGCGTACAGCCTCTGGATTCTCGCCCTTTCCATGGTGAAGGTGAGACACATGGCCAAGAGGAGGACAACCGCGATGGTAGCGGTGTGAGTCTTTGAGGCTGGAGCTCGTTCTTCGCCGCTATGCAGGAACACCGGTAGATCGCTATTGCCTGCAAGGTAGTTCTCGACAGTGTTGGTGACACTCATGATGAAGGTTCGGCCGCCAACCTCACTCACAAGCTTCTTCACCTCTATCGTTTCCCCGGACTGGGAGGCAATCACCACCAGAATTCGGTCCGAGACAAGACCCCGGTGATAATGAAGTAGCTCCGAAGCCTCAATCATGATGGCGGACAAGCCGTGCTCGCTCAAGTAGATGCAAGCAGGATAAAGGGCAAAATAGGAGCTGCCCATACCGGTCAGCAAGGCCAAGTCGTACCCTACCTGCTCCCCCACTTTGCTCACTGATCGAAGCAGAGATTCATCCTCCAAGTAGCGTTTCAGAGTTGCTCGAAGAACTCGGGGCTGTGATAGTATCTCCTCCAAGAAGTAATCCATCTCGTTCTCCGCCGATCATTCAGAGGTTATAGCTCTCCAATGGAAGATCTTCCCACAGAATCCATCCAAATCTATCTCCCAACTGTGCTCATCATGGGTCAACCCTTGAGCCCCACGAGGGGCGAGTTCCCTCACCTCTTCTAAAGAGAACGTAGTAGTGAGAGAGGTTCTGGCCGGCTCCAGCCCATGATTGACCGCCACAAGGTACCCGTCGTTGGAGCGCGGCAATAAACCCAGTTCCACCTTCGGGTTGTCACAATCAAAGAGTGGAACTATGCCAGCATACTTCCTCAGGGCGTGGTAGAGTACCCAGCTAGACTCCTCGCCCTCGAAGGCTGCTGCCCTCTGAGCCAGATAGTGCTCCAAAGGATAGGCTGACAGCAAGGTGTGCCCCTGACCTAGAGAGTGGGCCACGATAGCCGGGTTGCCTTCTTGATCAATTGCCACGACCCGACCCGTGGTGACGCGGAGTAGATAACCCATATCAGCTGGCGAGGGCCCCGCTTGATAGTGGAATCTTTGGCCCCTCTTCAAGCCATGGAAGTCTTCCACCATCTCTATCTTCACCGAGCCTCGTGGGATGATACGATCTTCCAGTGAGGCTCCGAAGAGGTCCTGCATTTCCGGTATCGCCGCGTCCCCTGAAAGGGAAGCCCAAAGTGTACCGCCTGCCTCCACGTGCCTTTGGGCCCGCCGCCAGAAGGTGGTGTGCACGTGATTGAAGCTGAGGGATGTGGACGTCAAGGGCGAGGGCATGAGGATCAAGGGCACCTCCTCCCACAAGTCGTACTCTCGAGGGAAGCCAACCTCCAGGTGCGCCTGCCTAGCCAGGATGAAGGCGCTCAGCCAGGAAGAGACCGGTAGGATCACCCCGCTTCGCCTCTCCCGTTTCTCTGTCCAGGCTTCTTCGGCAGAGACGTACCGGGAAAGGTTGGGCTCACTGATGCCATAGCGAGAATGATCAGGACCATGAGCGAACTCGTGAGGCACAATGATCCCCGCTTGCAAAGAGGGAAGGGCGATGCCCTCAAATGCCATCTGACTCAGCACTTGGCCCAGTCTTCGCACTTCCTCCCCTGCAGGGCGCTCCTGCTTTCGAGCGTCCGTGACGCCGAACTGGGTCTCATGAGGGGAGCGAAGATAGGGCACACGGGCCCAGGTGGCCTCGTCAGCATCGGTGAAGCACCAAGCCACCAAACCGTGAGCACCAGAGCCAACCGCACTGTACATCATCGTATTGTAATATCGTGCGATACGTTCAGGCGTGAACTGGGCGCTGGAGGCCCCGAATTCTTGCATCATCACTGGTTTGCCGGCCCCTCGGGCCAACATGGTCTCGAAGGCCGCCGCATATGTGACCCGCATCGAGAGCAGAGGGTCGGGATAGTATGCGGGTTGATAGAAGGGGTAGGGGTGCACACTGAGGAAATCCACGTCCTCGACGATGATGTCAGCCCTGAAAGGGCCCCTTCCGATCTCCTGGCTGCTCGTGCCGACCAGAATGAGGTGCTGGGAGTCGAGGTCACGGATGGCGCCAGCCAGGGCCTTGGTCCAGTTGGCAGCCATGGCGTCGGAGGTCTCTTGAGCGACTATCCAGTAGGGCGGCTCGTCGGTCAGATCCCAGGCGAGGATGATGGACTCATCCTCGTAGCGCCGGGCGAACTCCTTGACATGTTCAACTTGCAGGCGCAGCATCTCCGGGTCGGCGTGGGGATGGCGGTCAGCCCGCCAGGGTACATCCCAGTAGGCATCCCCCACCTCTCCACCGATGAAGAAAGTGGGGTTAAGATGAAGGTCGTACTTCTTGGCCAGACCGATGATCTCGTCCAGCTGCGCAAAGGCCTCTTCGTTGTATTGCCCGGGCCTTGGCTCGAACCATGCCCAGAACAGGTCGAAGCGCACGAAGTTCAGACCCATCTTGTGCATCGAACGAAAGTCGCTGTCCCACTCTTTAGGGTTCCATTCGTAGGGCCACTGCAGGGCCTCGACCGCTGGCACGTAGTGGGTTCCCAGGATGTACAGCGCCTTGCCGTCCACGGAGAAGTAGTTGCCTTCCAGCTTCACCTGCTTCGAGTCCATCACCGCCTCCTCTACCGCACAAAGCAAATCGACTCCTAAGTCATCGTCAGGAGCCGTTCTCTCGTCAATACGTTCAGTGGGGCTTGACCCGAGAAGAAGCGCTCGAAGTCCTCCACCACCAACCCCCCCAGGAGGCTGTAGGCCTCCTCTGTATGTGCTGCGCGATGGGGCGTCAGGATCACGTTGTCCAGGTCGCGCAGGTCGTGGGATACCGGTAGCGGTTCTTCAGAAAAGACATCCAGGGCGGCTTTCAGCCTCCCGTCTTTCAGTTTCTCCACCAGCGCTTCCTGATCCATGACGTCCCCTCGCGATGTGTTGATCAGAACGGCGTCGGGCCGCAAGAGGTCAAGCCTCCGCCGGTCCAGCAGATGATGGGTCTCCGGAGTCAACCCCGCATGGACGCTCACCACGTCACAGGTGCTGAGAACCTCTTGCAGGGAGGCGATCGTGGCGCCAGAGTTCACCACCACCTCTTCTGACACGTAGGGGTCGTAGACCAGCAGGTCCACGGCAAAAGGTTGTACCAGGGCGGCCAGCTCGCGAGCGATCAGGCCAAAACCGATAAGACCGACTCTCTTACCTGTCAGTTCGTGCCCCAGGTGGAGCTCCTCTCCCTCCCGGCGATCCCTCATCAGGCGGTCGTAGGACACTATGTGGTGGAGGCAGTCCAGGATCAGGGCCAACGTGAACTCCGCGACGCTGGTGCTCATCGCCGGAGCCGAATTGACGATGACGATCCCCTTGGCGAGCGCCGCATCGGTATCAATGTGCTTGACTGTTCCTCCCACCTGACCGATGATCTTGAGATTCCTTGCCTGGTCGATATTCGCCTTCGTGAGACCCCCTCCCTCCCAGCCGAAGATAGCGCCGTCGACCTCGCGCACTCTTTCCGACATCTCCTGCTCACTGAGATCATGCCCGGTCTCGTTTCTGATCACGTCGGCGAAGGAACGAAGACGACCCTCAAGCTCCGGGCCAAAGAACCGCCCGTACAGCGGTTGAGGCAGTGCGACGAAGACCAGCGGCTTTCTCATGCCCCCAGCCGCCTCCTCTTTCAAAAACCACCCATCACCAAAGGTCGCATCAGTCTGGAGGAGCTCACTCCTCTATCCAGCGGTCGAGGAACCTTGCCAGACCCAGCTCGGCGAGTTTATCCCTGCTGGGCACTGCGGTCATCGAGTCCCATTCTCTCACCGCCAGGTATTCGCTGGCCGGAGTCTCCACGTCCACCTCGAGGCCAGCCAGCGGTCCTGCCTGGAGGGGAGGTCTACCGAGCATGCGGTCCGGCAGCTCGAACTGCAGCGGGTTCAACCCCTCTCGCAGGTTGAAGAGGTGTCGCAGGTTCGTGATGCGCTCCCCTATCTGCAGGCACTCTTCGAGCGTCAGATCCCAACCCGTCACCGCCGATAGGAAATCCGGCACGTATTGAACGTCCATACACTCGTACCCGAACTGGCAGAGCCCCGCTGCGTTGACCACGTGTATGACGTCGGTCACCTTCTTGTACAGCTCCGCTTTGCCCGAGTACCAGTGCTTGTCGTCAGAATCGGGTATGCCCAGTCGCTTCCGGGTCGCAGGGGGCAGGTCGTACCCCCAATGCCCGCCCTGCATGTGGCGGGCCGGGGTCGCATCCAGCCAGTAGCTCAGGGCCAGAGGCGGCAGATACCGCGGGTCGTGCATGGGGAGCTCCTGACCCTGAATGTGGATAGCCAACGTGGCGGCCTCTCCCCCGATGCCTTCCGCTGCCCTCTGCACGCCGTCAGCCAGCAGATCTCCCAACCCTTCCCTGGCTCCCATTCTCTCCAGCATGGCGATCATGGCAGGGGCGTTCCCCCACCGCAGCTCAAGGCCATCGGTGTCCTTGTCGGAAAGGAAGCCTTGCTCGTAACATTCCATGGCAAAGGCCAGAGTCGCGCCGGCGGAGATGGTATCGAACCCATACCGGTTACACAGGTCGTTGGCTTTGATGATCGGCTCCACATCGTCCACGAGGGTCATGGTCCCGAAAGCGGACAGGGTCTCGTATTCCGGCTTGTGCCCCTCTGTGGCGTATGGCCCTTCCTTCACCACCACGTGTCCGCCGCACCCCAGGGGGCAACGCCAGCAGGCGAACCGCTTCCCTTGGTATTTGATCACGTTGTCGCCGCTTATGGCCTCCGCCCCAGGGAAGTCCAGGGGACCAACCCCTTTCCAATTCTTGACCGGCGCGTCTCCGCTGACCGAGGCCCCTTCGAGCCCGCCGCAGGTGCCGGTGTTCCGGTAGTAGTCAACCAGGGAGCCCTTCAAGTCGGCCAGGTACTCCCTGCGTAGCTGAAGAACCCTCTCCTCATCTGCCAGCGGCACTTGCATGTCACCTTTTGTGGCCACCGCCTTCAGCTTCTTTGACCCCATCAGCGCCCCCAGCCCCGACCGGGCCGCGGCCCGCCCCTTGTTGTTGATAACACACGAGATCAAGGCCAGTTTTTCTCCGGCAGGGCCGATGCAGGCCACTTCAGTGTCTGATCCTAGTTCTTTCCTCAGGCGATCCTCGGTCTCCGCGGCGTCCAGGCCCCAAAGCTCCTGTGCGTCTCGCAGCTCAGCGTGCCCCTGGTCTAGCAAGAGATAGACCGGCTTCTCGGACTCCCCGCTGAAGAAGACAGCGTCGTAGCCTGCGAACTTCATGTGCGGCCCGAAGAAGCCCCCAGAGTTTGCATCTCCCCAGGTTTGGGTGAGCGGCGACTTGCCCACCACCGTGTGGCGCGAGCCGATGAGGGCTGGAGTGCCCGTGAGAGGCCCAGTCACGAACCCCAGGAGGTTGTCAGGGCTTAGCGGGGCGATGCGAGGTGGTTGCCGATCCCAGATGAGCCTGACGCCGAGGCCATAGCCGCCCAGAAACTGGCGACACATCTCCTCATCTGTCCGTTCCTCGCGCGTCGTTCCATGCGTAAGATCCACAAAAAGGATGCGACCCATATAACCGCCGGCCATGTACACGCTCCGTTCAATGGTAAGTGAGTCTGCAACTCAATGTCTGGAGGGTGGAAACACCAGCCCTCACTACTGCTTGACCGCTCCCGCGGTCAGTCCCTCTATGAACTGCCGTTGCATGAAGAGGAAAACGATGATCATGGGCAAGGCGGCGATCGCAGAGCCCGCCATGGTCTGAGTCCAGTTCGTCGTGTGATACTCTTGCAGCAAGGCGATCCCGACCGGCAGAGTACGCATGTTCATGGAATTGGTGATGATCATGGGCCAGAGAAAGTCGGTCCAGGCTGCCATGAACGTAAAGATGCCGAGCGTGGCCACCCCGGGCATGGCCAGAGGTGCGACGATCCGCCAGAAGACACCGAACTCCGAACACCCATCTACCCGCGCCGCATCCAGGAGTTCATCAGGTATGGAAACTATGTATTGCCGCATCAGATATAGACCGAAGACGCTCGTGGCGCTCGGCACAATCAGCGCCCAGTAGGTGTCCACCCACCTGAACAGGTCCATCATCTTGTATAGAGGTATGAGATTGACCTGGAAGGGCACCATCAGGGTTAGCAACAGGACGAAGAATATCTTATCGCGGCCCGGGAATCTCAGCTTGGCAAAAGCATAGCCAGCCAACGTGCCAAAGAAGACATTGGCCAAGGTAACCATCGACGCCACTAACAGGCTGTTGAAGAGAAACCTGGCAAAGGGCAGCCTGGTCCAAACCTCCACGTAGTGAATGAGCGTGGCAGGCTGCGGAATCCATTCCGGTGGATAGGCGAATACGTCGGCCTCAAGCTTGATAGACGTGCTAACCATCCAGTAGAACGGCACAAGCATGGCGATCGAGCTAACGATCAGAGCCAGATATAGACCTGTTCGCCCTACTAGCTTGCGCACCCCAATGCGACTCATCACCATAATCAGTCACCCCTCGTCATGATTTCAACCGCCTTGTCAACCCCGAGGCGATCCAAAGATGCCCGAGTTCAATCTTCGCGCGCTAGGAATCTCATCTGCAGATAGGAGAACAAAGCCAATATCGCAAACAGAATGTAGGCCACAGCGGACGCGTATCCAAACTTCATATAGTGGAAATTATCCCAGAGGTGAAACACGATGGACCGGCTACTATTAACAGGGCCGCCGTCGGTCATCACGTAGATCTGGTCGAAAACCTGATAACTGCCTATAATGCCGATGATGTAGATCATGACGATCACCGGCCGCAGGCTGGGCAAAGTAACGTGCCAGAACCTGTTCCAGGCATTGGCTCCATCTATCATCGCAGCCTCGTAAAGCTCCTTGGGGATGGCCTGGAGAGCAGCCAGAAAGATCACCGTCTCGAAGCCGAACCCCTGCCACACGCTGGTGACTATAACGGAGAGTAGGGCGGTCCTCGGGTTATTCAGCCACCGCGTCGTCGGCAAGTCGGCCGTGCGCAACAGGCCATTGAGCAAACCATTCTCGTTGTAAAGCATTTTCCACACGGTGGCCACGACCACCAGGGCGGTCATCACGGGGAGAAAATAGGCGGTGCGGAATACGGCCCTGGCGCGTATCTTCTCGTTCAAAGCCAAGGCGGAGAGCAGGCCGAAAATGGGGCCGCTGCCCTGCCCCAGTATCACGAAGACGGTGGTATTGACAAACGATTTCAGGAACTTGGGGTCATGGAATAGGAG
>CAZBJW010000078.1:8689-10124 GCA_964492135.1 uncultured Anaerolineales bacterium
TAGTTGGCCAGACCGACGAACCTGGGCGGTTGCAGGCCGCTCCATTCGGTCAAACTGAAGGCGAAAGAACTGATCATGGGGATGAAGAGGAAAACGATGGTACACATTAGCGGACCCAGGATGAAGAGATAGGCCCAGTAGTATTTCCTTATGACCACGCCGATGCGCCGTCTTGTTGAGATCTCCATTCGCCATTGTCTCCAACGATCCTGAGCATGTTCGAAGCAGCATTGGTGAAGGTCAAGGGGGCGCAGCGCCACCCCCTTGACCTGAAACACCTTCCCGCCCCTCGTTATTCCGCCAGCAGCGCGTTGACCTCGGAGACGGCATCGTCAAGAGCTTGCTCTACCGTCTTCTCCTCCAGCAGGGCCGAGCCCAACATATCCTCGATTACGTCATATATCTCGTTCCATTGACGGACGTACGGGAAGTGTTGCGCGGTCTCTGTAGCCTCCAGGAACAAGGGCAACGTCACCTGGTCGCCGAAGTACGGGTCGGGAGTGCTCACTTCGGGGCTCTCCAGCGCAGCCTTGAGCCCGGGCGCGGCGCCAGAGTACGTGTAGACGCCGATAGCGTTCTCCAACTCCATGGCGAACTCGATGAACCTCCAGGCAGCCTCCTTGTTGGCGGCCCTGGCTGGGATCACCAAACCTGTGCCACCCAGGTAGGAGCCTGGTTGTTTGCTGTACGGGTGAGGGGCTACCTTCCACATCCCTTCCATCTCGGGGGCCCCGTCCTTGATGACGCCCATCATGTAAGGTCCATCGGAGAACATGGCCATCCGGCCGTCCTTAATAGGCGTGATGGCCTCTTCCTCGCCGATGTTGAAGGCGATCCGGTACTCGTTGACCATGTCGACCAAGAACTGGGTCGCCTCTACCGCCTCGGGGGTGTTGAACACGGCCTCGGTGCTATCGGGGTTGAGGATCGCAGCGCCGTTCTCGAACAGAAACTGAGCCCAGCGGAAGGCATCAGGGTAGATGCCATAAAGGTACATGTCGGGCTTCCCATCGCCGTCTGTGTCCTCGACCAACTGCTGTCCAACGTCCACCACTTCAGTCCAGGTGGTAGGGACCTCCAACCCCTTCTCTTCGAAGACGTCGGCCCTGTAGTAGAGGCAGTAGACGTCGAAGTCCTCCAGCACGGTGACTAGCTGGCCCCCGTAGGTCATCGCGTCGACCGCACCCTCGGTGAAAGCCTCGTTGAAGGGGACTCCATTGATCTGCCCCCCGGACAGAGCTCCTAGATCTGAGAAGGCACCCAGGGCCGCCCAGGTGGGCACCCAGGTCATGTCGACGGTCGCCACGTCCGGTGGCGCTCCGGTCGTCATGGCCACGCTCAGCTTCTCGAACATGGCGTCCCAGTCGAGCGATTCGTACTTGACCTTGATGTTGGGGTTCTCCTGCTCGAAGACCGCGATCATCTCTGGCTGCAG
>CAZBJW010000078.1:10134-16649 GCA_964492135.1 uncultured Anaerolineales bacterium
TCCCATAGTAGTCCCAGACCGTTATGGTCGTGACCGCTGCCGGCGGTGGGGTCGTAGGCATCGGCGTCTCTCCTGGCGGAGTTGTCGGCGCCGGTGGCGCTGGTGTGCTGGGCGCCCCGCAGGCGACCAGGGAAACCACCAGAACTAGACTCAAGAAGACTAGTATCCTTTTCATCCTTCATCCTCCTTCTTTATCGTGCTTGAGCATCGAAACCACACACCGTTTGCGTATTCGTACTCGATTCGCTTCGCGCTCATCACCCCCTTTCTGTAGTCAGGGTCTCGCTGGAGGCGCTTCGCGCTCTCACACGTTCGGCAACCTCCCCACTCAAGACTTGGCGATCTACCTATCTTCCAAGGTTACGCTCACGTCAACTGTCCCCTCCACCGTGCCGAGAGGAACTAGAGCCAGCAGATCATCAAAAGGCCTGGCAGCGATCAACCGACCGCCGACGCGGGCGTCCCGCACTACCTTTCCCGCAGGCGGTTTCAACGCGAGAGTGACATCAGGTACCGCCTTCTCCAACGTCACCTGCCACGTGTCGCCCTTGATCGACTGTCTGGTGATCTCCATCTTCTCCCTGGCCAACCACCACTCGACCAGTTCCCTAGGCGACACGAAGACGATATCCTCGAAACTGGCAGCATAGGCGACACCCTGCTTCGTCGCCTGGGAGTAGTTGACTTTGTCTCCGGCGAGCACGCCGTACCCCGCATCGGGAGGATCGGCGAAGACGTGAATCAGACCACCGCGCCGGTATTCCCGATCGACCACCTCCTTGAACACGGCGAGATACTCGTCGGGAGATGCCGTTCGAAACCGCACGGCCTCACCCATCGTGTTGTAGCTGCAAAAACCGTTGGGGAAGTCCGGGCAGGTGGGGTCGTAGCTGATCGGCACCTCGATAAACTGGAAGTTCTTGTCCGCCTCCGGCCAGCATTTGAAGTGCACCTCTCCGTCGTCCACCCCGGTCCAGGGTTCTCGGGTCGGGTGAAAGGGGAAGCCGGCGGTCAAGGTGTAGTTCGATCCCACCGAGGATTCCTGAAGGTAGCCCAACTCGTCGAGAACCTGGAAGGTGAGGAGGCTCTCCTCCAGTTGAAAGTGAGGCAGCCGGAAGATGCGCTGATCATCCTGGCCCAACAGGTGAAGGAAGGTCTGGTTGCACTTCTCGATCTGGTGCCTGATCTCGTCCCTGTCCAGCTCAGCCCAAGGTTGTTCGTCCCAGTAGCTATAGGGGTGAGAATAGGAATGGTTGTAGTAATGCCGGTGGCTGGGCGGGAAACAGGCTGGGAACTCTTCCAGGTTGCGGGCACAGACGTAGATGCCGTACTTGTCGAAGGAGACGTCGGCAAGCGTGTCGATGGCCGGGGGGACGTACCTGGCGCACTCGGGATCCACACCTGGAGGGTGGTCCACATCGCCGTCGATCACCAGGGGCGAACGAGCGCCATCTTTCCAATACCAGATGCCGGCCACTCCACCTTCCGCGGCGAAGAGGAGCGTGCGCAGCATGAGCTCTCTCAACACGTAGGAGTTATCGTAGGAGAAGTGCTGCGCCAGCGAGGGGGCGAACCACACAACCCATCCCCGGCCGGTTTCCTTCACGGTCAGGGCATCGGAGAGTACCTGCTGGCTCTCGTCGGTACTGACGAAGTGGGCCAGAGACTGCGCGTCACCCGCTCGCAGCACATACTGCTTTCCCTGGAGAGGCACCACAGTCCCCCGGGTTGAGTATGGCGTTCGAACCACAGGATGATCGATCGCCAGCCTGAGGAATGCCGACTCCAGGTACCGCTCTCCGCCACCCGGCGAACCGCCGCTGGCCCCTGCAACCGCCGCCAGCGCGTTGTCGCTGCGCCTTGCGAACTGGCCACGGGGCCCTCGACAGGATCCTGAATCTCCTGTAAGCAGCAGACTGGAGCCACCCTGGACCGCTGCCCTGACGGCGTCGATCTCCTGGTCGTCGAGCCACGCCACGCGAGGGAGGATCAACAGGGCATGGTGTTCTGCCCTGGCCGGAAGGTCTTCCTCGCTCAGAGAGGCACAAGGGATCCTGGCGCTGGCCAGGGTCACCGCCCAGATAGCGTGCTCGTAGAGCGCGGCTTGATCACCAACGGAGTCCCCTCTCGTTGGTTTGACCAGGCCGATGAATCCCATTGCTGAAGCCTGTTGAGTTGTCAACTCCACTCGCCCTCGTCTGACGAGTTCCCTCCGGCCGTGACGGGAGGGACTCAGGCTACACCGCCTATCTTGCCGGGCGATCGGTTTCGCGCCGGAAACCGCCCATTTCTATGAAGTACTTGCACCTGTCGCCGCGCACTACGGCCTTGGTGTACTCGACAGGCCTTCCATCCTCGGAATAGGCGATCAATTCCAGAAGAAGACCGGGTGCGCCCTCTTCAACGGCCAGATTCTCGGCCTCTCTATCGTTTATGATCACCGGTTCGAGGGTTTCCCTGGCCTTGGCCAGCGAGACGTTATACTCCTGCGCGATCAGATCGTAGAGCGACTGTCTGGCCAGGTCCTGGGAAAGAAGGTTGGGGAACAGCTTTTGAGGGAGAAACGTCTTCTCGAGCATGAGCGGGATACCATCTGCGAACCTGACCCGTTCCACGTAGATGACTTCCTCGCCCGGCGACAGGTCGAGACTCTTGGCAACGCTCCCGCGCGCGGATATTGTACTGGCCTCGAGGACGGTGCTATCGGGCTTCAGCCCGCGATGCAGCATTTCGTCGGTGAAACTGGTGAGCCGCGAGAGGTCCCGCTCCATCTTGGGCTGGGCAACGAAAGTGCCTTTACCCGGCACACGGTACAGCAGCCCCTCTGCCACCAGATCGAGAACGGCCCGCTTCACGGTTATGCTGCTGACGCCATGCTCCTCGCACAGTTCCCGTTCCGAACTGATTCGATCCCCGGGCTTCAGATCGCCTGAGACTATCGACTCGCGCAGATCTTCCCTGATTCGATAGTAGAGCGGGACTGGGGAGTCATCTCGCCTGCGCACAGGACCCTCATGGTAGCGTCTGAAGAGTGCGATGATAATATTATAATATTATATTCTTATCGTGATTCTACCTCAATTTCACCTGTTTGTCAAGGTACCAGGGCGTGCATTCGCGAGAATACTGGCGAAAGTTTAAGGCTGGGAGAGTGTTAACAAAGCCCAAGAGCCTCACCGCGTGGGGAGAGTACGGCTTATCGGACCTCGTCACTGAGGGCATCGAAGAAGTATCGTCTATTCACACCAACAGAGATACTTCCCCCGCGTTCTTCAACAATTCTGGTTCTTGACCGTCTTGGACCTGCGCAAGGTCAAGAACCAGATGTTGGTGCGGTCTCAATCCGATCTCAACTGAGCCAAGAGGTGACAATTGCCCAGATTGCCGAGGCATACCTGTCGAGGTATCGGAAAAGTCAAGGAGCTGCGCGGCCTTGGCATTCGAGCGCAAGTCGCCGTTGGGCCGGACGCCAGCGAAGCGGGGGAACTGTGGCCACGTAGAGACTAGTGAGCGGAATCGTCGCTGCATCTCTTCAGGATCCGAAAGATGCGTTGCCGGCTCACGCAAGAGCGCTCCGCTATCCTCTGAAGAGTCCAGCCTTCTTCCCTCAGCCGGGCGATCGTTGCGTGCTCTTTGCGATCGATCTTAGTGTTAGGATGGGGATGTTTAAGCAGGAATTGACCCCCGTCGCTCCCGCCAGTGACATCATCATACTACCACCAGTGGCCAAGTTAGCAAACTGGTGGCACAGCGGCTGCGGCTGACTGGACCCGGCGCAGAGAGAACCCCACCTCAAGGTGGGGTTTCCTGTTTTGTTTGAAGGGGTTCAATGTCTGATGGTCTCAATGCTCATATGTGGATTACGACATCCCCGGTGGCGCAGTTGACAGACTTCCGGCAAGACACCTCCGGCGGAAGACAATTCAAGCCATGGAGCTAGAGAAGGTGTTCTGTCTGACCTGAGATCGCTGGCTGGCCAACCATGCGAACGTGTGTACGTTCGGATGCCCGCCCGTGGCGGAACGGTAGACGCCACGGAGCTAGAATCCGTTGGAGTGAATTCTCCGTGTGGGTTCGAATCCCACCCGACCTACAAGCGCATGGCATACTATGTAGTAGAGGCGGCCTAGTTCGTCCCCCATTTGCGCCTATTTCGCTCTCCTAGCACTGGAGAGCCCTTTCTCTTTCCACAGAAAGGCCTGCAGACCTTGAGCAAACTGGAAACGTAAGACTGTTACGGACTTCGGCGAGAGGTGCTGCGGACCCTAGGAACCCACACTTACCATTAGGGTGAGCATGGAGGTCATAAGATGGCCAAAGCACCAGAGCTTCCCATCTTGACTGAGGCAGTCTGGGTCCATCGCCGCGGCCTCGTGGGGCCTGGTCCGTATCCAACCAGTACTTGTACAATGATGAGGCTTCAGGACCACTGTCACCATCTCCCGGATAGGGTCGTGTTCTCGTGCCATCCGTTGCGTATCCTTAGCACTGGTTTGCTCTAGCAACGTCTGCGGAAAGTATCCGAAAGGGTGACCTTCTCCGGTCGGGCGTTGACTAGTATCGACCACTATGGCACCACGACCGTGCTCGTCAAATCCCTGCTGGGCAATCGGTCAAAGGACGTGCAGGTGTTCGCGGATTCAGGCCAAGTCACAACCGCTTTTGCTCTCCGCCCAGGACCGGATGGGTGTGCCTTCGCGGCCGGGCATACGACTCCGTTGTACCAAGCCGTGCAGTCGCCGCGGCTCCTGGCGCCCCTGCTCGATCTCGTCACGGCGACATGAGAAGATCCTCAAGACCACCCCGAAGTGGGTGGTCGGCCTGATATGAACGTCTTCGCGATAGCCGTTCGTGGACATGAGTCCCAGGCAGGCGGTCTCCGAACTCCCGTCCACCCGATTCCCAAAAAGCCACCCCGCAGATTATCCGTCCGGTGTCCCCGAAGTGATGCGTACTGTAGGCCACACGGATTGTCGGCTGGCGTCTTGAATTCGAAGGTGACAAATGCTTGACAGAGCAAAGCAAGTATGCTATAGTATGCTTGATATTTGATCAAGTATCAAACAACGTTTCATGAACAACTGTAGTTTCGTTAGTTCTTGACAAGTTGCCTGATTTTCTCTCACCACATACGAAACGAACGCTTACAGCTTCAGTAGTGATAAGGAGGATAGAAAATTACGAGTATATCAATCCCCCGCACGGTGAAGATTGCGCTGGTCGAGACCCTGCGCGACGAGATTATCCGGGGAGACCTCGTCCCCGGTCAACACCTTCGCTTGGAAGAGATTGCCGCTCGTTTTGATGTCAGCACCATGCCCGTACGCGAAGCTCTACGTGACTTAGAGGCCGAGGGTTTGGTGACCATCTTCCCTCACCGGGGTGCTATCGTCACACAACTGAGCGCAGATGAGTTGCAAGACATCTACGACATTAGGGCGACTCTGGAGGAGATGGCCACTCGTCTAGCTGTTCCACTTGTGACAAAGGCTACCCTAACGGAATTAACCTCCCTCGTCGAGCAAATGGAAAGCCATGTTGGCGACGTAGTTGCTCTAGTAAAACTGAACCATCAATTTCACCTCACCCTCTATGCTGCATCAGGCCGCAAGCATCTATGTGAGCTAAACCGCATATTACGATACCGCACGCAGCACTATCTGCACGTCTTTATCGTCGAGGTCGAGTTGGGCCACTTGCCCCAGACCCAAGGGGAGCATCGGGCCATCCTTGAAGCCTGTAAGCGCGGCGACGCAGAGCAGGCAGCCGCCATCATGCACGATCATGTAGCTCAAGCGGGTCGCGCGATAATCGAATATGTTCGACAGCGCGATGAAAGCGAGGGTTCTGCTACTGGGGCAGAATAATCGAGAACCTGGAAGGGAAGCTGCTGTTATGGATAAATCTATTATCTCGATAGTAAAGGGACCTGACTTGGGGAAAATGGTGGAGGAGGTGATTTCGCTTCTAGGAGGAATTACCACCTTGATAAAACCCAATTCCACAGTGGTTGTCAAGCCGAACGCAGGTCACGACTATCAGCCCGAAACTAGCGTGAATACCAGTCCGGCCGTTGTTGCCGCCGTGATCAGGGAGCTGCGAAAAGCGGGACCCAAAGAAATCATTCTGGCTGAGGCTGCAGCGATATGATGCGATACACTGAAATGTTTGGACGCAAGCGGAATCGGTACCCCACTGCCGCCGGCGGCTGAAGCGAATCGTTGAACGATTTGAAATCAGCCAATCGTAGTCACGCCCAGTCAAATCTATCAGGAAGGAGTGAATAACAATGATAAAAGCCAATTATGAATCCGATGCCGGAAGACGCAAGGAGATTCCGCCAGCAGAATTGGGGACAATTCCTCATATGCCTTTTGAAGAGTACTCAGAAAGGCTCAAGCATTTCCTCATGATGAAGCGGGAAAACGGCATCCTCGAAGCCCGACTTCATACCAACGGCGACAGCATGCAGTGGGGGGCTCCTGCCCATCAGGGCCTCCACTACTTTTTTGACT
>CAZBJW010000079.1:0-2509 GCA_964492135.1 uncultured Anaerolineales bacterium
TTTTGCCATGGCGCGCCAATGAAACGTTTTCTCGCAGTCTTGGCGAGGGCTCAGGTGAACGGGCCTTCGCCAGGATCGGGTCGATAGCTGTCACAATCGGAGAAAGGAACACCATGCCCATCCTGATGTCGCAGGTGGGTGGTGCACCGGTGGCCCCGGGCTACTATGAGCGCTCGTCCTTTAGGTCCAATGGCAAGACCGAAAAGTCCAGTATCAAGTAGATCTAGTTTCACCAGTGGCGTGACGGCCCTAGGAATGGAGCCACCGGCGCCAAGAAAACGCATGTAAGGAGAAGCAAGAAAGTGGAAGAGAACAAGACCCTGATAGCAGTCGTGGTGGCTGTCGTGGTCATCGCGTCCGTCGCGGTCGGTGCTTACATCTGGCTGCGCTGGCCGGCGGAGCCCGAGCTGAGCCCACCTGTCTCTGCTGAGAGTATCGTCGACATCACCTGGCAGTGGATCGAACTGATCGAAACCGAGCCGGACGCCCAGTCCGCAGTGCCCGACCCGGAGAACTACACCCTGGTGTTCCGGCCCGACGGGCTGTACCAGGTGAAAGCGGACTGCAACCTTGGCAGCGGTGGCTACACCGTGAATGGTAGCAGCCTCACCCTGGGGGTGATGGCGATGACCATGGCCGAATGCGGGCCAGAGTCCCTGTACGACCAGTACGTGGGTCCGCTCGGGAACGTAGCTTCGTTCGGTATGGACGGGGACCGTTTGGTGCTCAATCTGAAGGACGAAGCCGGTCGCATGGTTTTCGCCAACGGAGACCCGGCCGAACCCGTGCCGACCCCAGCGCCCGGGGCCACCCCGACCTCGGGCCAGCCGCCTGAGCCAGTCATTGCTTACCCGGACGAGGGGTTGGTGGGCGAGGCGATTACCTTTGACGGCAGCGGGTCCCTGCCCGGCAGCAGCCCGATCGCCAACTACAAATGGGACTTTGGCGACGGCAATTCGGGCGATGGCGCTACGGTGACCCACATCTACGACAGGCCAGGAACATTCCAGGTGACGCTCATGGTCACCGGTGAAGATGGCCTGAGCAGCGTCGGAGGGCCTGTGGAGATAACCATCACGGAGGCGGAAACACCTACACCTGAGCCGACTCCTACAGGGGCGCCTGAGCCCACGCCGACGAGCCCCGCGGCTGGCCTGGTGGGCCCCGCTTGGCAGTGGACCGAACTGATTGAAGAATCGCCGCCGGGCCAGTCGGTCATACCAAACCCGGAGGATTACACTCTTGAGCTCGACGAGGATGGCACGTTCGAGATCCAGGCGGACTGCAATAGCGGCACTGGCTCATACACCGTGCGAGGCGACCGTCTTGTCCTCACCGTGGGGACGGCGACGTCGGTGGAGTGCGGCGCGGGATCGTTGTCCGACCAGTACATGACGCTGCTTGGCAGTGTGGAGTCGTATGCGTTCGAGGGCGTCCGTCTCCTCCTGTACCTCCAAACCGACGCGGGCCAGATGGTGTTTGTGTCCTAGCCCGATGCCACCTTGGGTGGCATGTCGGGCGCAATAGCCCGGGATGCGCGATCCGGTCCTGCGGGCTGGCGCAGGACCGGCATTCCGGGGAACTCTCATCAATGATGGACAGAGTAAGAAAACTGTTGTTGGAAACGTCGGTGGAGTACCCATGAGCGCGAGCACACAATTGTCGCCGCTGACCCGCATGCTTATCATTGGCGCCTGCCTTGTCATCATCATAGCAGGCGTCCATGCCGTTGCCTACCTGGTGAATCCCGTTCTTCTAGGCATGATCGTTGCGCTTCTTTGTGCGCCGCTCCTGCACTGGCTAACTCGGAAAGGCGTGCCCGCCGGGCTAGCTCTCTTGATTGTGCTCCTGATCGTGATGGCGACCGGGGTAGTCGTAATCGGCTTCGCGGGTCTATCGCTAAGCCAATTGGATCAGAAGCTGCCCGGGTATCAGCTGCGCATCGCGGAACTGGAGGCAACAGCGCGATCATGGCTGGAAGCCAGGGGGATCGACCCGACCGGCCTAATGAGCGTCGATGTGCTGAACCCCGCTAGAATCGTGCAGTTTGCCGCTAACGTTCTGTCTCAACTGGGCAAGCTCCTGTCTAATTCGCTCCTGGCTCTGTCGATAGTCGGGTTCATGATGTTCGAGGTCGTGACCTTGCCGGCCAAGGTGCGGAAGGCGCTCGGGCCCAATCGTGACTTGGCGGACCGCTTCACCGTTCACGGAGAGGGCATTCGGCAGTACGTCTACAGCAGGGCTTTGACGGGTTTGGCGGTAGCAGGCGGCGACATGATTCTGCTGCTGATTCTGGGCGTGGACTTCCCCCTCTTGTGGGGGTTATGGTCCCTTGTCTCCAGGGTCATCCCCAACGTCGGCTGGATCCTGGCGCTGATCCCTCCCTTCTTGCTGGCGTTGCTGCAGTTTGGCGTGAGCAGAGCTCTCATCGTTTTCATCGGGTATTGGCTCATAAACGCCTTGGCAAACAGCGTGATCGAGCCAAGATACATGAAGCACAGATTCAGGC
>CAZBJW010000079.1:2519-3964 GCA_964492135.1 uncultured Anaerolineales bacterium
ATTCAGGCTATCGCCGTTGATAGCATTTCTCTCTTTGCTGTTCTGGGGCTGGGTGTTGGGGGCCGTTGGCTTGCTGCTGGCGGTCCCCTTGACCCAACTTCTCGTATTTGTGCTGGAAAGCCAGGATGATACTCGCCCGCTGGCCATCATGTTGAGCGCTGTGGACGAGGAGTCCACTGGTGGCGCCGGTGCTACCGCGGCCTCGGCCACTTGAAGCTGGACCAGGCAAAGGGTGTCATCGAACTCGTGCTATTCGAGGCAGGCATGGGGTCTCCTTTCCTGACCTGCAATCTCAACCTCAGCACGGCAGACGAGAGCAGCAGCCGGGCAACTCGAGCATTCTTGGACTGAATTGGGGAGCCGTCAAGGTTGGCGTAGCCCGCTCGAGGCAGGGAATCAGCCAAATTGCCAAATGCAAAGGAGAGTATCTTGGCTGAAAACAGGGAACAGCTGATGCGCCGCGAGGTCAGATCACCGCGTTCCGCGGCGATTGCCGGGATCGTCTATTCGCTCCTGATGATCACCGGTATGATACTGACCTGGAGCATCGTCAGGGTCAGGCCGGAGGACCTTACTAGGGACAAGTTGGAGGCCTGGTTCGGTACCGCCTCCCTGGTGCTAACATTGGTGCCCTTTGCCGGTATCGCTTTTCTGTGGTTCACGGGCGTGGTACGAGACCGGTTGGGACACCGAGAAGACCGGTTCTTTGCGACGATCTTCTTCGGCAGTGGCATAGTCCAGGTGATGCTGTTGTTCCTCTGGGGTGCCGTCTTTGGCGCGCTTCTGGGCACTAGGGCCCTGGCTGACGACTATACGTACGTCTTTGGCTTCGCGCTCATGAACGAGATCATTGGAAACTATGGCCTGCGCATGGCAGGCGTGTATATGATGGCCATCGGTACGCTTTGGACCAGGACTGGCGTTATGCCGCGCTGGTTGGTCATCCTCACCTACATCCTGGCCCTGGGGTTCCTGATTGGCGCCGAAAGGATAAGAGAAGCCCGATTCATCTTCCCTCTCTGGGTACTTGTGGTGAGCGTCTGCATTCTCGTTCTGAACTACCGCCGTACCCATGACCAAGAGGAGGAGGATGGCCTTTCCGTGGATGATTGATGTCGGGTGATCTTTGGTGGGGTAGGTTGTGCTGATGACCGGAGAGGGAGAAAAGGGCACGTACGTGTGCGGCGCTCACGGCGACCGGGCACGTGGGCACGGCACCAGAGCCGGGGCCGAGGTCAAGCTACTGATGAGGCAGAAGTGGGTCATGATTCGTGGGCTTGCGGAGACGGCCAGTGGCGTGAAATCCGATCTCCGCTGACAGTAGAGATAGAATGAAGGAGGTCAAGACACATTGAAGACGAGAAAGATTTTGATACCGGTGTTTGCGGCGATGGCCGCAATGGCGCTCGCCGGGCTGATGGCGGGTTGTGGAAGCAGGGGTAGCC
>CAZBJW010000079.1:3974-16592 GCA_964492135.1 uncultured Anaerolineales bacterium
CCCTGGCCGGGACCAAGTGGCAGGTGCAGTACTACTATGATCCCGCCAACCTCGGAGGCCTGGTCAAGGTGTTGAGCGGCACAACTCTGACCACGGAGTTCGGCGACGATGATCAGTTGAACGGCTCGGGGGGGTGCAACAACTACTTCGGAGGCTACACCGTCTCCGGTGATCTGCTGACCGTCTCTCCGCTGGGAGTGACCATGATGCAGTGCGCCGATCCGCCGGGCATCATGGAGCAGGAGTACGCCTTCCTGGCCGCTCTGCAATCTGCGGCTGGCTATACGTTTCAGGGCAGCCAGCTCCACATCGTCGACGGCACCGGCCAGGTAGTGATCGTGTTCAATCCGCAGTAGCTGGCTCTCCTAGGCGTGCGGACTGCGCGTCCCTGAGCCTGATCCTCCGGGCAACATCCTTGAGAAAGTGAGACGAAGATGAGAAGAAGAGCGGCCAGGCGTGAAGAGCGCCAAACATTCGGCCGTGGCGGTTCGGCCCACCGCTATCAGATGCGCCAGAAGCTGGTTGCTTTCGGCGATGATTTCTACATTGAGAACGAAGCCGGGCAGAAGGTCTTCAAAGTCGACGGCAAGGTGCTGCGTGTGCGCGACACTCTCCTGTTCCGGGATATGCAGGGCAACGAACTCTGCAAGATCCAGGAGCGGATGCTACGCGTAAAGGATACCATGGAGATCGAAGGACCCAAGGGCGAAACGTTGGCCATGGTCAAGAAGGCCCTCATCACCCCACTTCGCGATCGCTGGACGGTCAAGGTCAAAGGCGGCCCAGACCTGGAGATCCAGGGCAACATTCTGGATCACGAATATCGAACCGGGGAAGGTGGCCGAAAGGTGGCCGAGGTCTCCAAGAAGTGGTTCCGGCTGCGCGACACCTATGGTGTGGAGATCGCCCCCGGGCAGGATGATGTGGTCATCCTGGCCGCCACCGTCGCCGTCGACATGATGGCCCACCCGGGGAGGTAGGCTGATCCGTCCCTCGCGCACGGCCGGGCGATCCGGCAGTTGAACCTTCGCAGGGGCGGGAAAGGGAGAAGGACGGAGACGTAAGGCCGGACGGAAGCCTGATGCGCCGTATTGCCAACTCGCGCCGAATGCTCACTGCTTGGCGGTGTGTTGTCGTTGGCACCTTTGACACTGAGTAGGTTCTTGCCGAACGTAGGGAGGGGCACGGCCGTCGGACTGGACGGCAGTGATAGTCAAACGCTAGAAAAATGATAAGGAGGTAAACATGGGATTCGAGGGCTTGTGTGTAACGCTGATCGCCTTGCTCGTGGGGCTGGCGATCTGCTTCAACGGCTACAAGTGGTTCTTGATCCTGCTGCCCATCTGGGGGTTCTTCTGGGGCTTTGCCCTCGGCGCCCAGGGGCTCCAGGCTGTGTTTGGGATTGGATTCCTGGCCACTGTCACAAGCTGGGTCTCTGGGTTCATCGTCGGCTTGATCTTTGCAGTGCTGTCGTATCTCTTCTACGTGGTCGCGGTAGCCCTGATGGCTGGCTCGCTGGGGTACGCACTGGGCGTGGGCATAATGGGTCTGATCGGCTTCGACTTCGGCCTGATCGCCTGGCTGGTGGGCATCGTCCTCGCAGTCGTCGTGGCCGCGGTGACGATCTACTTCAACATATACAAGTACGTGATCATCGTCACCACTGCCATCGGTGGGGCTGGGGCCATCGTGATCACATTGATGTTCGGCACTGCCGGGCTGACGCTGGCGAAGTTGGCCGAGAATCCGATCCGCTTCGCGCTTCAAGGGTCGCCGCTATGGACCATCCTGTTCCTGGTCCTGGCGGTACTAGGTATTGCCGCACAGTTGGCAACGTCGCGGGCCTTTGAGCTGGAGCCGTACGAGAACAGGATCTGAGACGCGATAGACCAGACAGGCATTCGCCCACTGACAACATGCGCTGCCAAAGAGTGTGTGACCAGTCTCATAGTGGACATTGGCCGTGCTCCTCCTGGCCATTGGTAGCGTGATGAGTAGGGCTTGCCGCCGGTTCTACAGGCTCCTGATCGGGAATCGGGCCCGATCAAGATGCAGGAATCAAGAATAGTCTTTGACGAAGACGGAAAGTAAAGCATATGCTAACTCGATACAACCTACTGAGACTGCTGGCAGCGGCAGTAGTAATCAGCCTGTTGGCTGCCAGCTGCGGACCGATAGCAGAGGAGCTTCCTGAAATAGGCCCGCCAGGCGAGGACGAGGGCCCAGCGGAGGAACCTGCGCCAACTGAGCCACCGGCGGAGCCGGAGTCTACGCAGCCACCGCCCGAACCCGAGCCCACAGAGCCGCCGCCGGAACCTGAGGCTACGACACCTCCGCCTCCAGAGCCTGAACCGGAACCGCCTGAGCCCGGCGAGCAGCCATCGTGGGACATCGGCCGGCTCCTCTTATGGGGCGTCGCCCTGACGCTGGTGCTGGGAATCGTGATAGGCGTCATCATCTACTTCGCCGGCGGTCGCGGGGCCGAGGAGGCTCCTCCTGAGTTGCCCTCTGTACCGATCACCACGGTAGCCCAAGACATCAAAGAGGGCAGGGTCAGCAAGATCGTCGTTTGCGGCGAGGATCTGACCGTTACCCGCATTGACGGCCTGGTGATGGTCTCCCACAAGGAACCCACCGCTGACCTGCTGCAGTTGCTGACCAACCTGGGCGTAACACCCGAGCAGATGAGCGAGGTCATCATCAACGTGGAATAGCCCGAGACCCCGACTCGCTGATCCCGATACGACCCTCCCACTGGCTTCCAGGCTGGGGGAGGGTCGCCCCTTAGCTTTTATCCACTTGCCTGGCATCCGTCGCGACGGCGTGAAGGCCTGGGCTCGGCTGGTCACAGATCCGAACCCAGGCGCTCCCGTCCCCTTGCCGTGGCGCAACCGCAGGCTCGTTCCTGCCCGCCAGGACCTGTACGAACGTTTCAATGGAAAACTAGACGTTCGTACAGGGCGTAAACTGAACAAATGCCCGATGTGTTACGAGGGAGTTGACCCTATAATGGGTTAGGGAGTGGCACGGCCGTCGGACTGGCCGGCAGTGATAGTCAAACGCTAGCAGATATACAAGGAGGTTAACATGGGATTTGAGTTCTTGTGTGTGAGCCTGATAGCCCTAGTGGTGGGGCTGGCGATCTGCCTCAACGGCTACAAGTGGTTCCTGATCCTACTGCCCATCTGGGGGTTCTTCTGGGGCTTTGCCCTGGGTGCCCAGGGGCTGCAGGCGGTGTTCGGGATTGGATTCCTGGCCACCGTCACCAGTTGGGTCGCTGGTTTTGTCGTCGGCGCGATCTTCGCCGTGCTGTCGTACCTGTTCTACCTCGTCGCTGTGGCCCTGATGGCTGGCTCATTGGGGTACGGGCTGGGGGTGGGCATCATGGGTCTGATCGGCTTCGACTTCGGCCTGATCACCTGGCTGGTGGCCATCGTCCTGGCTATCGTCGTGGCAGCGGTGACGATCTACTTCAACCTTTACAAGTACGTGATTATCGTTACCACCGCCATCGGCGGGGCCGGAATGATCGTCATCACGCTGATGTTTGGGTATGCCGGGCTGACGCTGGCGAAGTTGGCCGAGAATCCGATCCGCCTTGCGCTCCAAGGCTCGCCGCTGTGGACCATCTTGTTCCTGGTCCTGGCGGCGCTGGGCATTGTCTCGCAGCTGGCAACGTCGCGGGCCTTTGAGCTCGAACCCTACGATAGCAGGATCTGAGACACGACAGACCAGACAGCCTTTCGCCACCGGCATCTTACGCAGGCGAAGGGTATGTGCGCACCCGGGTACTGGACATCGGCCGTGCTCCTCCCTACCATTCTGGCCGTGTCTTTCGCGGGACTGATGCCGTGACTTGACTTGCTGACCGTACGACAAACCCCTCGTCTGGCTTGAGGGTACCCGAGGGCGTATAAGTGGGACGGGTTGCTGAAAGGAGAAGGGATAATGGACAACATGCTGGTTGACAACAAGATCTTTCCGCTGCTGGCGGTGCTCGTAGCACTTGCCATGTTCGTCACTGCCTGCGATGCTCTGGAAGGCATCCTGCCTCCAGACTCGGAGTTGCCAACTCGGGAGCCCGGACCGGAGGAGCCTGCCCCTACGCAGCCGCCACCGGAGCCTCAACCCACGGAGCCACAACCGGAGCCTGAACCCACGGAGCCACCACCGGAACCCGAGCCCACAGAGCGACCGCCGGAACCTGAGGCTACGACACCTCCGCCTCCAGGGCCTGGTCCGGAACAGCCTGAGCCTGGCGAGCAGCCATCGTGGGACATCGGCCGGCTCCTTACGTGGGGCATCGCCCTGGCGGTGGTGGTGGGAATCGTGATAGGCGTTATCATCTACTTCGCCGGCGGTCGCGGCGGGGAGGAGGCTCCTCCTGAGTTGGCCTCCGTACCTATCACCACAGTAGCCCAGGACATCAAAGAGGGACGGGTCAGCAAGATCGTCGTTTCCGGCGAGGATCTGACCATCACGCGCTTTGATGGCCTGACACTAGTCTCCCACAAAGAGCCCACTGCTGACCTGGTGCAGCTCCTGACCAACCTGGGAGTGACCCCAGAGATGATGAGTAACATCATCATCGAGGTGGAAACACCTGAGACACCGGCTCGTTGATCGCCACAGCACCCTCCGGCGCGCTAGAAGCCTGCGACGGGGATGCGGTTCGTCGGGTGCGTGCCGCGTTTGTCAGGAGGTAGCACTGTCGGCCTGGCTTGGCCAGCGGATACAGGAAGCAGCGAGCCCTAGCCGCGGCGCGTATCTAGGTCCAGCATCGACACAAGCCGTAGGTCAGAGTGCCCGCCCAGGTCTTCGGATACCTGTTTTGTTGCTCGCGGAACACGCTCTGGTGGTGACTGAATGAAAAGAAGAGCCATTCTTTGTGGGGTTATCTGCGCAGCCCTATTGCTGCTAGTGTTGCCCATGGCATGCGGCGGTGGAGATGCGGAGGACACGAGTCCGCCGGAAGCGCCTGGCGCAGGCACCGGGGAGGCGACAGCCGCCGTTGCACAAACCCCGGGCGAGGCCGCCCTGGCGACAGCCGAAACCGCCGAACAGGAGCCGACGAGCCCGCCAGGGGACGATGCCGAAAGCACCCCAGGGGCCGACGAGATCGCCACCGCGATCGCGGAGAGAACGCCACCTCCCACCCCGGTCCCCGGTCCCGTGGATGAACTGATTGTCGATGTCACCGAAGCCATCGGGTTGACCGGAGCATCCTTCCTGGGGTTGACCGTGCCCGACTGGATCAGCGTGGTGATCTCAGTTCTTTTCGTTCTGGTTGGCTACCAGCTGGGGCGTCGCATGCTCAAGGTGCTTCTCCTCCGGCTCGTCCGCCGCACCGCCACCCGGCTCGACGACGAGTTCTTGGAGGCCTCTGAGCGGGAGCTGAGATGGCTCGTGGCCCTCGTCTTTTTATGGGTCGCCACCTTCCGGTTGGGTTTTCTAAGCGATGCTCTGAGAACGTTTCTGAACGATCTCTACTTTGCGGCGGGTCTGGCGATTTGCACGCTGCTTCTGCTGAAGCTGGTAGACTTCGCGATTGACTCGTTCCTCGCAGGTCTGGAGGAGGATGATAGAGCAAGAGTCAGTCCGATTGTTACACTGCTGCGGCGCATCGCACTCATGGTGTTGCTGGTCTTTGCCGCAAGTGTGTTCTTCGGCCACTTTGGCATCAACATAACGGTCGTCGCGGGTGCTCTGGGCATCGGTGGGCTGGCCCTCTCACTCGCGGCCCAGGATACCCTAGCCGACGTTATCGCCGGGTTCACTATCCTATTGGATCGTCCGTTCCGCGTGGGTGACCGCATCGAGATCCCTAACGAGGGTACCTGGGGGGATGTGGTGGAGATCGGCACCCGGACGACCCGCATTCGCACCCGGGATAACCGCATGGTGATCGTGCCCAATTCAACTATCGGGAAGAGCCAGGTAGTCAACTACTCCTATCCCGACCCCACTTACCGAGTACAGATGGACATCGGGATCGGCTACGGCCAGGACATCGAAGGGGTGCGGCAGATCATCGTCGATACGGTGCGGGAGGTGAAAGGCGTGCTGCCTGATCGGCCGGTGGACGCGTTGTACAACGAGATGGGGGAATCGGCCATGACCTTTCGCGTCCGATGGTGGATTGAATCTTATGAGGATACCAGGCGTGTCTACGACCGGGTGAACACCGCCCTGCAGAATGCCCTGGACGAGGCAGGCGTCGATATGCCCTTCACCACCTATGATATCAACGTCAAGATGGACGGGGAGAACGTTGGCCGAATCTCAGAAGCGTTCGGAGGGGAGTCCTCGACCTCGACTGAGAGTGACAAGTAGCGGTCAGGACTGAGATCCTACAGCGTGGAGAGGCTATGGTGATAGTGCAGGAGAGTGCGATGACATCGTTCAAGCGTTCGGTTTCGATGGCTACCGGCACCGATGCCTCAATGAAAGACTGGACATTCGTACAGGAAGCAAACTGAACGAATGCCCGATGTGTTACCCAGACATTTTCGCTATGATGGAAACAGTGGACTACCAGCATCACTATGGGATCTGGCAGCGCGCGCTGGTTCATGACCGCTGCGCGGTGGACTTCCTGATGCGGCGTAGGAGGTGAGGATGATAGACATCCCTTTGAATGCCAGGGTTGAGTGTGTTGACGGCAAGTGCGGCGAGTCGGTCACGGTAATCGTCGATCCCGTGGGCAGGAAATTGACACACTTCGTCGTCAAAGATGAGAAGTTGGTGCAGCGCCTGGTGTCTATCGATCAGGTGGTGGAAACCACTCGTGAATCCATCCGCCTACGCTGCAGCAAGGACGAATTAACACAGATGGAGCCCTTCGTCGAAATGCACTTCGTGAAGGATGAGGCGCCGGATCCTCTGTACTACGCCGGTGGGCCCATGTACATGTTCCCCTACGCCACACCGATGTCCATGATGGGCATCCCCGTGGAAGTCGAGCACGTCCCGTTGGGAGAGATCGCGGTGCGCCGCGGAACGCCTGTGGAAGCCACCGACGAGTACGTCGGCGACGTGGCTGAATTGCTCCTAGACCCGGACAAGGATCAGATCACGCATTTCGTTCTCCAAGAGGGTCACCTGTGGGGCAAGAAGGAGGTCACATTGCCCCTGTCAGCCATCGATCGCGTCGAAGAAGAAACCGTGTACTTGAAGCTCGACAAGGAGGCTGTCGCTCAGCTGCCCTCCGTACCAGTTCAGCGCCACTACCGCTCCTGGTCGTCCTGGGAGAACGCTGAGCTGGTGGCCATGGCCTATGATCGTCCAGAAGGAGCGAGCGAAGGATTGGACTTCTTCACCAAGCTGCACCGTGCTAGGACCATCAACATTCTAGACTCGGCACTGCTGGTCCGGGGCGAAGACGGTGCGACCACCGTGAAGGAAACCGGAGACCTGGATGCCAGCCAAGGGCGCTTGTTCGGTGCCATCACTGACGGGTTGGTGGGTTTGGCGGGCGGCCCTGTGGGCGCGGTCGTGGGTGCTCTGGCCGGGGCTGGCACCGGAGGCCTGGCCGCGAGATGGCTGGATATGGGGTTCTCCGATGACTTCCTGACAGGGCTGCAAGAGCGTCTGGAGCCTGGGACCTCAGCTCTCATTCTGCTCGTGGAACACGGATCGGTCGTCAAACTACCGGAATCCCTGGCGGGAGACAAGGGCGTGATGTTTCAGCAAACACTCACAGATGAGATAGTGAAGGAACTGCTTGAAGGGAGCAAGGGGGAGGAGTGGCGTCATCCCACGTAGGCTGGGCAAACCTGCCGCGACCGGTTGCGCGTGGAAGAGAAAGACGGAACAGAGCAGGAGACCGGCGGAGACTGCAGACCTGACTCCAGTTGCATGTAATCAAAAACCGATGTCAGAGAGCGAATAGGAGGTATGGAAATGCGACCAAGGAGAGTTGCGAGGCGCGGTGTAAGGAGAACGTCAAGACGGACCGTCCGGCGAATGCGGCGCAGGCGGCGCAGGAGGCTCGTTCTGGCGGGCTTCACGGTCTTGGCGATTGGTGGTGCGGCCTACGGTACATTCAAGCTGGCCACGAGAGATGTCCAGAAGATCGAGCAGCACACCGGCAAGTCGGCCGATGATTTGACGGAAGCAGAACTCGTAGCTGCCATGGAAGATCTGGGCATCGAGAAGATAGAACTCACCGACGACGACAAGGCCGAGATTACGAAGGCGGAATCGGCGGCGTAGGTACCTGCTTCCGGGGCAACCGTGCTTTGCGGCACGAGGGCAGCGCTGCGCATCAAGAAGAGACAGCTACTTGATCTTCAGATAGCTGCTTGCCTGATAGCACCCATTCCGACTGACTGCCGCCGACGGATTACGCCCGAGATCACTCGCACTCCGTCACTTCGGTGCTAGACAGGCTTGCTCCCCGTTGGGTGGCCCACGATTGCGCGGCAATAGAGTGGTGGTCCTGCACTTGGCTTGGGGAATGGTCTGAGTAGGACGAAAGATGAATGAGAAAGGAGTTGGATCATGTATGGACCTATACAGCTCACTGTTGTCGCCTTTGATAACGACGAGGTAATTGGCGGCCTGCTGGATGAACTGGACAGGGTGAGGGAGTTCGGCATCATCAGGCTCATCGACTTCCTCTTTGTGGCCAAGGACACGGACGGCAACATCTCTGCCCTGGAGGTCTCTGACCTGGACATGGAGGAGATGGTGGAGTTTGGCGCCGTTGTAGGGGGCTTGATCGGCTTAGGCGCTGCCGGGGTTGAGGGCGCTGAAGTAGGTGCGGTGGCCGGTGCGCTGGCGGTGGCGGAGAATGACTTCGGGCTCACGGCGGAGGAAGTCCGCGAGGTGGCGGATCGTATACCACGAGGTAGTTCTGGCGTCCTGGTCCTGTTTGAGCATACCTGGGCGCTGAGGCTGAAGGAATACGTGGTCAATGCCGGTGGTGTGCTGATCGCTCAAGGACTACTCCATCCCTCCGCGTTGGTCGAAGTGGGCGCAGAACTCGCGGCTGCTGTGGAGGCAGAGGAGCTCCTGGAACGGGAGATGATCCTGGAAGAGGAGCTGGACGACCTGGAGCTTATGTACCACAGAGAGGAGATAAGCGAGGAGGAGTACAAGGCTCAGAAAGCAGAATTCGAAGCCGAGATAGAGGCGCTAATAGGCGAACTGGGCGGCGCCTAGCGCCGGGACTTCAAGGTCTGTGACACCGTGCCACAGTCCACGAGAGGGCGGGTTTCCCCGCGCTTCTTCGAGGGCAAACCGCGTCCTGGGAGTCCTTGGTGCGCCGTTCTGGCACAGCAGCGACGCCCCCGCCCGTGCAGTTTGGCTGGCGGCTCGTGTCCAGTCGTTTCTACCCGCAGCTGGAGGTCAGTCCCAAAAGTGGACAGCTACACCTTGTAAACAAGGAGGTTGTCTAGCACACGTCAGCGGAAGAAAGGAGACAGAGGGTTATGTTGGCCAAGTTGCTCATTCGTTGGTTGATCGTTGCCGTCTCGCTGGGGGTGGCCGTCTGGATCGTGCCCGGAATCACCGTGCAGGACAACAAGGCCTGGGTCGCCGTCGCCGTAATGGCCATCGTCTTGGGGCTGGTGAACGCCATCATCCGGCCCATCCTGGCTTTTCTGTCCTGCGGGTTGATTGTGGTCACTATGGGCCTCTTCATGATCGTGATCAACGCTTTCACGCTGTGGCTCTCCTCGTGGCTCGCGGTCAACTGGCTGAACATCGGGTTCTATGTGGACGGTATCTTGCCTGCGGTGGTTGGAGGACTCGTGGTCAGCATCGTATCGTTCGTTCTCTCCATGCTCCTCAAGGATGACTAGGGGAGCTCACGGGTCGAGCAAGAGGTACACATCGCTATTTGGTCTAGCTGACACGGCAAGGGTATCCTAACACAGAAAGGAGCAGAAGATGAGTGACCTGATAGTGGTGGCCTTTGACAACGAAACCGGCGCGGAGAAGATGCGTGATGCACTGGTGGGCATGCAGAAACGCCACCTGGTCACGCTAGAGGACGCCGCCGTTTTGTCCGCAAGCAAGATGGCAAAGTCAAGGTCAAGCAGGCTGTCAATCTGGTAGGTGAGGGTGCCCTCGGGGGTGCCTTCTGGGGTATGCTGATCGGCATCATCTTCTGGATGCCGTGGCTGGGAGCGGCCCTCGGAGCCCTGTCGGGTGCAGTATCGGCGCACTTCACGGACATCGGCGTGGACGACGGATTCATCAAAGAAACCGCGGATACGATCGAACCCGGCCACTCGGCGTTGTTCCTGCTGGTCAAGGAGGCCACGCCCGACAAGTTGGTGGACGAACTGAAGCAGTACAAGGGCAAGATCCTACAGACCTCGCTCTCTGCGGAGGACGAGGCCAAGCTGAAGGAGACCTTTGGCGCCGGTTAGAGAGCGTCCGGGGCCATCACTTAGGAATCCCACAAGGTCTCTGAGATGGCTTGAGATAGTGGAAGTTCACTGATCGACTCGGTGGGAGAAGGGCACTCACCGAGTCGATTCCTAGCGGTCTCGTTTGCAGAGAGGTGCTCTGCTCCAGCACCTCAGTGTGCTTCACGAGGCAATCTAACAATGAAGCGGGGCGCACTTATCCAATACTTGAGGAAGGGTATGCTGGGGAGACTGCGGTCCGTGGTCCCGATTGCGGCGACCATCCTGTTTCTCTTTCCTGTGGCGCCCCCTGTCGCTGCTCAGATCCAAGAGAGCAGTGCGGTGCAGGTAGTCACCGGGTACATCGAGCCTGAAAATGGAGCGGTCTTCTATGCCATATCTGACCTGGCGCGAGGCCAGACACTCTACGTCTACGCCAGCGGCACCTCTGGCAACCTGGACCCCTTTCTGGCTTTGGCCGACCACAAAATCGACAGGGAGACAGCGAGAGACAGCTTCGAGGAGGAGGTGGCAGCTGCCACAGCTGACGGGCGCGATCCTCTGGAGGTGATACCCCAATTCGCCGACGAGTTGTTCGTGGCCTGGGATGACGACAGCGGCATGGGGTACGCTGGCGCCTTCGAGTATCGAGTTCCAGCCGGTGGCGACTACTACTTGATAGTGATGAGCACTCCCGCCCGGCAAACCTTCGGCGACTTTCGTCTCGCAATTGGGATAGATGCCCCAGATGTGCTATCAGACGGTGCGCAGCCCACAGGTGATACTATCGCCATGCTTGACCGGAGGGTCTCCGCTGCTGGTGTGGCTGCGCAGGAGACTACAGGCACGCTCACCGCAGACAAGAACTCCACCTTCTACACGCTGAGAAAGGTCGATGCCGGCGATACATTATTCGTTTACATCGAAGCGACCTCGGGCGACCTCAAACCTATCATTCTCTTGAAGGATTTCGGCGAGAAGCCGCTAAGTACTGGGAACTTTTCGGGGCAAGGAACCAGTGCAACGCTGCAGCACACGTTTGACGATGACGCCGCCAATTGTACGTTGCACATCTCGGGCGGGATAGGGGCCGCGGAGTTCACTACGGGCGACTACCGCGTCTTAGTGAGCATCAATGCCCCTGACGTTCTAGAGGGCAGCGCTGCAAGCACGGGTGAACCGATACTGCTTCAGCCCATCGAAGTTCGGGTGGGGGTGAAACTGGACCAGATCGCCAACGTTGACCAGAAGGCAGAGAACTTCGACGTGGTGGCCAGCCTCCAGATGGATTGGCAGGATCCCGCACTGGCTTTCAGTCCGGACGAGTGCCAGTGCCGATACAGGCTTTTCACCGGCGGTCAATTCGTGACGTACGCTGCCGCGAATGGGCTCGACTGGCCTGAGTTCACGGTTTTCAATCAGCAGGGGAATAGGTGGACTCAGAACCAACTAGTCGTACTCCGACCCGATGGCGAAGCAACCTACTTCGAGCGCTTCTCGACCACCCTGCAAGCGCCTGATTTCGACTTCAGGCTCTTCCCCTTCGATGCGCAGGAGTTCTTCATTCGTATCGACTCGCTCTTCCCGGAGGAGCGCGTCGTGTACGGTGAGCTGGAAGGCTTCAGTGCTGTCGGAGAGCAGTTGGGCGAGGAAGAATGGATTGTCACGGGCTTTGATACCAGTATCAGCAGCCAGGAGTTCGGCTCTCGTTTCTCTTTCGGCTTCGTCGCCCAGCGACACATGACGTTCTACGTATTCCGCATCCTTGTTCCACTCGCGCTAATCATGATTGTTGCCTTGGTCAGCTTCTTCCTGGCAGACTACACGAAGCGCATCGAGGTAACCAGCGCCAACCTGCTGGCGTTCATCGCCTTCAACTTCACCGTCTCCGATGATCTGCCCCACCTGGGGTATCTGACGCTCATGGATGTGATCATGATCAGCATCTTCATCCAGAGTGTGTTGGTCGTCGTGTTCAATGTCTACCTGAAACGGCTGGAAATGACTGGAAAGAAAGCTCTGGCCGAGACAATCGACAAGTACACGCTCTTGGGCTTTCCGGCGGTATATGTCTTGGTGGTTGCACTGGTCGTTCTGCTTTTCGGTCAATCATAGAGACCCACCGCCCATCGGTCGCCCGCGTGCTGTGGAAGGGGTTCGAGACAAGAAGCGGATCTTGGCAGGGAGGCCGCGGCTGACTCGGTGAGCGAGCCATCACTCTGGACATTTCGAGGACCCGAACGCGTAGTGAGCGCGTGGC
>CAZBJW010000080.1:0-13680 GCA_964492135.1 uncultured Anaerolineales bacterium
CATTACCTCCAGACCTTGAGAGCAGAAACTCGTTTTATCGTCACTGACGGGCAGCTCGAGATATTGGCCGACGGGGGCGGGGTGCTGGTCTACAAACGCGCGCAATAGGGACTGCTGCCGACCGTCCTTGGTAAGGTTTGTCAAGTGAACCATAAGCTTGAGCCCGTCGTTGGTTATGACTAGGGCCCATCTGCGGTCATTGATCTGGTTTGCAGGATTGTGTGCACCATGGCAGCAGAACACTGATTCGCCGCGAGGCACGGGGAGCTACGCGTGAGAGCAGCGCTACATATCAGAAGAGGCGCCTCGATCGTCACGGTAATTGTGTTGGCTCTTCTGATCAATGGTTGCATCCAAAGCATGAAGGTAGACATCAGTGATCTGCTCTCCAACCCGGAACGCTATCAGGGCAGAGAGATCTGCACCGAGGGCGTTTACGTCTCCGGTTTCGAGGCCAGTGCCTTGGGCGCATCGACCTATCAGGTAGGGCGTGCAGTCTATCTCACCGAGCCCGCCATCTGGATCGAAGGCGCGGACATCAGATCCAGAAGCAATTGCTTTGAGGCCCAGACAACGCCGCCTGCGGAGTTCTGCAAGGTGACAGTCTGTGGCCTTTTTGAATGTAAAGGTAAGCACGGCCACTTGGGAGCATATCAATGTCAGTTATGGGGAGACGGAGCATGGTAACCAAAGCTAAGCTCACGAAAGGCGTCAGTCTTCTTATCCTCAGTATGCTAGTCCTGGTGGGAGCGGCTTGCGGCACGAGTCCGACAGCTACTTCGACGCCCTCCAGTGCCCCGTTCTCCACCCCGACCCAGTCAATACCGACTGCGTTGGAAAGCGCGCGCGAAGCTCTGAGTACCTACTTCTCATTGTTGCACGCAGGCCGGTATAGTGAGGCCATCGAGCACTATGGCGGCAGCTACGAAATCCTCAGAGTGTGGAATCCTGACGTGGATGGGGACGACTACGTCACGCTGTTTGAGCGGGGATGTACGGCCAACGGTCTGATGTGTGTCCAGATGGGAAAAATCGTGGATCAAGAACAGCTATCGCCGACTGAGTTCAGATTCTTAGTCGAGTTTGTCAATGACGATGGGACCCCATTCGTGCTTGGTCCTTGTTGTGGCGCAACTGAAGAGGAGATGCCCCCACAAAGAGAATTCACATTCACGGTGACGAAGGTTGACAATAGGTTCCTCGTCCAGGACTTGCCGGTGTACGTTCCGTAGCAGGCGTGGTGTGAGAGCGGATAGCAAGCATGGGCCGTCAGGCGAGAGTCTGCCAAGGAAGGAGGGAGAAGTATGCGACGGAGAATCTTTGCTTCAGCTATTGGCACCGCATCCGGCTTCGCCCTGGGGCTTGGCGCTGTACTCTTGCTCCTGCCCATAGCCCTTCATTTGTGGATCGGGGCTGACGACGACTCCTACATCATGATCGTCGAGTATGCGAGGGATATGGTAGTCCTGCTTGAAGTCGGTTTGGAGCGTATGTATAAACCACACTTTGTGCTTTGGCCAGGGCTTCTCATCGCCATCGGACTTGGGTTGAGGAGGCCGGCATGGCGCTGGCAACTGTGGGCCCCGTCGCAGGGCCCGGGAGATCGGGCGAATCCACGGTGGGCAAAAAGGCTGTGACCTGGGTGCGGGGCTTGACCCTGATCTGCACGGCTCTAGTTCTGGGGACTGGATGTGCAAGTCGGGCGCATCAAGGCAGTGACACTCCTACCTCCATTCCGACCGCTACCGCATACCTTATACAGTACAGCAGCGCCGACCTTGGATTTGCTGTTGAGCATCCCTCCAATTGGGAGGTATACGATCTGGTTCATGGGCCCTGCACTGATGATCCGGACCGAGTATGCGACGCCGTCAACTTTCAAACTACCGACGAGTTTGGCAACCATTACGGCCTCAGTGTCTTCCGGTACTGGCCGGCAATGGGAGAGACTATCACCGATACTGTGGAGTACGGTCTTCGCACTCTGGCGCCTGGGTCCCGCCAGCAGATCAAAACCCGCTGTTGCCCGATACTCGATGGCGAACCGGCCATGGAGTTGATCTTTCCCCGATTGCCAGAAGATCGCTTTAGGGATCGCCAGCTGTCAGTCACCCACAGTGGAGGCGAGTACGCCCTCATCTTCTGGTGGAACGTGCCATTCCAGCCCGCGGGGGTTTTCGACATCCCAGAGGGCAGCGAGGCACAGGCCGCCTTCGATACCGTATTGCGCAGTTTCACCTTCATCCCCATCGCCGAAACCCCTACTCCACCACCGCCCGCCCCCACTGCTGTTCCCACACCTACGTGGACCCCTACGCCGACCTCCAGCTTGACCCCGGGGAATACCCAGTTTGATCTGTGGCCTGCTGTGCAATCGGTCTGAGAGAAGACGGCGTTCACGCAGCGAGAGAAGCGCGAGCGAGACCGCGCTAGCCGATTCACGCCTTTCCCTGCCAGATCGGATACAGGAACCGCGGCACAACTCACCTCGACGGGTGTGCAGGGTAGTGATACAATAGTGTGACACCTGCCATCGACAGCGGCTCAGGCCTCAGAAAGAATACCGCTGTCCACAGGACCGCCCTCCAAGCAGCTGGCTCGTGTGGATGCGAAGCACCGGAGAGTGGGTGCACAGAACGGGAGACGACATGAGTAGCAGAGTAGAGAAGAAGACCAAGATAGTATGCACCATTGGCCCGGGCAGCATGAACCCAGACACGATGAAGAGAATGTATGCCGCGGGGATGGACGCCGCCCGCATCAACACTGCCCATGGGGACTTCGAGCAGTACGATCAGATCATCCAGATGACCAGGGCAGTGGGCGAGATACCGATCATCATGGATCTCAAGGGGCCTGAAGTGAGGATCAGGACCAAGGATCAGTTGGAAGTGGACGATGGCGACGTGATTGTGGCGGGTTTCGGCGATGAGCGACTCAACTTCTCCTACGACTTCTATGACGAGGTGAGCGTCGGAGACAGAATTGCTATTGATGATGGCACAATCAACACGACCGTTGAGAAGAAAACGGACCGCAAGCTGCATTTGCGTGTCGCCGATGACGGAGTGATTCAGCGGGACAAAGGCGTCAACATCCCTGGCAAGAGACTCAAGATCGCGCAGCTGTCTCAGAAGGACCTCAGGGCGATCGACTATTCGAAGGAGAAGGATGTGGAGTATCTGGCTCTATCCTTCACGAGAGACGCAGAGGACGTTTCCAACCTGAGGAAGAGAATGGCCGGAGACAAGCAGGCGATCATCGCTAAGATCGAAAACGAGGAGGGTGTGAGGAACATCGGCCAGATTCTGGAAGAGGCGGACGCCCTCATGGTCGCCAGAGGCGACCTAGGCGTGGAGATCGAATACCAGAAGGTGCCGTTGGTGCAGAAAGATCTGATTCGGCGCTGCAATCGGCGTGGCAAGGTCGTAGTCATAGCCACGCAGATGCTGGAATCTATGGTCGAGAGAGCCACTCCGACCAGAGCCGAGACAAGCGACGTGGCCAACGCCATACTGGACGGCAGCGACGCCGTTATGCTCTCGGAGGAGACGGCCATTGGCAGGCATCCTGTGAGGTCAGTGGAGATGATGACCAAAATCGCCCAGGAGGCCGAACGGGTGTTGACCGGACAGATAGCCATGAACGGCTTCTACAACATCTCTGAGACGGTGAGCAGGTCCATAGACGTGATATCCCGCTCCATGCCCCTGGACAAGATTGTGACCCTGACACGGTCTGGATACACTGCCAGGATGATCGCCAGGTTCAGGCCCAAGCAACCCATCATCGCGGTCGCCAGCGACAGGATGGTCAAGAGACAGCTGGAACTGGTCTACGGAGTGACGCCCGTGTATGCGCGGTACGACGAAGCTGACGACATCATCCTTAACGCCTGCCAGATCTTGGTGGATGATGGTCGCCTCGAACCAGACGACTACGTGTTGTTCACAGCGGGAGTCAGGACTGAGACCCGCCACGAGAGCAACCTGATCGAAATTCACAGAGTCAGTGATCTGCTGAAGGTCGCCGACCAGCGATGATGATAGTCCAAGGAGGAAGAAAGGAACGTGGAAGTCCACATCGACCCGCGGCGGACGATCGACCTCTTGCGGCAGCTAGTCCAGATCGAGTCGGTGAACCCCTCACTCGCAGCCAGGGCCACGGGAGAAGCAGAGCTCGCCCGCTTCGTCGCGACCGTCCTAGACGAAGCCGGGATCGAAGCTGACCTACAGGCAGTAGCTCCGCACAGGCCCAACGTCATTGGCCGGGCGTCGGGCAGTGGTGGCGGCAAGAGTCTCATCTTGAACGCCCATCTCGACACCGTGACGGTCGAAGGTATGGATGATCCCTTTTCGGGCCGCATTGTAGATGGCAAGCTCTTCGGCAGAGGTGCGTGGGACACCAAGGGCGGACTGGCGGCAGGCCTGGAAGCACTATTGGCCATTCATGAGGCTCAGGTTCCCTTGGCTGGAGACCTGATTGTGGTAGGAGCCGCAGATGAGGAGTATGCCAGCCTGGGGACCCAGGCGCTGCTGAAGGAAGTGTGTGCAGATGGGTGCATTATCTTAGAGCCGTCAAGTCTCGCCGTCTGGGTTGCCCATGGAGGCTTCGCCTGGATAGAAGTCGAGACGCAAGGAGTGACTGCTCATGGAAGTCTGCCTGACGAGGGGGTAGATGCCATCACCAAGATGGGACGAGTGCTGGGAGACCTGGAGAGGATGGGACACGGCATTCACTGTGAGAAGGTTTTTGAACCTCCCTTGGGCGGACAGTCCATGCATCCGTCCCTCCACGCGTCGCTGATCGAGGGTGGCCGCGAGTGGAGCAGCTATCCTGACCGCTGCCTCCTTCGCCTGGAGCGGCGCATGATCCCCACCGAAACCGTGGAAGAAGCCGAGGCCGAACTGGATAGGATCCTGTCCCGTCTCGCAGCAGAGGACCCTCAGTTCAAGGCCAGGTGGCGAATGACCATGGCCCGGCAGCCATGGCAGGCCGAGGACGGGCCCCTCTTGGAGGCTCTCGAAGCAGCCTGCACCGACGAACTGGGTGCGCCACCCGAGCGCGCCACGGGGCTCATCTGGACGGACGCCGCCCTCATGCAGGAGGCAGGCATTCCTACCGTGATCGTCGGCCCGAAGGGCCAGGGGAAACACGCGCTAGTCGAATTCGTAGACACGGACAGCGTCGTAGCCTGCGCGCGTATCCTAGCCCGTGTGGCCCTCGAGTTCTGCAACCAAGGGCACTGAAGGCCCCAATTGCCGAGGTGTGATGTGGGTCGCCGGACGCGCCGTTTCGCAGGCGCCTTTCTTGTCGTCTCGATAGTAGTGGTAGTGTGGGTGTCCAACGTCAGCCGCGCAGGTACCGGTGTCGGGGGATGCCCGCAGGGGTGCGCGACCGCGGAGGAGCGGCGGGAAGGCCCCCTGAGAGTTATGTCCCTCAACATGCTGCACGGCTTCCCTCGTTTCGACGGCCTGCAGGATCGCCTGGAGCTGATTGCCCAGGAGATTCGCCGCCATGATCCAGACATCGTCTGCCTACAGGAAGTACCCTGGACTCCCCGCCTGGGCACTGCCGCTCAGCATCTTGCTCAGCGGATGGGGCTGAACCACGTCTACCTGCGGGCCAACGGGAACCGGTGGGCCATCCTCTTCGAAGAGGGTGAGGCCATTCTCAGCCGTTACCCCCTTGTCGACGTGGCCTGCCTGGAACTACAGCCTCGGGGCGGGTTCTTCGAACATCGAGTGGTGCTGGGGGCGACGGCTAGTACGCCATGGGGACAGGTGCGCGTGTTCGTGACCCACCTCACCAACGGCGAGCCGGAGGTCAACCGCGCGCAGGCGGAGTCTCTGATGCGCTTCGTGACCGGCCCTGGACAGGGTATCAGCATCGTCGCTGGAGACTTCAACGCTACAGAGGAATCCCCTCAAATCAAGGCCATTACTGCTCAGGCCGTAGATAGCTATCGGGCCGTACACCCTGATGATCCGGGTTTCACGTGTTGCATCGAGGACCTCGCCTCTGGGTGGGCCGAGTCGCTAGAAGAGCGCATAGACTACGTATTTGTCGTATCAGAAGAGGAGGGTGACGCAACCGTGGTCAGTTGCCAGCGGGTGCTAGATCACCCGTTTGAGATTGGAGGCCGTTGGCAATGGGCGTCGGACCACGTGGGGCTGCTCACTGCCGTCCAGCCGCCACAATTCAGAACAGCAATTCATGTCAGTCAGCCAATGGAGTAACGGTTGATGCCCGTAGCGCACGACACTCTCGCCCTTAGAGAGATCGTCTTCCATGGGGAGTGGCATCGAACAAGCCGGTGTCATCGCTTCCATCCCGCAGACGGACAATCGCGATCAAGGTAATCTGCTAGCACCACTGTCTGATCGGGGATGCCGATGGAGATGCAAGCAGCAATAGACTATGGGTTGGAGATGCCGCCTCTGGCGTTGACTACCGACTTCGATGGGACAATCAGCGAGATTGCTCCAACTCCCGAATCAGCCACCGTAGATCCTGGATGCGGCAGGGGCCTCGCCAAGCTGTCCGGAGAACTTGCCCTTGTCGCAGTCTTGTCCAGCAGGTCAGTTGGGGAGATACGCGACCTATTGGGTCTCCCTCTGGTCGTGTACATTGGCACTCACGGGTGGGAGCGGTGGCACGAAGGATGTAGGCACGGCGCCCACTTCATGGAACGGGATTGCCTGGAACTCGGGCCGGGCCCCTGTAAGTTCGATCTTGTCCCTCTCCGCGCACCCCTCTCTCGCGTGGTCAGACATGTCACCCACGCTGACCTCGTCCACACTGTCACCGCCCACCGCCCTATGCCCACTGCTCTTGCCACTTTGTGGCTCGCTCATCAAGGGTGGACTCTATTCGCTGCATCGCCGCCTCTTCCTCTATGCCATCGGAGGCTGCCAACTCCCTCGCCAAGAGCCCCTTGGCTCTCTTGAAGAGACGCCGATCGCCTGTCGTCGCTGCCCCAGTCATGTCGCGCCATGCCAAGTCACGCACCACGCGGCCAACATCTCTGAAGTTTCCCTCGCGTAACCTCTGGGTGACGTCGCCCCGTCTGCGCCGGTACTCGGCTGCTAGCTTCCAAGGCCGACCGCCCAGAATTCGGGACAACTGGCCCCGCTTCCGTTTTGACACAATTCTCCGCAATCCCAACTCGTCTGCTTTCTCCACCGGTGTCTCGAGTCGTCCTTTGTGGCTTATCATCTCCACGACATAGAAGTCCTTGGTCTCGCCATCACTTGTGCGATGTACAACCGAAACCAAAGTGCCCACTCCGTAGACAGGATGGAGAACCTGATCGCCGATTCGCAACTGGCCCATGGCCGCTCTCCTTTCTAGGCTGCATACTCACTCGCAGACACCGATATAGCCTCAGCACACTACTATTCTCCGGAACCTCTTTAACCGGCACGCACACAGCAGCCTCATCAAGTCTGATTCTAGAGGCCTGTTAGATCTAGCCCCTCGATGAAATCATGGAAGGCAGAGTGGTTCTCGTCCTCCACTTCCAACTCGGTGGCCGGGACATCAGTGCGTGACTTTCCTGGCCGGAACCCTGCGAGCTCCATGATCTGATCGGGCACAGTGATCGGGAGATCCTGCTTCGCAGCCACTACGATGGCATCGCTGGCTGCGCACTCAAGGGCTATCTCTTGACCATGCCAGGAGAGAAACAGAGTGCCTAGAAGCACATCTTCTTCCAGCTGATGTAAAGTGGCGCGCACCAGTCCGCCCCCCAATTTCTCAGCGACCTCGATGAAGAGATCATGGCTTTGAGGTCGCCGTGGTCTAATCCCCTGCAAGCATAGAGCGATGGGCCGTGCTCGAAGGACACGCATCCAGATCGGTAATAGGCGCGATCCTTCCACCTCTTTGAGAAGGACCATGCAATGCTGTGACTTATCCACCATTATCACCGTGTGGGGTTTCACCTCCACCATTCTGCCCCCCCTTCACCAATCACACTCGGAAGTCGCCAGACCAGCTCGTCACGCATCACAAAGATTATGGCCGGTCTCGGCGATTCTCTACCGCTTTCCCAGGCCGAGGATTTGCCGCACGCGCTTCCTGTCCGCCTTGCTGACAGGGATATCCTGGCTCAGTTCGCGCTTGCTGCGCTTGCTCTTCCGGCGACGAAGATGCGTCGCGCGGCTTTTCCTCCTTCTCAGCTTGCCCTTGCCGGTGACTTTGAACCTCTTGGCAGTCGTCTTGTGGGTCTTCATCTTGGGCATGGTACCTCCTACGACGTTCTTGCTATCGCGTTCCACGCCGCCGCCTGCTTGAGGGATTCCTCTTTCGTCTTGCTTTTCGAATGGCCCTCGCCTTGGCAAGCCGACGCTTCTCGCTCTTGGATACAAACCATCTCTTCCTGCGGACGCTTTTGAGGATCCCGCTCTTGGCTACTTGTTTCCGCCAGCGCCTCAAGAGCTGCTCCTGCGATTCTCCTGGTCTCAGACTTACCGACACAACTGACACCCCCTGTCTTGCTGCCATATCGCTGTACCAGACACTTGGTACGTCACAACAAAAAGACTCGGCATAGCTTCCACATTGCCGCTTCGCGAAGCGGGGCAGCCGAGTCAGAAACCCCATCCAGCCTCAACCGAGGCTCGTTCATAAACTGTACAGCTAGTATCCGTAGCTTCTTCTCATCCTAACTGTACGCTCAAAAAAGAGCTTCTCAGCTACCTCCGTCAAACCCTCCTGCTCTGGCAAGATGCACTGCATCATTAGCAGCTGCTGGACCTAGCGCGCGTCATCGCGTCAACCAAGTTGAGCCCGATGTAAGAAGCAGTCGACGGTAGACTCGCCACCGTGGTTCCCGGGACACGACTTTGTGTGAGCCTGATCATGACACATAACGCAAGCTTATGCGCCATAATTCTAGACTATGTGCCACTCGTTGTCAAGTTCTCAGATGGATACGGGTCACCGTCGCCTGGACATACAGGTGGGCTACGTGTGCGCGACTCACGCCTTGGTCGTGGTCGCAGATTGGCGGCGTCAAGCACCCAGGGGCCCAGCTGTCCGTATGAGGTGCAGTCGGATGTGAATTCTGCGTCGACCGACATCCGTAACTGCTCTCGGCATGCGGAGACGTCGTGAGCGTTGGCAGACGTCCGAGTCAACGCGGTGCCGTGACTGCGACGGTCAAATTGGCCAGAGGCCGTTCTAGTTAGCTCTTGCTTTCAGTCGCTCGTTGAACTCCAAGACCTTCAGTGCGGCCTCCAAGCGAGGATCCCCAGAACCGCCCGTTGCCTCGCTTTGCTCTACAATGCGGGTGGCACTGGCCACTAGTTGCTCCAGGGTAGCCCCCCTCCATCCCTTGGGCAAGTCTCGGAGTCCCAACTCCTGGGTACTTATCGTGTCGCCTGCCGTGGGTCTCTTCAACTCCTGTACCTCCGTCTCAAGTCGTACCTATGAATGGGCGGAATCGCGCCATTGAGAATTCCTGCGATGGCCTCCATACAGTCCCCGCCGCACGTCCTCTAACGCGGAGCGCGGATGATCCACCAATCACCGGGCGACGCAACCACCAACGCCCTTCACTTCTTGGCCGTGGTACGCCCAATGGTGCCTGAGACCACCGCTCTTGGCAACACGAAGACCCGGCGCGCCTTCCACCTCGCAACTCCGCCAGGCCTGATAGCTGAGTCGACAACGCGAATCTCGGTCCAAGGCAGATTGGTCCTGGGTAATGCACAACAAGCTATGGAAAGTCTTCTCTAGCAACCGCATGTCCCGAGAGCGGAGTTTTGTCGGCCTCGTCCGCGGAGTCCTCCTGACTTGCCTCCACACGTTCGGCGAACGTTTCCCGTCTCTGCTAACCGATCGAGCCTATCATTGGGCACCGGGCCTGCGGCAATACGTTCGCAGATGGAGCAGTGGCATTGCGAGTCGACTCACTCGCCTGCGCCCTCCTTGCCTGCTACCCTTCGCTCAAGGGCCGCCTCTATGCGCTCCATTGCTTCTTCCTCAGCTATTCCCTCGGATGCGGCCAGTTCCTTCGCCAATTGTTCCTTGGCCCTCCGAAGCAAACGACGATCTCCCGTGGTGGCTCGCCCCGTTTTCTCTACCCATCTCAGGTCCCGTACAACTCGGCCAACCTCCACATAGCTACCTTCCCTCAATCTCTGGTCAACGACACTCCGCCTTTTTCGGTAGTCCTCGGACAGCCTCCTAGGTCGTCCTGAAAAGACCTTCGATAGTTCGCGACGATCTCCTTTCGCGACGGGCTTTCGCAATCCCAACTCCTCCGACTTATCAACCGGCGTCAAGAGACGACCTTTCCCCTGAACCAACTCGATAACATAGTACTTCGCGCTCATTCCATCACCGGCCCGCTTTTCGACGGAGACCAGCGTACCGGCCCCGTACACTGGGTGCAAGATCTTGTCACCAATCTTGAATTCTGTCATCTCTTTTCGCCTCTCTAGCCGGTGACCTCAGCACTGCATAGGATGGCGCGGGTCCACCAGTGCCTGACACTCCTTCACCACGAGCTCCTATGAACTGAGAGAGCGTCGCCGTCTCCTAAGCGGTCAAACCGTGTCGGGCATACGGCCCGAATCCCAACTGGTCCGGGGGATCGAGCTCTGGCACAAGACGGGAACCAAGTGGGACCAGCGCTGGCCACTCCCTTCCGAACTAGTAGACGTTGAGGGAACTACTTTCAGCTATCTCGCTCAAATCCTCCTGTCCTGGCACAATATACTTGATGGCTGTCTCCAGGCGCTTGTGACCCATGAGCCTCGCTACCAGGGACAAGTCACCAGTGTCTCTGAGCAGTTGCTGCCCGTACGTCTGGCGCAGGGAATAGGTGGATACGTTCTCCAGACCAGCTGCTTGAGCGTAGCTGTTCACCAGTCTCTGCACCGAGCGCGCTGACAGTGCCTTGCCCTTGCTGCTCAGAAAGAGGTGCCCGCTCGTTCGCTCGGAACGCTCGTCCAGGTAGGCCTTTAAGGCTTTCCGAACTGAGTTATTGAGAGGAATCTTCCGATCTTGAGAAGTCCCTCGCCCTTTGACTCTCAGGGCACCTCTATCATCCGACAGCGTAAGATCGCTCAGCTTGAGTTGAGTCAACTCCCCCACCCGGATCCCCGTCTGTAGCATGAGTTGCACTATGGCATAGTCTCTGTTCGCGAGGCGCGACCCGCCGCTTCGCACAGCATCGAGGAGGCGCTCTACTTCCGACCGATCAAGGCCTCTTGCCCCTTCAGATGGAGGCTGAGGCAACAACTTGATGCCCAGGGACGGATCCTCGTCCACCAACCCCTCCTCAAGGGAATGTTTGAAGAACTTCCGAATAGCCTGCAGGCGGCGATTCGCCGTGGCCGGGGGATGGGCCTTCGTCATTACTAGGTGCAGGCAGTAGCGCCGAATGTCCTGACTTGTGCTTGCCAGCGGAGAGGGCAGGCCCTCTCTGGCGAGCCAGGAAGCAAACTGCTTGATATCCCCGAGGTAACCCTTGACCGTGACTTGCGACAAGCCCGAGTCCGCTAGGTACTTCTCATATCCAGCCAGAGTGTCCTGCAACTCGCGATCAGTCATGAGAATACTGCTCGCTTGACTCTATACCGCTTCGCAGAGAGGCACATTATGGCAGATAATGCCTCCTTATACGTAAATGATTATACGCGATGCCCTTCCTAGTGTCAAGGGGGACTGCAAGCCGCGCTCGAGGATTGGAGCTTGGTACCGCAAGCCACAGTGACTACCCGTCTGGTGGCTACGCGTGGTCGGCAGAACGCCGCCCCGACGGTGATCTTGACTACACCTATACCGCCTAGTGCCCAGGCAACCGTACGCAAGCCAGTATGTGGTGCGTGACGATTCTCTGACAGGTTAGCGCTGATTTCCGCCACACTGCAGGGGCCTCCGGCATAGGAGTACTAGCGCTGCAGACTCGCTGTTTGCTGTTCCATGACTATATCGGGGACGTTCCACCCCTTCTGGTCCATCAAGTCGATGACAGCCCGGCGGAATAACAGCGTCACCTCTACGTTCACCTCTCCCGGCTCTGGCGCGGCGAAGGTGTAGGTGCTGCTGTCGGTAGCGAAGGCAGCCAGACGGTTGCCGCTCACGATGCGGGTCGGGTTCCAATAGGCGGCTGAGGGTGAGATCTCAGTCCACAGTTCCTCCAGTACCTTGGCGAACGCTTTGCCGGGGAGGCCAGCGTAGCGTCCTTCGCTCGTATCGCCAATGGCGCCCCACTCGGGCACCGTCGGACCCTCTAGCTGGGTCAGTGGGTTGCCGTCGGCGTCAGTGGCATGCACCAGCAGGATTAGATGGCGGAGGGGGCTATCGGTGGGGACGTGGTGGCCGGTCTGGTCGTTTGTGATCTCTACCCGCACGACCGTAGCGTCTCCCTCGACTTGGGCGGTGGTGGTCATGGCGACGGCGTTCTGCCAAAGTTCCTCGTCCAAGGCGCCTGGCTGGGTGTGAGCGTGGATGCCCATCGGGTCGCGGTCGACGCCACCGGCGTCGGGCGCTACGTTGGCCATCGGCTCCCCAAGCAGAATCGCCGGTGAGGGCATGTGACAGTTCTGGCAGGTTTTGCCGGTTTCGGGATCGCTGTAAGGGCTCTCCAGCCACTCCCCGAACGAATTGTAGATCACGATATCCCAGAACACACCGAAGTGGCACGGCGCGCAGAACTGGCTGGACTCGATGATGGGCAGATAGGTGTCCTCCTCCGGCACGTTGTCGTCATCGAAGGTGCCGAAGAAGAGTTGCTAGCGATCCGGATCCCCGGGGAAGGGCCGCCGGACGTCCATCGAGAGGACCCCGGGCATGTTTGGGAAGGGCATCGCGGTGTCCAGGTTCAGACGGACGTCGGAGACTTTGGTGGCAGAAGTCGCAGTGCACGCCGAACCAACCGTCTCCTGCGCCAAGGTGGGAACTGCTAGGGCGCAGACGGCCAACAGGGTGGCCAGTATCGACATTGCACGGGGGGGACTGAGGGGTTTCATCTACTTCCTCCTTTGGAAATGGCTGAGCGCTGCCATGAACTGGAGATGGTGCAAGCAGCCATGTCATATCATGACTTGATTCATGTCTCAACTATCTTCGCTCATTCTTATGCACTCGCCTTCTGCGGAGCGAGATTGCAGACTGAACTCAGCGGTGCCAGTGGCAAAGCGGAGGCCCCATGCGGCTGTTGTGTTGGAGCCTTCAGGAGGATCTGAGACAACGCATCAGAGGACTCGCTCGGTCACGACAGGCTGTCTTCAAGGCGAGGGTCCATGTCTCGCGTCACGACGGAGAATCCCGCTCTATGACGTGGGTACATCCAATACCTCGATGACACGGAGGCGGTCATGCCATCCAACGTGAGCTAGAACGGGTCAGTTGGCTGTCCCCCGATACTGCGAAATAGCATCCGCCAGGACAGCCTCGGCCAGGACGGAGCAGTGCAGTTTACCCTCAGGCAGCCCGCCGAGCGCGGCGGCCACGTCCTCGTTTCGCACGGCTAGCGCTTGGTCCACAGGTTTTCCGATGATCAGCTCTGTGAGGGCGCTGGCGGCTGCGATGGCGGTCGGGCAGCCGAAGACTTTCACCTTCGCATCCACGATCTTGTCCTCTTCAATCCTCAAGTAGAGCCGGATAGTGTCTCCATCCGCTGGATTCCCCGCCTCGCCCACCGCACTGGCATCCTCAATGGAC
>CAZBJW010000080.1:13690-16494 GCA_964492135.1 uncultured Anaerolineales bacterium
ATCCAATACCTTCTCATTGTGCATCCTGCTGCTCTCCACAGTTACGGTTACCACGCTCCAGCGACACACAGAGCTACTGACCAACTTGCCCGGTATTGTGCGCCATGAGAGGGGAAAGCGCAAGGCCGCTTTGACAGCTTCGCCGGCTTCGGGTATAGTTGGTCCCACAATCTGGGGTCAAATGGGAGACAGTTTCGGACCCCGCCAGCGAACAAGGGTGATCAGACCAGATGCGCTTCCCGGCCAAGATGCTCACTGTGAATCTGTCCGATGGGGAGATTCAGCGAGTGGACTTGCCGGAAACCATCACCCGGCAGTTCCTTTCGGGGAGGGGCATCAACGCCTGGCTGCTGGCCCAGCACCTCGAGCCTGACGTCGACCCCCTTGCAGGCGAGAACGTTCTGATCCTCACTTGTGGACTTCTCACTGGCACCTCAGCTCCTTCATCCTCCCGTCTCCATGTCAACGCCCTCTCGCCTCTCACTGGTCTGCTCGGCAGCTCCAACGTCGGCGGCCACTTCGGCGCTGAGTTGCGCGGCGCGGGCCTCCAGACGGTACTCCTGCGCGGCCGCGCCCCACGCCCGGTGACGCTGTGGATCGACGGCGACCAGGCTGAACTCCGCGAGGGCTCCCACCTGTGGGGCCTGGACACGCGTGCAGCGACCGAGGCCCTCCAGCACGAGTTGGGCAAGACGGCCAAACTCATGGTCATCGGCCCTGGCGGCGAGAACGGGGTGCGCTATGGCTGCATCATGACCGGCACGCGCCACTCCGCTGGGCGGACCGGCATGGGCGCGGTGATGGGGGCCAAGAACCTTAAAGCCATCGCCGTGTGCGGGCACCGGCGGCGCGTCAAGCACGACGAGGCCATTGCTGCCTTGGTCCGCGAATGCGTGGAAAAGGTGCGCGCCTCCCCCCGCTACGAGGTTTGGGCTCGTTTCAGCAATAGCTCCCTGGTAACCTGGGCCGACGAAGCGGGCCTCCTGGCCACGCGCAACTATCGCCGCGTGCGCTTTGAGGGTGCCGACCGCATCGACGGCCAGCGCCTCATAGAGTACGTAACTCGCGCCCGATCCTGCTATCGCTGCCCTGTCCACTGCAAAGCGAAAATCGAGATTCGTGAAGGGCGCTACGCTGGCACAACGGGTGAGCGTCCGGACATCGAACCCATTATCAATCTGGGCTCCAAGTGCGGGGTGGATGACCGCGAGGCAGTTCTATATCTCTACAACCTGGCCGGGACATTGGGCATGGACGCCATCTCAACCGCGGGCGTGCTGGCCTTCGCCATGGATATGTACGAGCGAGGCATTCTCTCTGGCGAGGATACCGACGGCGTCGAACTGACCTGGGGCAACGCGGCGGCCATGGAGACGATGATGCACTCCATCGCCCTGAGGAAGGGGTTTGGTGCCATCCTGGCTGAGGGGGTGCGACGGGCGGCCCAGGTGATCGGCAAAGGCCCGGAGGCATACGCCTACCACAGCAAGGGGTTGGAATTGACGGGTTACGACCCCACGGGCGGGATGGGCACCGCTCTAGGCTACGCCGTCTCGAGCCGAGGGGGCGATTTCACCAGCGTCTACACCGTACCCGAGTTTCGCTGGGAAGCTAAAGAGGGTCAGGAGTGGTTCGGCTCTGAGAAATCTGTGGATCGTCTCTCCCTCGAAGGCAAGGGTCAGTTGGTCAGGCGGGCGATGATCGTGTCGGCGGTCCTTGATGCCCTCGGTCTCTATAAGGTGCCGGTACTGTCGATAGTGTGCGACTACAGCCTGCGGGACGAGGCCGCGTTGACAGCGGCGCCGACCGGCTGGGAGGTTGCGGCGGATGAACTAGCGCTGGTTGGAGAACGCATTGTCAACGCTGAAAAGCTGATCAACCTGCGCCTTGCCGCCGACCGTGCTGACGACGACCTGCCGGACCACTTCGTCGAAGATCGCGTCCCAGACCCCGGTCCAACCCAGGGCATGACGGTGGACATTGAGCAGCTGAGGAGAGATTTCTACTCAGCCATGGCGTGGCACAACAACGGGAACCCCACGCCAGAGAAGCTGCGTGACCTCGATCTGGAATCCTTTCTGTAGTGCGCATCTCTCACGCACTTCGCAGACGTAGCAGCGTGACCTCAGGCCGGCAGTTGAAGCGCACCGGAGGCGGAATGAGACCTATGCCCCGGTTGACATAGACCAGCGTCATCGGCCCCTGGACGAGTCCGCTGGCGTACTTCTCTGCAAAGCACGAGGGCACCGCTGGCCGCCCGAGGAAGGGCAGACGGACCTGCCCGCCGTGCGTATGACCGCATAGCGCCAGATCAATCCTCGCGGCCGGAAGCATCTCTGTGAAGTCAGGGTTGTGCACCAAGAGCAGCCGGGGCTCGCCGGCGGGTATCTCCTCAAGCAAAGTGGACAGCCTGTCGCGCGCACCCTGCCACACAGCACGAAAGTCACTGAAGGAGCCGCCGAAGAAGCCAGCCGTGTAGCCAGTGTCCTCCACGCCCAGCAGCCAGATGCGGGAATCGCCAACCTCCACAGCCCGCGCCTCGCCCCGCAGCACCCTGATGCCTGCGCCCGCAACGTTGGCCGCCACCTGATCAGCGTCGGTCCAGATGTCGTGATTTCCCAAGACAGCGACCACCCCGCACCGCGCTTTGAGCGAGGCGAGTTCACGCGCGCAGGAGTCGCCATAGCTTGCTGAGCCATATACGTAGTCGCCGGTCAAGACGATGAGCTCAGCCCCCAGGTCGTTGGCAATCCTCACACTGCGGTGCACATCCTCGGCGCTGACGTATCGTCCCACGTGGAAGT
>CAZBJW010000081.1:0-16387 GCA_964492135.1 uncultured Anaerolineales bacterium
TCCGCCCCATGTCGTCAGAGACGGGAAGGACAAAGCAGGCGGCAAGCTGGCCCAGTGGGGTGCCGGCGCCCTGTCGGAGGCGTCCCCAGTCGGGGCGCTGCCTCGCCCTCCTAAGCCTGGGCAAGCGAGTACCAGAGCCAGCAGGGCGATGACCGCTGCAATCTTCACAAGTCTGGAGTTGGCCCGGTATGGTGGACAAGCTCTCCGCATTGACCAAGTCTCCGCGACTGAGGGCGAAGTAGGCTCGGGCAACCCACCCTCAGATCGAACTCTGCGACATCTTGCCTCATCCATCTCCATCATCCGCAGCGAGGATCGCTCTGGTGGGCAGGATTCCGCTTGCAGGTCGGCGCAGGGCATGCCTCCGCCTGTTTCTTTGGAGCCGCGGACACGCCCGCAGCAACAGGGCATGGACAGTTCACCACAAGACATGACGGCCTACTAGCCATCCCTCAGCCTCAACTCGAAGTACCCACCTGCCGGGAGATACTCGTACTCGCTCTCGAAGAGCGGATCGTATTCGACCATGTAGACGGGTCGCCGCCCAATCTCCCTCTCGAGCATCCTTCTCTCCTCGTCCGCGATAACCTGCCTGATCGCCACCGACGATACGCCACCTTCCCACAACTGGTAATACCGCGCCACCTGACTCCGCGACCTGTTGTAGATCAGCAGGTCCGGCCTGCGGCCCTCGACGATCTGGTAGTACTCAAGCACAACCGCTGAGGACCAGGGGGCAATGATCATTGCGCCCTGGTCAGCGGAGTCGAGGGCACCTTCAGCGAAGATGCGCGGGCCGGCATTCGAGCTCATGTCAACCCACTCGAAATTGGCGAGCGCGGCGATGGGCGCCAGAGCCACGAACAGAGCGGTCAAACTCGTCCTGAACGCGGGCAAAAGGCTCCCGGAACGTGCAATCCCGTCGGCCCAGTTGATGCTCAGCCTGAACCCCTCGCCGACGAAAACGGCCCAAACGAGGTATGCAGGGAGAAACATCGTGTCCTTGTCCATCACCCTGTAGTTGACGTAGAACACGACCTGTGCCGCGAAAACCAGCAGAAGGCCCAGACTTCGTGTCCGGTCTCGGCGCCACATCGAGGCGACCCCAATGGCTCCCAGCACAACCCCGATCCCCAGGAAGTTCCGCCAAAGGTATCCAAGGAACCTGAGAAACTCACCAGTGATATGCGGCCAGTCGTAGCCAAAGGCAAAGAAACGATACGCCTGCCCTGAGACCATCCACCAGATCCCGCTCGGGCTGGTGAGGTCTACATTGTAGAGCGCGCCCACATAGTTGAGTGGGGGGACAGCCATCGCGCGAACAGGAAGATAAGCGTATGGTGCCAGACCCAGCAACAGGAGCAGAGGCAGAGGCAGTTTCCGGCGAGGGCCGATCCTGTGCCACTGGGCCGAGCTCACTGCCAGCCAAGCGAACCCGGGGAGAAACAGGACGCCGCCAACATGGTTGGAGAGACTCAACCCGTACATGAATGCGAATGCAAGAAGGAACCTGTCGTCGCCAGACCGGCGCCACGCAGCCAGGAGGAGCAGATTCGATGCTAGGAAGAAGGTGTGCAGCGTGTAGACTTCGGCGACGAGGGACATCGCCCAGAAGTAGTTCGTGAACGCGAAGAATGCGGATGCGGCCCAAGCAACGTCGAGCCGACCTGTCAACTCCCGTACGAGCTTATAGAGCAGGAGGACAGTCAAAGTGCCGAAGGCTGCTGACATGACGTTGACCCGATTGGCCACATCCCCCCATGGCAACAGGATGAACAGTCGAGCGATGATCAGATAGAGCGGGTAGCCGGGAGGATGGACGATACCGAGGGTATAGGCTCCGGTTGCGAATTCCGCACTGTCGAATCCGGAAACGCCAGGGGCAAGCGTTCTCAAATAGACAAGGAAGGTGCCGGCTGCCAGCGTCCATCCTGACAGCAGCCACCGCACCGGTCGGCTCATACTGGCTAGCATCAAACGCACCTGCGGACTACCGAATCCCATGCATTGGGTCCGACCGAGACTCGCGCAGAGTCACGGAGCGTAGGGTCCGCTTGGGATCTCGGTCGCTTCCGGTTCCCTTCTGGCAGCCAAAGCAAAGAGCGTCAGGTGCCTCGCCTGGCCGCAGATCTGAATCTGATCAACTCTGCCATACGTAGGCAGGCGCATCCACTGACGAGGAGACCCCTCCTCGTCGTAGAACTCCACCACATATGCACCTTGGTCTCTCAGATATCCTGTCCAGTCGTCCGGACCGACCCTGAAGCAGACATCCACAAGGTTTGCCAGCTGTGGGTGCGGCACCAGCGCACCCGCCCCGGTGTAGAACTCAAGACTGATCACCCTGGGCCGACTCCAACCCGGCTCAATCCCGGCCTCCGGGAACAAGTCCGGCTCGCGCGGGAGCAAAGCCAGGGAGCCCTCTTGGGTCAGGGCGCTGCCGGGAACATAGACAGTTGCCTCGCCATTGGCCAGGGACAACTGGAATCCCACTCCCGGAACCGCCTCCGCCGTCACTTGGAACAACACCAGGTCACCCGCCGTTGTGCTTCTCTCGGGTTCCCTTCGACCCGTCCCGATGAGGAGACCGAGTACGCCGATTGAAACAACGGCAATCGCGATAACTGTCCAGAAAACGGCCCTCTTCCGGTCAGGGCGGGTCTCGGATGTCTTGGTCATGGCATAACCACTCCTGCAGCATCGTGCCCACCATTGGCGAAGTACATGGCACGCTCAACGATGATGGGCTGATCCGAGTCGAGCATGGTTGAGAAGGCCCTGTCCAGGCCCACTTGGGCGGGATCGTGGGCCAGGATCGTGTAGCGGGAGTTCCCCGGAACCGTGACCGACCGCGTCTCGACCCCACCGCCCTGGAGCATGTAGGTCACTGTCACATTCGCAGCCGACGCGTTCGGGTTCTGGATCAGGATGAACGTCCCGAAACCGGCGCCTGTGTACCCTTCCGCCAGGTACCAGGTCGTCGCGGGGGCAAGAACCCCCGCGCTGTCATGGCCGCCGCTTGAGCTGGCTCCGTTGGGCCAGTACATCGCCCGCTCAACGATGATGGGCTGATCCGAGACGAGCCTGGTTGAGAAAGCCCTGTCTACACCAACCTGTGCCGGATCCTGGGCAACGACCGTGTAGCGGGAGTTGCCAGGAACGACCACCGATCGGGTCTCTGTCCCGCCACCCTGCAGCATGTAGGTGAGCGTCACGGTGGCATCCGCCGGGTTTGGGTTCTGGATCAGGATGTAGGTTCCGAAGCCGGCTCCCGTGTAGCCTTCCGCCAGGTACCAGGTCGTGGCCGAAGACGTGAGGCCACCGGCCGCATGGCCTTCATTGGCGAAGTACATGGCGCGCTCGACGATGATCGGTTGATCCGACTCGAGTTTGGTAGAGAAGGCCCTATCCACGCCTAGCTGGGCGGGGTCGTGCGCGACGATCGTGTAGCGGGAGTTCGCAGGGACCGAAATCGACCGGGCTTCCACTCCCCCACCCTGCAGCATGTAGGTGACGGTCACATTGGCATCCACCGCATTTGGATTCTGGACCAGGATGAATGTGCCGAATCCCGCCCCTGTGTAGCCCTCCGCCAGGTACCAGGTCGTGCTGGGTTCCGTGATGCCGGTGGCAACGTGGCCACCCACTGTCCCGTCACCATTGGGCCAGTACATCGCCCGCTCAACGATGATCGGCCTTTGCGATTCCAGCCTGGTCGAGAATGCCCGGTCAGGACCCACTTGTCCAGCATCCTGGGCCACGATGGTGTACCGGGAGTTTCCCGGCACGGTGATCGTGCGCGTCTCGATGCCCCCACCCTGAAGCATGTAGGTGACCGTGACATCGGTCGCGACCGGGTTAGGATTCTGGATGAGGATGTATGTCCCAAACCCAGCTCCGGTGTAGCCCTCCGCCAGATACCAGACCGTCCCCACAGCATGCGTGAACGCTGCAGAGAGGTTGAGCGAGCCAACCGAGGAGCTCGAGTACCCGGAGATTTCCACGAAGTACGTGGTACCACCAAGCACTTGCACGGTCACCTCAGACTGGAGCACCCCCGCTGCGTCGTCGTTGCAGACAACGTTGGAGAGGTTGCCGCGTGCTCCCGTCCAGACGGCCAGGACCGTGTCGTAGCCGCTGCCGAACGTGTTGACCGAGAGGGTTCCGTCCGTCGGCGCGACGAAGCGGTACCAGACAGTGCGGTAGTGCGGAAGTCCCGTGCAGGGATAGGTAGGGTCGTCGGTAGCGACACTGGCAGCCCACATTTCCTGACTCGCGGTGAAAGGAGTAGCCGCGATGATCGTGGCATTGTCGAAGTCATCGTTAGGTATAGTGACCGTGACGACGTTGAAATTCGTCGTCCCCGAGCCGGGCGCCTGATAGGGCCCAAAGTCCACCGTCGCCCGGCCTTGCCAGACTCCCTCGTTCGCCGGATTGGGGATGGCGAACTCATACTCCGCAAACAGACCCTCTCCCACCGTCGACCCGCCGATAGATGCGCCGAGAGCGTCAGTGACCTGATAGCTGGGCGTGATCAACAGCCAGAGACCCTGGGCAGTGACATCCTCTACGGAGGCGGGCTCGACTCCCTTACCGGAGGTCGGGGGCCCCACCTGGCCAGTCGAGCCCTCGCTGCCGGGAGTGCCTCCGATTCCAGGCAGCCGCTCGTCGTCCTCGCCACCCTTCCCCGCGGGACCCAGGCCCGAGACACCCCGTTCCTGCCCACTGGGTGCCTGCGCCTGGAATGCCACACCGGTCGCGTCTGCATCCCAGTGCCAGATCGCTACCATCTCATTCCCGTGGGCATCCGTAACGCCTGCCCGCAAGGTTCCCATCTCTCCAGGGAGGTAGTTGGCCCGCTCACTTGAGGCGGTAACTGTGAAAGGGCCACCGACTGTCAGTGTCGTACTCGAGCCACCTGAGCCCGTCGTGAAGCAGCAGTCGTAGGCGCGATATGCCCATGTATCCCCGGTTACCGTGTCGTCCATGGAGACTTCTGTCCACAGAGGATAGTAGCTCTCGGGCGAAGACAGGGTGACCGACTGTCCGTCAGGCACGTCAATCCAGAACCAGTAGCTGCTCGTGAAGGGCACATAGCCGAGCACGAAGCCCCGGTCGAATCCGTCCCAGTCGAGGGTTACTGTGTCCGTAGGCAGGACCGAGGCATCGAGGATCACGGATTGCCCGTCGCTGCTGATAGACCGGTTCTCCGATGCAAGCACGTATCGGTCAGCGTACCCGATCATCGTTACATCGTACGTCCCCGGGGTCATGTTGACGAGAAGCGGCGTTGCCGCATAGGCATAGCCGACGGGACCGAATCCGCTCGGGGATTCAGCCAGCACCACCTCAGCGTCAATTGCCGCGCCGGCCGAGTCGCGCGCGATGAATTGCACACCAGGGAGGCCTTCGGCGGACACCGTCATCACCCCAGGTACAGTAACCCCGTCACTCACAACGAACATGCCCCAGGCCGACGTGATGACCCGGTAGGTCCCACTGGGGATGGGATCAATAACGACGTAGCCGTCGGAGCCGCCAGAACCCTCGGCCACCCAGTTACCAGCCGTGTCAAGGACAGTCACCTTTGGGTACCACGCGGGCCCGCCTGTGCCGTCACGGGCCAGGACGCACAGGCCGGTCGAAGGACACGCGAGCTCACTCAGGTTGAGCGTCAAGCTACCCCCTGTACCATTCCCATAATGGGTGACACTGATGAGGTAACTCGCCGAGGCTTCCGCACTGAACATGACCCTGGACTGCAGGCCGTCCGCGTCATCGTTGCACGCGAGTGGGCTCAACGACCCGCCTCCCAGATCCTCGAATACGTGCAGGACGGTGTCGTAGTCGCTTCCGAAAGTATCGACCGCAAGTTGCCCGGTCGCGCCAGGGGCAAAGCGGTACCAGACGCTGGCCGCGTTGTTGTAGCCGCACGTGTAGCTTGGCTCCCCGGCCTCAAGGGTCGCCCCGCCAGTGCCTTGCGAATTCACGTAGGGGATCGTGTCTATCGTGCGTGCCGATGCGATGTTATCGTTTGCGGGGGGCGTGACAATGGATGTGGTCGCGTCGGGGGTGGTTGGCCAGTCTTCTACATTGCCCGCAAGATCGCGGGCACGGCTGCGGAAGCAGTAGCTCTGACCAACAGTTCCATTGAACGTCGCGCTCGTGCTGCTGGTACTGTTCCAAAGGTACCACTCGCCCACGCACCCTATCTGGAACTGGACATCAAAGACGAGCGATGCTGTCGGCGTATAGTTGTCGGAGCCTCCCCACCGCACGACAAACTGGGCGCTGGATTGTTGGGCGGGCAGGGGTTCGACAGCGGAACTGGGCGGTGACTTGTCGATCGTGAAGTACACCCAGTCCGGATCCCAGATGATCCCGCTGTGGTTTCCCGCGTTATCCACAACGTCGATGGAAACCCAGACCCCGCCCTCCTGGATGGTGGTTACATCCCAGTTAAGTTCATAAGGTGCCGCAGTATCCGTTCCGAGAAGGATCCACTGCTGGCCGGACCACGCCGAGTTCGACCAGCCGTAGAATTCGACCCGTTGTACCCCGCTCTCGCTATCCGCGGCCGTGGCCTGAAGCAGGATTGTCGGCCCCCGCTGTTGGCTGCTATCGGGTGGCGCCAACATACTGCCTGTGGGCGGGGTCATGTCTGTTGCGGGGCAGATCTCCTGGCTGTAGATCTCGATGGACGAGAAGTTGTCGTTGACCGGCTGGCCGTCGCTCAGTGTGTCGTTGGTGAAATCCGAATCGGTCGCGCTGAAACACTGGCTGGCGCCGGTGGCGTTCACGCCCTGGTACACGCGTGCCGACCAGCCAGACGCCACCCAGATGGAGGAACCCCTTCGATCCATGTAGTCCGGTAGGTTGAAGACGCCTGGATCGTGCCAGCCATACTGAGTTCCCGAGAAGTTAGGGTTCTCGTAGAGGGTAACCGTGTCTCCACCGCCAGCAGCTGGGCAGGTCTCCTGATTGTAGATCTCGATCGATGAGATCGAGTCATTGACCGCCACACCGTTGTCGTAGGTGTCGTTGGTCAGGTCCGTATCGCTTCCGTCGAAGCACCTCTTTCCGCCCCCGCTGTTGGCGTGCTCAAAAACGCGGGCGGCCCAACCTGGCGCAATCCAGATAGAGGAACCCCGGTCGTTCATGTAATCGGGCAGGTTGAATGCGCCGGGATCGTGCCAGCCGTACTGCGTTCCTCCTTGATTGGGATGCTCAAAGAGAGTCACGGTATCACCCGGGTTGGAGCCCCCCTGTCCGCACTGGCTGTCGCTGAAGACCTCCACCCGGGAGACCGTGTCATTTATCCCCGTACTCGTGCCGGGGTAATTGCCAAGCGTGGCAAAGTTCGATTGGCTGCTGGAGATACAGATGCTGCCGCCGTTGCCGTCTGCGTGCTCGAAAAGCCTGGCCGACCATCCGGACGGGGTAAAGATCGAAGAGGCCTGATCATTGAACGATCCGAGGTTGTTGTCGACACCGGCGCTCGAATACTGGCGGTAGCCCGGATCGCCCTGGCTGTTGCTGCAGTCTTGGTTCGCGTTCCAGTAGAGGATGACCCCACCGGACTGAGGGCATGAGGTTGCAGTGGTGTGTAGGATGTCATTGATCCCCGGCTTTCTTCCCGTGTCAGCCCTTCGCGTGATGCCCTCACGGGTCATGGTTCCGTTGTAGTGCGTTGTTTCTTGTATACTCCAACCGGAAAGTGCCGAACCTGATATGTCAACGAACCCTTGACCCTCGTGCCAAATGGCAAAGTGAACGTGTACGCCTCGTGTACTACCATTTGGGGGAACTTCACAGGATGGGTGCCCTATTCGGTCTCCCTGGTTAATGCCTCCGGTTCCTCGTCTGTCTACTGAGGATACGTGAACGTAGTAAGTCAGCCAACCGTCCCCATGGTCAACGACGACCAAGCCCTGAGAAGACTGGATTACGTTGCCGCCTCTTGAGGCTACGACCCAGCGGTCACCTGCATAGGCCGTGCTTCCCGGAGTACACGTAATGATCTGTGGTTGCGCGATGTCAATCGCCGACCAAGGTCTCGGACATCCACTGCCTGATACGCAGCCTGGAGTGCCACCGCCATAGTTGTGCGGCCCGCCTGTGAAGTACCATGTCTCGCCCACCGGAAAGGGAAGCCTATACCCGCCGGGCAAGGAAGCGACAGTAGGTGGTGCGGACAGAGGTTCGCCTAGCGCATCGCCAAACCATTCCAAGAAGAGCTGTGTGAAAGCTGGTTCCGGTCCTGCCGACCATACATCCCATTCTTCGGGCAGGAGTTCGAGCGCCAGCGCCACCCGGACCGCATACGTACCAGGATTCGAGTCGAGAGGTACGACTCGGGCTCCCCCATCGGGGAAGGCAATCTCGCCCACTGCCTCCCCATAGCGGTGGGCATCATACGCTTTCAATGTCTCCTCGAGAATCCAGTAGACGTAGTAGTGGAAGCCAGAGGCGGCGCCGTCTTGACCTAGGCGAACCGGGATCTGAGCGTCTCGGTGAGTCAGTGCGCCACTTTCCGCTTCAATGAGCACGATGGTGACTTGGGGGTTTATCCCGAAGAGCATGGAAACATGGCGTATGGTGTCTGCCGCAGTCCAGGTTGCACCATCAATAGACTCGGAATATGCTGCCAGGGGACCAGGCATTCCGTTGAGAAACGACTGTATATCGAAATCAAGCAGCGGGGACGAGTAGAGGAATAGAGTATCCGAGATCATTGCAGAAGAGCGGTCTTCGGCTATGCCTGAAGTGGGCGTGGGGGTTGGCGTCGGCACCGAGAGGACAGAAGAGATGTATACCAACCCAGCGCCGAAGTACGAATCCGGGCCTCCCGGCCCGAGGTCTCTCGACGAAGCCTGCAATAGGGCTCTCACCTCAGCAGGATTGAGCGATGGATCAACACCCAGAAGAAGGGCCACACTACCGGTAACATGCGAGGTGGCCATCGACGTGCCCGCCATGACACAGTAACTGGCACCCCTGCACGTGCTAACAATGTCAACCCCCGGTGCCACTAAATCAAGCTCCTGGCCATAGCTAGAAAAGGCGGCCCAGTTGACTGACCGATCTACCGCTCCTACGGCAATCACTTCCGGGTAGGCCGCGGGATACATCAGGCCCTCAGCTCCGGTGTTCCCGGCGGCCGCCACAACGACTACGTTTGCGCTGTAGGCGTACTGGATGGCTGCCCGGAGCGCCTCGGAGGGTGCACTCCCACCAAGGCTCAGGTTGATCACCTCGGCTCCGTTGTCCACCGCATAGACTATACCCGCCGCCACATCTGCGTAGGAGCCGGACCCGCTGGAGTTCAACACCTTGATGGGCATGATCCACGCGCCCCACGAGACACCGGCAACGCCGATGCCGTTGTTGCTCTCCGCCGCTGCAATGCCGGCCACATGGGTCCCGTGGCCGTTATCGTCCTTGGGGTCGGCGTCATCATTGACAAAGTCCCATCCGCGGACGATCTTGCCGTCCAGATCGGGATGGGTGAGGTCAACCCCCGTATCCACAATGGCGATGGTTACATCCGCGGAGCCGGTGGTGACGCCCCATGCCGCCGGGGCGCCAATGGCTGCCAGCCCCCACTGCTCGGCAAAGTGAGGATCGCTCGGGATCTCATCCATAGTCGTGGCGATGTAGTTGGGCTCGACAAACTCAATGTTGGGATTGTGGCTGAGCGCAGCGAGAACCTGATCCAGCCTATCCTCGGGCACCCGCAGGACCTGGATGCCAAGTCCGCGGATCTCCCGCCAGACCTCAGCACCCAGCCCGCGGAGGGTGTTGTCCATGGCCGGCGCCGACAGGCCGGGCGAGAATCTGACCACGAGCTCATCGGGAACGTGGGCTTGTCTCAGGGGTTGACCAGGTGGAGCCGGGGTGCCGGTAGAGCTTGGGGTCGGTGTAGCAGTAGCTGTGGATTCGTCCGTCGCGGTGACAGTGGGTGTCTCGCTTGATTCCGCTGGAGGCGTCGGCGTGGGGGTGGGCGTAGCCTGGCCCTCTTGCAGGTCAGGCGCGGCTTGCGTCACACCAGGGGCAAGACCTGACCAGACTACGGCAGCCACTACAACGACATAGAGGCTTCCCGATGTCCTTGGGGTGTAGTTCCGAGGCATGGATGCCCCCTTCTCCGGCCAGGATCGGCCGAATCATGATCCATATCGATCCCAGCGCGTGCAGTCCCGGCACGCTCATCGAATAGACCGGGGCTGGCTCTTTTCTGAGGAGTGCACCTGACGCACCAGCGTGCGCTCCTGGAGCAGGGCTTTCCCAAGATCCAACCGTCGCACGGAGACCTATGTTTTCATTCTAGAAGCCCCGGACAAGCAGCGCAAGGACCCGTTGTTCCCTGCAGAACCCCTGCTGGCCGGCAAGGTTTCCTTCCTGGGCTTGCTGCGAAGGACATACCAGCGCTCAGCAACAGCCATGTATCCCCACTCTCCCGTGCATTTGGACCCCCGGGCACCAGGATGGGGGCCGTCCTGGCAAACAGAACATCAGCGTGCTGCGCCAGGCACTGTCGGTCTTCCTCTGGCCCGTCCGAGATGCTTTGCATCTTGTTGCGCCTTGCAGCGTGCAACATTCGGACCCGCCGAGAGCAGTCGTTCAGGAAAGAGGGGCCCCCGCTTGAGGACGCTCGTCCCCCCTTATGCCCCAAAGGGCATGACAGATTACCACTTTACTCGGCTTCACAGTTCGCGCAAGTGTGCCGAGGTGAGCCTCGATTGCCACCTTTGGGAGCCTCTGGGAGCGTTGTGGGAGCGTTGGTTGTAAGAACATCGATGTCCAGGCTCGACCTCTGGCGGCCAGGGGAAACGAACAACTGGGTGGCTGCTCATCCCGTGAGCTTGGCTGCCCCTTCGACGCGCTCCTGGAGTTGAGCAAAGATCTCATACTCCCAGAGCAGCGCTTCAAGCGTGTTGGGCTGCGCGAATCCATGTTCCTGAGAGCGGCGCGTGATGAATTCGGCCGAAAAACAATCCCTCGGGAGGAGGGAGGACGGCGCGAGTCCTCGTGGCCTAGTCATCGAGTCATGGCCTCGTCGACGGTCGGGAGCTTGAGCACGAACTTTATTGGCCTAGCCGAGGGATCGAGGTATGCTTCAGGAATATCGATCCGTTCCCCGAATTGCCAGAGGATCCAGAGGATCTCCTGTCTAAGTCGTCGAAGGCCTGCGTAGCGAAGCATCTTCGGGAAGTCGGCTGAGACCGAAGTGAGGACGTAGTAGAAAACGCGCGAGAGTTCGGCGCCGTCCAGGGGATACCTCTCCCGCGTTACCTCGTAGTGGAGGTCTACGAGCGCCCTCTCGACGGTCGCATAGAAGATCGACGTCTTGCGCAGGATGAGCGGATTCCTGTCGCCGGCCAGGTCAAGAGCGAGGGGGACTTGTGGTCTCTTCGGCTCACGGATCGGCAAGAAGCCGGCTCTCTCTGCTGCTTCGGCTGCCCAGTCTTCAGATCCGCTTGCCACCCAGGAGAAGTGTGGGTATTGGCGAAGGGCAAGGTGGGTATAGCCGGCGAGTACATCCAGGCAGGAGAGTGCGAACTGGATACCCTCGGTCGTGAGGGCTTTGTGGAGTGTCCTGCTGGCCGATGGTAGCGTCTTGGGGTCCGGTATCAGGGTGGGCCTGGGGAGGCGAGTGTAGGTCCCCCTGCCGGTGCGGGCGATCATCCCTTCATCGGTCAGCCCTTTTGAGGATCAGGCTTACCGTGCGTTTGCTGAGCCCAAGGGCCTCCTCGGCCTCGTCGACGCTGAAAGCCCTCCTGGGGAACCGCCGCTCGAGGGCATCCAGGTCTTTCCTAAGGCGGGTTGTGCTCACTATAGCCTCGCCCATTCTAGGTCTCCTGCGTAGGACCCCCATCACGCTGACTTGGCTGCGTCACTTGCGTCTTTGTAGAAAATACACGGATTTCTACAAAGACGCAAGGGGGCGGCTCTTTGAGGCGATTGCCCGACAGCCAACTCTGCAGGAGGGCCGGACGGCGCGGGACGCTCCATAGCCTGGCTGGATCAGGCTTCCTGCAGCCAGTCGGCCACTTTTGTCAGAGTAAACCCCGACACACTCAGGATGAGGGGGCTCAGGGTACACGTGGGTGTCTACGCCAGTCCGATGGCTCGTGGCAGAGCGGGACACCGCACCGGACGTGCTTCCGCCGGCCACGCCCGAGATGTTCAGCGCTGAACTGGCTGGTGGACTCGAGCATGAAGCTGCAGCACGATATCGGAGACCTGACCCGACCATGAAAGCAACTGCTGTTGTCGTTTCGGAGGTCGAGAAGCAGTACGCCGGCGTGAAGGCGGTCGATCGTGTCTCGTTCGACGTGCAGCCGGGGGAGATCTTCGGCTTGCTCGGTCCGAATGGAGCCGGCAAGACCACGACGATCCGCATGGCCCTTGGCCTAGTCTCCCCCACTGCGGGTGAGATCTCCGTCCTAGGCGGACCTATGACCGAAGAGAAGAAGCAACGGATCGGATACCTGCCAGAAGAGCGCGGCCTCTATGCAGACATGAGGCTGGTGGATGCGGTTCTGTTCCTGGGCCAGCTGAAGGGCCTGAGCCGCCGGGTGGCGGCTGAGCGTGCGGAGCGTTACCTCGGGCTTGTAGATCTGTGGGATGCAAGGGCCCGGAAGATCGAGACACTCTCTCGGGGCATGCACCAGAAGGCGCAGTTTGTCGCCTCGGCGTTGCATGAGCCGCAATTGCTGATCGTCGACGAACCCTTTGCCGGCCTCGATCCGGTGAACACTCGGACGGTCAAATCTCTGCTGTACCAGCTGCGTGACCAGGGGACCACGATCATCATGAGCACGCACCAGATGTCGCAAGTCGAAGAGATGTGCGAGCGGATCCTGCTGATGGATCACGGACGACAGGTGCTGTATGGGCGGCTCGAGGACATAAGGCGTTCGTACGACAGCCATGCGGTAATGCTTTGGGCGAAGGGATCGCTGCAGGGACTGCGGGGCGTGGAAGCCATGGAGGAGCGCAACGGCGCCTACCGCCTGCGGCTAGCTGAAGACGTGAGACCTGAGGAGGTCCTCGGGGAATTGAGCTCACGCGAGGAGGTGGTCATCGATCGCTTTGAGCGGGCCCTGCCCAGCCTGGAGGAGATCTTCGTGCAGGTTGTGGGTACTGGGAGGGCAAAGAACCCAGGAGATGCGGCGTGAGGAAGGCCTTCCTGCTGGCGCTGGCCACTTATCGTCGGCAGGTTCGATCACCTTCGTTCATCTTGCTGACGTTCGGCCTGCCTTTGGTCATTATCGCCTTCGTGGGTGTGGCCGCGGCGATGGAGTTTGGTGAGCGAGAGGTCACTCTCGGGTACGTCGACGAGACCGGAACCCTGGCCGACGTGTCAGCGATCGAACGCCGGGGTTTGCATGTGGTCATGCGTCGGTACCACGATCGCAATGCTGCCGTGGACGGCTACGTGGGGCGAGAAATCTCAGGCTTTCTTGTCATCCCCGCTGGATACTACGATGGCGAGCGGAGTGCCTTCTACGGCAATGAGGAACCCAACGTCGGCCTAGTTTATGCCCTGGCAGATTTCATGCGGCGGGCGATGCTGCCGAATCAGCCGGAGTGGGTGTATGACCGGCTGGAGGATCCTTCCGACATCTCCTACATCGATGCCAGCACGGGGGTGGCGATAGAGGAAGGGGCGCCGGCGCTCGTGTACTTCGCGCTGCCAGGCCTGCTTGCAGTGCTTCTGGCACTCGCACTTTTTACCGGGGTGACCCAGATGGGATCGGCGATGGTTACCGAGAAAGAACAGCGGTTGCTCGAGACGCTGCTGTCGTCGATGTCCGATCGGGAGTTTCTCGTGGGCAAGGTTGCGGGGGTGGCAGCGCTTACCCTGACACAGACCGGCGTATGGATTACAGGCGCGACCGTCGTGATCGTGAGCTGGCTCTCGCAGGGAGCGAACGGCGCAGCACTGCCTCCTCTGCCCCCCACCCCGTTCTTCTGGGGGCTGCTACTGGGGCTCCCGTGCTATTTCCTGTACGCCATGCTGGCAGCCGGTGCGGGTGTCGCCGCCGGGGGCGGCCGCCAGGCGCAGCAACTCGCGGGATTGCTCGCACTTGTCTGTCTGGCGCCGATGTGGGTGCTCCCGGTGATTGTTGATCAGCCGGATGGAACCGCAGCGTTGGTTCTAAGTCTGGTGCCTCTGACGGGGCCCATGGTCTCCCTTCTCCGGATGACGCTGACGGACGTTCCGCTGTGGCAGCTCGCGGCAAGCTTCGTGCTAGTTGGCGGCAGCCTTGTGATAGCAGCGGTCCTGGCAGCCTGGGTCCTGCGTGCTTCGCTCCTGATGCAGGGGCAATCTCTGCTCAGCCGAGGGGCGTGGAGGCACACTATCGGGGCAATGGGGCGGGGTAGACGTCCGGGGTGATGTCAGGGATGCTAGGCCTGATCGCTCGGCGCGAGTTCATACAGAGGGTCCGATCGCGTGGGTTCTGGCTGACAACCCTCGGGACGCCGGTCCTGCTTCTCGTGTTGTGGGGCCTTTCGAGGCTGATTGCTGGCCCAATGGAACAGCCGCTGGATAGGCTCATGGAGGTGGAAGCGACCCGCGCAACCATCGGATACGTGGACGAGGCCAGCCTCATCCAGAGTATTCCCTACCCCGCTCCAGGTGATGGTTTCCAGGCTTTCGCCAGCCGCGCGGCGGCCGAGGCGGCGTTGCGGGCTGGGCGCATCGAGGCCTACTACGTGATTCCAGCCGGATATGGTGAGGGCAAGGGTGTCGAGAGATACAGCCTCGATATACCCGCTGCCGCCCCCGACACAGGCTGGATGAACTGGATCCTGGTCAATAATCTGTTCCCAGAAGGCGACTTCCGCAGGACGGCGCAGCAGCGTCATCGAAACGGTCAAGCAGCTTCTGAAACTCGGCGATCGCCCCCTTCTTCGAGAGCGCGGTATAGAGACAGCCGTAGATGCCGGGCCGATTCCAGCGACCGTCCGCTCGCAGAATGCGTCCGACATGAAGGCCAAAGGTCCCAGGGGGGATGTGTCTCCATACCTTTCCTTCATACCTCACCGAAAAGCGCCGGACTGGTATGTCGCAAGGGACGTAATGACCTCATCGAGCTTGCCTTTTTGAATCAGGTCAATTGGACGGCGGCCCTTGAGCATCGGCACAGTCGTGTTCAGCCATCGAATCGCATCTGCTTCATCCGAGAAGATCTCATCCAGGAGGATGGAGATCTCCCGAAGGTCGGCGATGTTGCTGCGAACTCGCCGCGCCGGGTAGCTATCGCCGCTGCTGTAGCGCTGGACGGTGCGCCGAGCGACCTGCAGCGCCGCAGCGATATCGGCGTTATCCCACTCATACGCTTCCTTGAACTTCTCGAAGGTGTTCTGGGCTTCAGCGAGTTCGAGTTCCTTCACCAGCGACTCGGCCATGTCTGGAATCTCCGTTTCTTTTGTCGTACTAATCGTCATAGTTTCTGTCATAGTATATGTCCTTCTTCGTGGAATGTCAAGATGGGCCAAACGGAGAACGTGCAGCTTGTCGGGCCTCAGCACTCAGAGTAGCCGCAGGCGATGCACGAGGCACAGCCCTGCGTCGTGACCAGCGATGCCTCTCCGCACTCAGGGCAGAGGTCGGCGTCCAAACCGACGACCGGTACTGGCGCAGGCCCCTGCGCGGACTCAGAGAGGGCGGGGTCGACGTCCGCGCTCCAAGGCGGTTCCTCGGCCAGCCAATCGAGATGACGGACCAGGACCTGGGCGACGGCGTCCGGCAACGAGCGCACCCTGTTCTTTCCAAACCCACTCGAGCGGGCGCCGCCGATCCCCCACAGCTGCCGGTAGACCTCCTCCAGCCTCTTGCGTGGTTCAATCGGCGAGGCCAGGCGCAGCACATACGAAACCATACGGCCAAGCGCCTCAGAGACCGCCGCCATTTCGGAGCCGGCCTTGGCGGTGTTGATGAACACCTCGAACGGCTGCCCCTCCCCACTGGCATTGATCGTGACGAAGGTCTTGCCGAAGGGCGTGTCCTGCTTGTAGGTCTTGCCGAACAGTGCGTCCGGCCTGGACTTCTTATGGCCGTCCCAGAGGGGCCGGTCGCCGCCCTCGGGAGCCGGCGTCCTTGCCAGCGCCGTGGCTTGCGTTTCCAGAACGATCTCCCGCCGTGATCCCGTGACGTAGACAGTGACGCCCTTGCAGCGCTTCTCCCATGCCAGTCGGTAGATCCGGCCGACATCCTCATGGGTGGCCGTGGGCGGCAGGTTCACAGTCTTGGAGATAGAACTGTCCACGTGGGCCTGGAGCGCCGCCTGCATGAGGACGTGTTCTTCCGGGGTTACATCTTCCGCCACGACGAACACCTCGCGCACATGCGGAGGAACTTCGCTGAGATCCT
>CAZBJW010000082.1:0-2829 GCA_964492135.1 uncultured Anaerolineales bacterium
GTCTCCCCCAGGTCGATACCCAGTCGCGACCGCAGATGCTCGTGCAAATCCTCATAGCCCATGATCCAGCAGCTGACGCTATCACAGATCAGAATGACATGGCGCCCCACGGGCTTTCGGAAAATGAGACTGTAGAAAGTGGCGAGGCTATCGACTTCGTCTGGGGTCATCTCCAGAATACGGGCCACGTCCTTGATGCCTTCATCGGAGACCCAACCACGGTGCTGCTGCACTATGGTCAGCGCCTCCGTGCAGGCAGCGCGCTGCTCGCCGTAATGCCGGACTTTGGACTCGATTTCTCTTTCCTCTTCTTCAGTCAGCATGGCGTCGTCCTCTGTGAGCTGGCCCGCATCCTAGCGATCCACGTCGTGTAGCACGTAGTCAATGCTGCCCAGGATGGCTATAAGATCAGGCAACATCAAGCCTCGGCTGATCAGCGGGATCATCTGTACATGGGCAAAAGATGGTGTGCGGATGCGAAGTCGATAGGCATGGATGCCGCCGTCACTGATCGCATAGTAGCCATTGTTGCCTTTCGCAGCCTCGGTGCTGGCGAAGGCCTCGCCCGCTGGGATCACCGGACCCCAACTGACACCGAGAAAATGGTCGATTAGTGTCTCGATATCATGCATGGTGCGCTCTTTGAGGGGCGGTGTGGCCAGGGGATGGAGGGCTTTGTATGGGCCAGCTGGCATATTCCTCACACACTGCTCTATGATGCGCAGGCTCTGGCGCATCTCCTCAACCCGTACGGCGGCCCGGTCATAGCAGTCTCCATGCTGCCCGGTGGGGATGTCGAACTCGAACTGTTCGTAACCGGAGTAGGGCCGCTTCTTGCGAAAGTCCCACTCCAACCCGCAAGCTCGTAGGCCTGGCCCGGTGACTCCCCACTCGATGGCCTGCTCCACCGTGTAACTGCCGATCCCCTGCGTGCGCGCCTGGAAGATGCGGTTTTGCATGACTAGCTTGTCATACTCATCCAGGCGCTTCGGGAAATACTCCAGGAACTCCTTCATCAACCCGTCCCAGCCCTTGGGCAGGTCCTGGGCCACGCCGCCGATGCGGAACCACATGGGGTGCATGCGACCGCCGCAGATGGCCTCGACGATTTCGAATGCGTGTTCACGATCGCTGAACATGTAGAACACGGGAGACATGGCTCCCACGTCCTGGGGGAACGTGCCGTAGAAGACCAGATGGCTGATAATGCGGAAAAGCTCCACCATCATGATGCGGATGACTTTCGCCCTATCTGGAACTTCAATTCCTGCCAGTTTCTCCACTGCCAGGAGGTACGGGAGGTTATTTGTCACGCCGGCCAGATAGTCAACGCGGTCAGTGTACGGAATGAAGGTGTGCCACGTCTGTCGCTCACTCATCTTTTCGACGCCGCGATGCATGAAGCCAATCTCGGGCACGACGTCCAGTATCTCCTCACCGTCAAGCTGCAGCACGAAACGTACCAGGCCGTGCGTGCCGGGATGCTGAGGCCCCAGGTTCAGGAACATCAAATCTGAGTCCTCTCTGCGCTGTTTGAGCCCCCAGTCCTCAGGCCGGAACTTGAGCGCCTCGTCTTCCTCCTCTGCCTTGTCCTCCGGCAGATGGTATCGTCCCATTTCTGTGGCGCGCGCCGGGTGTTCCTTGCGAAGCGGATGGCCCTCCCAGGTTGTGGGCATCAAGAGGCGGGTGAGGTGTGGGTGGCCGTCAAAGGTGACGCCAAACATGTCCCAGGCCTCCCGCTCATACCAGTTGGCCGACGGCCAGATGTCTGTGATAGTCTCTATGGACGGGTACTCACCTCTCAACGCAACTTTGATGCGGACGTCGTCGTTGCGATCAAAGGACAGCAGATGGTAGATAACGGTGAAATCGCTGTCCGGCTGATTCTGCCGATGGACCCGGGCTCTCTCGTCAATAACGGCAAGGTCATAGAGCATCCGGTATGGTCGATCCACCTCTTCTTTCAGGGTGCGCAGGACGTTACGTACTTCATCGTTAGCAACCCATAGTGTAGGTATCTCATCGCGAGTGGGTTGCTCCATGACTATCGCTTCCCCAAACCTATCGCGAAGCTGTGCGGAGATAGTAGTTGTATCTTTCATCAAGAAATGCGCCTTGCATGTTCTGCGTGATCCATGCTCTCAGACCTCGTCTGGAGGGCGCAGCACGGTAGCTTTGCTTCTTTCGGCTCTCTTCAAGTCTCTCATCGAGGGTCGTGTCGGGTGCTGCACACCCTGGGGCCCGATCAACCAACTCAAGGGACGGCTCTCCTTGCCTACCGCCTCCTGGAGCAAGGTCAGCCCCTGCATGAAGGAGTAGGGACTGGGTGGACATCCGGGGATGTACACATCCACTGGAAGGAGCTCATCCACCCCCTGAACCACGCTGTAGATGTCGTACATGCCCCCCGAGTTGGCGCATGCTCCCATGGAGATCACCCACCGTGGTTCCATCATCTGCTCATAAAGCCTCTTGATCACCGGCGCCATCTTGATGAACACCGTGCCAGCGATCACGATCAAGTCGGCTTCCCGTGGGGTCCCGCGAATCACTTCAGCTCCGAAGCGCGCGATATCGTAGCGGCTGGTGAGGCTGGTGGCCATCTCGACGTAGCAACAAGAGAGGCCAAAGTTGAAGGGCCAGAGAGAGTTCTTGCGCCCCCAGGCCAGGAGATCATCCAGACGGGCCAGGAGCACTATGCGGCGCAGGATCTCTTCAAGAGTGGGGTAGCCCACGCTTGGCCGACCCCTATCTGGCAGAGATGTGAGTGGTGGTTCACCACGCGGCGGTTGCATGGCCGTGCTCACTCCTTTTCCGACGGTATGAATT
>CAZBJW010000082.1:2839-3863 GCA_964492135.1 uncultured Anaerolineales bacterium
AACTGGTAAAGGTGACCAAGAAAAAGGAACGATATGAAAAAGAGAACCTCGGCGTAGCCTATCCAGCCTAGCTCCCGAAAAGCGACGGCCCAGGCGAAGATGAAGACGGACTCCAGGTCGAAGATGACAAAGAACATAGCAACAAGGTAGAACTTGACGGATAGTCTCAGCCGCGCCGAACCGGTGGGGAGCATGCCCGACTCATAGGGTTCACCGGTCGCTCTCTGTTTGTGACGCTCTCCCAACACGTACGACAGCGCCAGCATCGCGACTACCAGGACGAGCACAGCGGCGAAGTACACGCCCAGGGGCCAAAGGGCCGCCCTGGCAGTGGACTCGGCAGGATGCTGAATAGCTGACCTCAGGCGCGGCAGGAGCGCTATTCCACCGATGATCTTCATGAGCGAAGCCCGGGCCAGTCCGGCACCCGATCTCCCGACCGATATGGGCGCAGCTGAAGTAAGCGCGAGGCCGGTGCCCATCAGCGAGCATGGTACTAGGAGCCAGTGGTGGTTGCGCGACATTTGCTTCCTTCTTCTTTTTCAGCCTAGTTCGATCTGTGCGCCGGCGCGGCCGTGTACGCCGACTCACAGGTAGTCCCACCATTATTAGCACGCTGCTGGCGACGGTCGGTCGTCACGGTAGATGAGTCACCTGTCCCCTCCGCCCCTTCTGCGCTGTCAGTTGATCGCCCCCTGACTTCCAGCACCTCCTTAAGCGACCAGAGAAAGGCCGGGACGGTCACGCCGATCATGAACAGCGCGATGAGCAGGTAGCCAATGTCCACTGGCAAACGGCGATCCAGACCGGAGAGCGTTGCCAACCCAAAGATGCCGAATAGGATTCCGCCGAAGAGCAGAGTCCTTCCACCCGTCTGAGAGCCGATTCTCTTGATTTCCTGCCCGTTAAGTGAGCGTACGTGCTGCAAAGACAAGCCGAACAGTCCGCCTAGAATCACCAGCATGCCCATGGTGCCGAGCCCGAAGACAAGGCCTGGAAGGAAAGCTATCCACGGACTTGGCGT
>CAZBJW010000082.1:3873-16349 GCA_964492135.1 uncultured Anaerolineales bacterium
CCGCGACAACATTGACGAACATGGAGAACCCGCCCAAGCCAAAGCCAGCGATGAAGCCGTGGATGATTGTCCATTGCACCGGAGGTGCAACGGGCTGCGAGTCAGCCTTCCCGAGTTGCGTGAGCAAAGATTGAGCGGGTTCTTCTGTCTCCCATTCTCCCTCGCGGCAGCGGTCCAAGAGGTGTAGGTGGGGATACCTGTTCCTTCGCAGTACAATCGCCCCGGCCAGGGACATAGCAAGCCCGACCGCGACATAGACGATGCCATTGATCTTCGGCGAGAGGAGGAAGGGGGCCAAGGCCAGATACGATAATTCCGAAAGGAGCATGCGCTGAAAGGTGAAGGCCGCGGAAAAGTACAGTCCCGCCTTGACTCCCTCCCTTCCGCTGGCACCGCCGATGGCATAGCTGAAAGTGATGGGCCAGGTATGCTCGTCGGGCAGAATGCCGTGGAGCAGTCCGAAGGCAAAGCAATAGACCAGTAGGGTGGCCGCGCTCATCCCGAAGTCCTTTGCGTGCACCCACGAAGGGTTTTTGTGTCTCCGTACGCGCATCTACATACGAGTTGCCACGGGACGTCCGATGGCTCTATTATCGGCTGTATACACATGCCAGAGAGCGGACTGTATGCAGTCATTCGGGGGCCTCTTTGTGCCTTGAGTGAGCTCGACACCGCCAACTTCTTTCCTACCTCGCCCAATCCATGCCGTTAATCTCCATGACATAGGCGATCAGATCGGAGATTTCCTGGTCGGTCAGCATTTTTCTCTCGCCAAAGGAGGGCATCATGAGCAGCGGCCCCGGGCCTTCAGGTACGGACCCGTGTTCGATGAACAGGTCAACGTTCACGGCAAAGGTGTCAGGGTCTTGACTGGCGATGGTCGAGTCTATAGGGTCCAAGACGGGCACACTGCCGTCGTCCGATCCGGGATTGGGGATACCTTGGACCCCCTCCGCACCGTGACAACTAGCGCAATACAGCCCGAAAGAAGGCCTGCCCTGGTTTGGATCGCCGGCCTGGGACGCGGCGGTTCCCGGAGCTCCAGGTTCCGAGGGCCGGGCGGGTTCCGGCGTCGGCGCGCCCGGGGGCAAGGGCGTCGGCGTAGGCTCTTCCGGTGCTGGAGTCGCCCTGGGCAACGACGATACACCCTGCAGTGTGTGCAGGTAGGCAATCACACTGGTTATCTGGGCATCTGTGAGGGGGCCACCATTGGCCTGCAGCCAGGCCGGCATTTCCGAGCCGGCAATGCCCTCCGTGACGATGGTGAGAATCGTTTGCTCAGTCGCTGTCTGTACGTACTGGCTATTCCGTAGTGCTGGCGCGTCTATGCCCTCTCCCTCAAGGCCGTGGCAGGGCGTGCAGTTGTTGAGATAGATGGGTGCACCGAGGGCAGCCTCCTCCACTCCCAGCACAGGCGCAGGCGTTCCACTAATCTCCGTCGGTGCCTGGATGGCTGGGACCAGCGTCACGGTCTCGCCTGGAGCCAGGGTGGGAATAGGCGTTAGTCCCCGCGGTTGTGGGTTCGGACTACTGCAGGCGGTAGCAAGTACCAGTAGTGACGCTGTACCAGTGACAAGCCAACGTAGTGAAGGCATGATCGACCTCCGTCACTTCCTCAGGGTGCCGACGTGATTGACGATATCCCAGGTGTCGACGACGCTCAGATTCTCTTTTAGACTCGGCATGATTCCGCGCCCGTCTATGATAACCAGAAACACCACGTCTTCGGATAGGCTCTGCACATCGTCGCTGGTCAAGTCGGCGGGTCCTGGTGAGAAGAAGGTGTTGAGAGGGCCGTCTCCGGCGCCGCTCTCCCCGTGGCAAAGGGCACAGTTGATTCTAAACAGGACCTCGCCGCGTTGAAGGGAGTTGGCGGTGGCCGGAACTGGCTCGCTTGCCGGCTGGCCCGCGATCAGGACAGGGCCCTGCACGGGGATCGCCTGCCCGGGGGCAGCCAGCCGCGGCCCTTGTCCATAACCGACAGATTCCTGGTTCACCATCTGGCTGGGAATAGGTATTTCGATGACTCCGTAGAAGACCAATAGCGAGGCGCCAGCGCCGATGACGAGGAGGGCCACTAGGCTGACCATCACAAGTAGCCAATCCCCGCGATGGACCCGGCTCCCGTTCTCCACGTGCTGCACGTCGTGAGCACCGGCCTGCCGAAGGATGGCTTCGGCACCGGCTGTGAATCGTGCGTCTAGCCTAGCCAGCAGCCCGATTTCCCCTGCAGTGATTCGCGCGTCGTAGGCTGGACGGCCGAAAACTGGGAATCTGTTCAGCACCACGAAGCCGAAGAAGGCGGCCCACATGATGCCCAACATAGTGATCTCGAACAGGATGATGAGCGATGGCGGGACGGGCACAAGGGGCTGCCCACCCTGGAAAAGAGGGTAGAGTAGGAACGTGCCTAACGTCAGAGAGAGGCCAGTGATGACGCCAAGGACCGCACCCAGCAGAGTGAGCCAGCTCAATCGTCCACGGATAGGAGGGCGGCCGAGCATTTGAGGCTCATAAGGTATGCCCGACATCACAGTGAGGTCCCGCTCGGGTACGCCGAGTTCGCGCAATTGTTCAATCGCTGTGGCCACGGGCGTAGGCTCTTGGAACAATCCCAACACCAGATCCTCAGACATTCCCACCTCCTAGTCCGGATCCAACCGTGTGGGCACGATGCCCCGGCCGATGCGCCTCAACCCTTGCGTCAACTGACCCTCGCGTATCTCCCACACCGGGATGATCGGGAAGAGCTTGACAAAGAGGAGGAACGAAAAACCGAGCAGGGATAATGCGCCGATGGTAATCAGGATTTCCGGTGCGTGAGGTATGTAAAGACCCCAGTCGAAGGGCAGCTCGTTGATCCCCAGCGTAACAGCGACGATCAGATACCGCTCCACGTACATGCCGATCTGCACGAAGACAGAAACGACGAGCACGACGGGCAGAGAGGTACGCAACCGCCGTGACCACAATGTGGCCCAGGGCAGAAGGACGTTACAGAAGAGCATCAGATACCAGAGTGGGGCCGCCCGCCCGAACGTGAACAGGTCGAGTACGCTCTTGTCAGCAGGCAGCTGGCCGTACCAGGGGACGAGATACTCGTTGAAGTAGAGATAGGTCCAGGCCAGGGAGATGTATAGTAGGAAGCGGCCCAGGCCGTCGAAATGTTCAGCGCGCAGAAAGTACTCCAACCTCAAGGCCTTACGAATGACCACCAGCACGATAATCACAGCCGCAGCGCCGGAAAGCAGCGCGCCGGAAACGAAGTAAGGGCCGAAGACCGTGCTGTGCCATCCTGGCTGGATGGCCATGGCAAAATCCCACCCCACGATACTGTGCATCAGAACCATGACGGGTATAATGGCGAAGCTGAACACGGTAATGGCCGTCTTGAGGTGGTTCCATTGCTTCTCCGTGCCGCGCCAACCCAGGGCAAGGATCCTGAAGAAGTGATGCCGCCAGCCCTTGCCGATGCGGTCGCGGGCCATGGCCAGATCGGGGATCAAGGCCAACCACGCGAAGAGGATACTGCTGCTCAGGTACGTCAGGATCGCGGTCATGTCCCAAAGGAGGGCCGAGTGGTAGCTGGGCCAGATTTGTCGCTGATTGGGATAGGGCAGCAGCCAGTAGAACTTCCACGTGCGCCCCAGATGTATCAGTGGAAAGAGAGCTGAGGTGGCCAGGGCGAAAACGGTCAACATTTCGGCCGCTCGGGTAATGGGTGCCCGCCACTGGACCCTGAGCACGCGCAGCACAGCTGAGATAAATGTCCCGGCGACGCCGATCCCGATGAAGTAGACGAAGTTGGCGATATAGATGGCCCACATTACCGGGCGGTTGAGGCCCGTAACGCCGATCCCCCACCACATCTGGTAGGCCCAGACAAGGAACAGTGTGGCCACCCCTCCCCCGAGGACGAAGAAGAGCACCCAGAACACGGGGCCTGCCCGCTGCAGGGGCTCCAACACATTGGTTTCCATCTCTGCAGGGGGTCGCGGGTCAAGCAGCAGGTAGCGTTGCCTTGCCTGTCTGACCTGCTCTGCCAGTCCCTCGTCCTCTGGAAGGGAACGATTCCATGCCGGATAGTCGACGCTGGTAGCCTCAGGCATAGGATGCGCCGCCTTTCAAGTAGTACACAGATGGCTCGGTTCCCAGGTGCTCCAGCAGCCTGAACTTGCGCCGGTTGTCAGTCAGGAGCATAGCCACTTTGCTGCCCGGGTCATTGAGGTCGCCAAAAACCAGCGCGCTGGTAGGGCAGGTCTGCACGCACGCGGGCGGCGCCTCTTGGTCCTCTAACGGTCTGTCTTCCATCAGGGCGCGTTCCTCAGCGCGCCGGATGCGTTGCACACAGAAGGTGCACTTCTCCATCACTCCGGCGCTGCGAACGGTGACATCGGGGTTCAGTTGCTGGTCCAGGGGCTCGTCGAACACTGGGTCGAAGAAGTTGAAGAACCTCACTTTGTAGGGGTCGTTGTTTTGACAGTAACGTGTGCCAACGCACCGGTTATATACTTGGATATTGAGGTTCTGGCGCTCGTCGTGGAGGGTGGCATATACCGGACAGACGGGCTCGCAGGGCGCGTTTCCGCACTGCTGGCACATCAAGGGCAGGAACCGAGCTCTCACGTTTGGATACGTGCCCTCCCAGTATCGTTCGATGTGCATCCAGTGCATGGCGCGGCCTCGCACCGTCTCATTCTCTGTGACCGTGGGCACGTTGTTCTCGGCATGACACGCCACCACACAGGCACTACAACCGGTGCACTTGTCCAGATCCACCACCATGGTCCATTTGTGCGTAGCGAATTTCACCATCCACCCCCTCTATCAGCCGGGAAAGGCCTGGCTGGGGAAACCTTCAGTGACTCCGACTTTGTTTTCGAAGCTGGCCAAGGCTACCCTTCTTCCTGTGCGTTCAACCTGCACGCGCAAGGTCGCCCAGGTCAGCACGCTGTGGGTGTTATCTGTCCCGGGGCCAACCAGGAGCATGGGGTTGATGCCGTGGTCGCGCGCATACCGTCCACAATCAGAGTGCCCCTGCCCGATAGGGATAGCGACGGTATCCGGACGGATGGCGGGGTATAGATACACGGGCACCTCCAGTGCACCATGTGGTGAACTGACCCGCACCACGTCCCCGTCCTGAACCCCCAGTTCCCGGGCCGTGCTGGGATGAAGCTCCACCCAGCTCTGCCAAGAAAGGGTGGTCATGGGATCGGGTGCGCCTTGTAGCCAAGGCTGGCTTGCGCCCCGTCCGTCACTGAGCAGGTCGGACATATAGAGGTGGAGAAGGTAAGGGTACTTTTGCTCATCGCCCTGGAAGGTGGGGGGCACCACCTCCATTGGCCCGGACAGCGTGGAGGCCAGCGCGGCCGGGCGTCGAGCTGAGGCAGGCCACCAGCCTCCGTGTTGAAGGAACCGCGCCCAAAGTACCTCTGAGCCGGAACCGCCAGCAGCCCCCGGGGGCAATTGACCGATTACTTCCTTTAAGAAAGCGACCTCATCGGCCCAGGGAAGCACCTGGGCAGCTGCCGGGATGCCTCTGGCGATGGTCAACAGGATATCGGCCGTCGATCGCGCATCGAAGACTGGCGTGACGACCGGCTGCTGACTGCTCACGACCGGGACATCGAAGCTCGGCGACACGACCTCGTAGCCCCACGATTCCAGATAGGTGCGGTCGGGCAGGATCAAATCTGCCCAGACGGACGTCTCATCGACCACGGGGCTGAAGGAGACGACCCACGGGACCTGTCTCAGCGCCTCCAGGAAGCCGAGCTTTGGCGGCAAATCATGAGCGGGGTCAGCATTGTGGACGAGCAGCACCTGGACCTCACCCCTCTTCATTTGCTCGATCGCTGTCTCCACATCGGCAATGGTGGACATCTTCGCCGCGACGAGGTCCGCCAGCGGTGATCCTTGAGAAGAGAGCAAGCCGCCAGCTCGACCGGCGCCGACAGCGATGATATTCAACGCCTGCACCGCGGCTACCGACCCGGCTGCATCGTCCACTCCGCTCACTGTGCTGCCGGGAATGGCCAGCGGGCTCTCCGCGGCAGCAAAGATCGAGGCCAACCGCTCCAGTTCCTCAAGGGACACATCACTGAGAGAGGCGACGCGTTTCACGTCCACATCGCCTGCCAGAGTTCGGGCTTGCTCGACTCGATCGACCGGTCCGAGGGCCTGATCCGCGATGATGCGCGCCAGGGCTTGTGCGATCAAGGATTCCGAGCCAGGCCGTACGGGGAGCCAACGATCAGCCACTGCCCCAGTGATAGACATCCTGGGCTCCAACTGCACGAGATAGCCGCGCTTGCCAAGGGGCCGACCGCGGAACTCTCCGAAGGCCCGTCCGTATCGCACCGACGACAGGCCCGTCCCGAGCAAGTCAGCCGAGAAGGAGAGAACCACATCGGCCTGGCCGAGATCGTAGGTGGGCAGTTCGTCGCTCCCGAACAATTCCCGATGTACATTCCTCAGGAGAGGATATCCATTAAGCGCGGCGTACAAGTCGAACACAATAGGGGAAGGTGCGTCCACGGCGTTGGTGAAACGCTGGAACAGGTCGCATAAGTGGCCGGAGGTGGTGGAACCTTCCCACACCTGCACACCTCTCCCTGCCTCCTGCACCTTGCGGTACAGCGTATTGAGTGCCTCGTTCCACGATAGGCGTTCGAACTGGCGAGAGCCGCGCTCGGTCTGCCGAACCGGACCCGAAAGCCGGTCTGGATTGTACAGGACCTGGAGGCCAGCCTGTCCACGCGCACATAGCTTGCCCCGATTAAGAGGATGCTCAGGATTACCTTCGATCTTCAGTGCTCGTCCGTTCATGATGCGCACCAGGACGCCGCAGCCTGCCGGGCACTGCCGGCAGGTGCTGGCGTACCAGTTGGCGACACCAGCCAGCTGCTCCTCAGGCGCCCGTACATAGGGCTCTAGCGTGACCCAGCGACGAGGATTCTGGCAACCAGCCAGCACGGCGGCGGCAGCGCTCGCAGCACTAACCTTGAGGAAATCGCGACGTGTGATGCTGCGTGTCATGCCTGGCCTCCTACTGATGGCAGACCATGCAGTTCTTCAACTGCACAGCATTGATTTGCCGCTCATGGCAATCCAGGCACCAGCCCATGTCCATCTTTACCACGGGGCGCGCTATGCTCATCTGCCCTACGTCTCCGTGGCAGCGCTCGCAATTCAAGCCGCCTCCGATGTGCACTTGATGGCTGAAATAGACGAAGCGGGGCAACTGATTCACCCGTGGCCAAGGGATAGGTTCCTGCTGGTCCCAATACGCAGCCAACTCCTTGACGCCAAGATCGTCTGTGGCAATCATCGTGTGGCATCCCATGCACCTCTCGACACTAGGCATGCCAGCTGCTGGTGATTTAAGGGCATCGCCGTGGCAGAACAGGCAGGGAATGCCAGCCTGTACCATGACCTGATGGTTGAAGTCCAGCGGTGGCTGGTCCGCGGCCTGCGTTCTCGATGCCAGCACGAGATAAGTGCCACCCAGCAACACCGTAGCCAGCAGCACGAGAGCAGTCAACTGCACTGGGCGGGGCAACCTGCTTGCGAGACGCATCTGTCCTCCTCAGCTGTGGCCAACTACCATTGTTTGGCCCGCGTCACTGGCGATGAGCGCATCTGGCGGTCCTACGGTAAGGCTCCCTGAAGATTTCGCCAGGGCCGTTCGTCAAGGCGACAGGGACAGGAGATTACTGTGTTTTCGCTCAATAGACTTGGGTGTCCTGGCCAGGGGCAACGCTTCGCTTTCTAGGCATAGTATGACAGAAAAGGAAGGCCCGCTAATTACGGTATTGGTTGTCCTTGCCTTTGTGTTTAGTTGGAATAGGTTGCAATAGGTTGGGCTTGGGCCGCTCGTGCGATTCATGCGCCAGCTATGGCAAGATATCCAACTGAAATCAAACCCTATGCCAACCAATCTCGTAGAGAGGGGACAGCTTATTTGATGTATATATAATGATGTGAAGGAGGTCACAGGACTCGCCTGGCCATCACTCGCTGGCCCTGCGCTGTGAAAGACGATCATGTCCGCTCCAAGAGCAAGAACAGAGATCCCTACAGGAGAGAGCGCATCGCTGGGCTGGGCTGCGTGGCTCACCTCACGCCGACTCATTCTCTTTGTGATTGCTTGGCTGGCGCTCCTTAACTTGATCAGCCTCCTGGTCTCCAATCCTTACATGACCGAGACGAGCGCTCTGGCAACTCCAGACTACTTCAGGGTCATGTATCTTCACGGCTTGCTCATCGGCATGGTGGGCTTGGCGGCCTTGATGATCTGCCAGATCTTGCGCTGCGGGTCCCGCCGGGCCCGCGCGTGGATTGCAGGCGGCGTCTTGGTGGCGACTATCCTGGCGGCCGTCGGCGGCACGTTCAATCGGTCGCTGCGGGGATCAGACCTGGCGCTGTGGACGCAGGTCGTCAGCTTCTTCATCATGGACGGGATTGCGCTCGTGATGCTGGTTGCCGCAATCGGGGAGTGGCGGAGGAGATCGCCCCTGTCTCGCACGCTGCCCTTCACGACTGCTGTGTTCTCGGGCGCCTCGATGTTGCTGGCAGGCGCTATGGGGCACTTCGCTGGCTGGGTCCTGAAATCTGGAGGCGGCCTTTCGGGTTTGAACACCTACTACTTGCGGGCAGTGGGTCTCACGACGGGTGACCGGTTCCTCCATGCCTTGCGCCTATCACACTCGCACCAGATGGCGATGGGTGTGATGGGGTTGGCCGTTGCGCTACTGGCTCAGCAGTTTGGGTACGGCACGCTGAAGGAGCGTCCTCGGACTGTGGCCCGCATCGGCTTGGCCATGGTGGTGGGCGGAACAGTGGTGATGACGGCGATCTACCTTGTGATGGCCTTCACGGCTTGGCAACCGCCTGACCTGTTCTCCTCTGGACCGGGTGGTGGGAGCGGCATCCCGGCGCATGATGCCGTCACCGGCATTCTCATAGTGGGAGGCGGCGTCGTGGCGCTGGTTGGCCTGGGCCTGGGTCGACTGATCCGCGGGCCTGTTCGTTGGGCGGCCGCGTGGTCCTGGGTCGTGAGTTTAGGTCTGGTAGTGGTGGCCGGGTACTTCATAAAAATGCATGAGGCATTATTCGGGGGTGGTAATCTAAGCGCGCCCCGCGCAGAGCAGGACGCGGTCTTCACCTGGCTCCACCAGGGATTCGGGCTTTTCCTTCTGCCGGCGGCGATCCTAGTGATGCTGGTTGTTGAGCGTTTGGTGGAACGCGGTCGCCCTGCCTGGATTGGGTGGGCAACGATCATCGGCGTCTCAATGGTCTTCGTGGGTAGTCTCATCTGGCTCTTCGTCAATCCAGCTCTGTATGGCCCGGGCTACTTCGTCTCTGCGATGGGGCTCCTCATCATAGGAGTTGGATTGCTGGCAACGCTGTGGTGGGGACGACGAAGTGCTCCTGGCAAGGCGGATGCAAGTCCCACCTGCGAGAGGGACTGCCCATGACCAAGCCTACCAGCGGGCGCGGCACCATCATCTCCAGCTACGGTGGTGTTCTAACCCCGGGGGTCGCGCCCGCTGACACATATCCGGGCGAAGTTGAGGGACGGGCGGGCTCGGGTTTCGATTTCCTGGAGACGGGTCGTGGTTTGGCGAGTCCGCCCATCGATGGTGCCGATTGTATGCGGAGAGGCGGTGGTGATGTGAATGTTCGATCTTTAAGCGGTTCGACGCGGTGACCATGCGAAACCCAGTTTGCTGGAGTCAGGCTCAGATCTGTGTCCAGCCAAGTCAATACTGTTATGTCTGCTCCCCGGCGGGGTGTCAGGCGGGAGAGACTTCACTCTCCGCCTATCCTCTGCTTGACGCTGGTCCGGCACGAGTGGATACACACGTGAGAGTGAATCGAGGTCCGTACGGATCACCAATTAGGGTGAGCACTGGCGGTCCATGAGAGAAAGGTACATGAGATGCGAGAGCTATCGGACGTAATCAAAGGGCGATTGCGAGAGATCTTCGGCGCTAGGGTCACCTTCGACCCCATAGAGCGGCGCCTCTATAGTCATGACGTTGGGGAGTTCCCCAAGCTGGTGCTCCCCCTGATTGGCGACACCATGCCTGCGGGCGTTGTCCGGCCGCATACCGACGAGGAGTTGCAAGAGCTGGTTCGGTTGGCCAACGACAAGGCGATTCCCCTCGTGCCACGAGGGATGGGTACGTCTGGGTATGGGGGCGCACTACCGATCAAGGGTGGCCTGGTGGTGGATTTCTTTGACATGCACAACATCCTGGAGATAGACGTCTCTGGCCTGAAAGTGAGCGTCGAGCCTGGGGTGATCTGGCGCGATCTCGACCTGGAGCTAGCGAAGAGGGGTCTGGCCCTGCGTCTATACCCGTCAAGCGCCACCTCCTCAACCGTAGGCGGATGGTTAGCCCAGGGGGGGACAGGTTATGGATCTTTCGAGTATGGTTGGTTTCGGGACAACGTGGTCTCGGCTCGAGTACTGCTTCCTACGGGTGAGTGGAAGACGTTCAGCGGTGATGACCTGGACCTGATCAGCGACGCCGAAGGGATCACGGGTTTGATCACGCGGGTGACTCTGCGGGTGCGGACTCTCGAAGATGAGGAGGTGATAGCTGCTGGCTTCACGGACATCGCCAGCCTGGTAGCCTCACTGCAGCAGATTGCTTCTAGTGACATTCCTCTCTGGTCGGTCAGTTTCACCAATCCAGAGATGGCCAGACTCAAGAACCAGTTTCCACCGAGGTTGGAGCACGGCCAGCCGGTGCAGGAAGAGAGGCCAAGTCTGCCGGAAGAGTATGTGACCCTCTTTGTCTTCCCCCGTTCTCGCCATGACGAAGTGGTTGGACCACTGACAGAGATCATCGATTTGCAAGGGGCACAGATCCTGGACGAGAAGCTGACCCGCCTGGAATGGGACGACCGGTTTTCGGTGATGAAGGTCAAGCGACTCGGCCCGTCACTGATTCCCACTGAGGTAGTTGTGCCGCTGGAGGCGCTGGATGAGGTTCTGAACGAAGTTGGCGACAAGGTCCAGCAGCCGCTCGTGCGGGAGGGGATTCTCACTAAGGGGCGCGAGGTGGCTATTCTGGGGTTCATACCTCACGATCAACGCAGCTTCGGCTTCAACATGGCCTTCGTCTTGGCCCTGTCGGTGATCAAGATCGCCAAGGCCCACGGAGGGCGTCCCTATGCGAGCGGCTTGTACTTCGCCCGGGAGGCCCAGAGGGTCCTGGGTGCCCAGCGGCTGGCCGTCGTGCGGGATTTGAAGGCCAGGCTGGACCCCAATCGGGTGATGAATCCCGGGAAGGTACTTGGTAGTGGGCTTCTTGGCACTTTCATGGGCCTGGCCGAAACCTTCGAGCCTCTGGCCCGACCCTTGGGAAACGCGGCCAAATCTCATCTGGGAGAGCGTTTCGAAGCCAAGGAGGATATCCCTGCTGACGTCGCCTGGTACGCTTACGCCTGCGCGCAGTGCGGGGCCTGTGTGGCCGAGTGTGACCAGTTCTATGGAAGAGGTTGGGAATCCCAGACACCTAGGGGGAAATGGTTCTACCTGCGCCAGGTGATGGAAGGTCGGGCCGAGTTCAATCAGAAGATGGTCGATGCTTTCCTAGCCTGTACCACTTGTGAGGTGTGCAATGTCAAGTGCCCTCTGGAACTGCCCATTGAGCCGTCCTGGCTGGAAATGCGTGGTAGGTTGATACATGATGAAGACCGGCTTACCTTTCCGCCTTTCGAGATCATGGCCGCTTCCTTGCGAAAGGAGCGCAACATCTGGGCCAGCTACAGTAAGGACCGCGCCAACTGGATGAAGGAAGAGGTTCGTGCACAGGTAAAGGAGAGGGCAGAGATCGGCTACTTCGCTGGCTGCACTGCCTCCTTCGTGGAACAGGATATCGCGCAGGCCACCACGTGCCTGCTCGCCAGGGCTGGTGTCGAGTTCACCTACATGGGCGATGGAGAGGCTTGTTGCGGCATTCCCATGCTGGTGGCCGGTTTGTGGGACGCCTTCGAAGAGATCATGCGACACAACATCGCGGGTATGAGAGAGTTGGGGGTGAAGACGGTTGTGACCTCCTGCCCGGCTTGCTGGCTGTCTTGGAGTGTATACTACCCTCAGTGGGCAGAGAAGCTGGGCATAGACTATCCCTTCGAGGCCAAGCATTATTCCCAGGTCTTGGCCGAACGCGCAGTCGCAGGAGAGCTGGAGCTCAGCCGCCCGCTTGATATGAAGGTGACCTGGCACGACTCCTGTCACATGGGCCGAGCCGGAGGCATCTATGAGCCACCCCGTGAGCTCATCCGGTCTATCCCTGGCATCGAGTTCGTGGAGATGGAGCACAACAGGGAGCAGGCTCACTGCTGCGGCTCGGTGCTCAGCCTGGTGGCGGATCCGGCAGCGGCGCAAAGGATAGGGGAGGTTCGCCTCCGAGAAGCCCAGGCTACGGGGGCGGAGGCGCTGGTCGCCTGTTGCC
>CAZBJW010000083.1:0-8272 GCA_964492135.1 uncultured Anaerolineales bacterium
CGCGTTAGTATGGCCGTCTCGACGATGTCGCGCAGGATGCCCTTGACGTCGGGCCGACGATCTTCCTTCGCGGGTATCTCTTCCAAGACCGTCTTGTAGGTAGTTTGCTTTTGCGAATCGTCCAACGTTCACTCCCTTATCAGTCTATTATACTATAGGGGGTATCGGAAGGGAAAACCTTAGCGGTGGAGTATGGAAAGACTACCGGGGCAGGGCATCGCGCTGGCGACCTGAGGAGACTAGTGCCGCGAATCCTGCTTGAAGCGTGTTGCCGAACTACCCTGGGCCGAGCTTCAAGTTCGTAGCGCCGGACTGAAGTCCTGAATTCGGGCGAGCGCACCATGGCAAGTTGCTGGCCGGACGATGCGCGTCAGAGCAAGTGATCCACGCCACGGACGAGCCGGCACCACGCCGACGGGAGTATTGAATGAGCTGAGCCAGGATGAGTTGTGGGTCCGGTTGAGTTCTGCTATACTGGGCTCAGCAGTGGGTGTACGGTGACCGAGGCAGCCGGCATCGTTCTATTATCTCCGCGATGCTCGCCGGTTGTGCTTCAGGCCGGTGTTCGGGCTGTAGGAGCCAGTGAAAGTGCGCATACCCTCCCGCCTGTTGGCCAAGCTCTATGTGAAAGGCAGTCTATGCAACCGCAAGAGGGGCTTTGTCTTCACTATCAAGAATGTTCTGGCCCCCGGCACCGCTACTTCGTTCTTAGGCCTTGTCGTTGATGGTGCCGAGTATCCGCTGGAGCAGGTATCTGTGGTGATGAATGGACCGGGTAGGATCGAGGCGACTGATATTTCATCGCTAGCTCCCTTGTCTCTGGACTTGGGGCGCCAGGTGAGCGTCATGGTCCGAGGGCAAAGACTGGCTCCTGGTTCCCACGAGATCGTGATCCGCTTCCGGACGAAGGAAGTGGGTGAGGTGAGACTCCCGATTCGTGACTCCATTAAGGGATGACGCAAGGGGATGGAAGACAGACTGCAAGAGGCGTGGCGTGTGCGTGAAGCTGGGTTCCCGCCTGTGATCGGCTTCGACTATCCCCTACGCACTCTGGTGGTGAGCCTGACGGGAACGCGGTGCGAACTTGACTGCGCGCACTGTGGTGGGCGCTATCTGGAGTCCATGGCTCCCGTGTGGAGCGCCGATCCCCAGGGGGCAACCAGTTGCCTCATATCGGGAGGGTGCGACGGAAGAGGCCGCGTGCCAGTGACCGAGCATCTGGACATGGTGGCGAGGATGAGACCAGGGAGGATCATGAACTGGCATGTGGGGCTCATAGGGGAGGCCGAGGCTGAACTCATCGCTCCCCATGTTGACGTAATCTCCTTCGATTTCGTGGGAGACGATGACACCATCAGAGAGGTGTACGGCCTCGATGTTGCTGTCCAGGACTACATCGACGCCTATGAGTTGCTCCGCCGCCACGCCACCATTGTCCCGCACATCACGGTTGGGCTAAAGGGTGGGTGCATCGCGGGGGAGTACAAAGCTCTTGACATCCTGGAGAATCTGGGACTGGAGGCGATAACCTTCATTGTGTTCATACCCACACCTGGCACCCGCTATGAGCATAGGGAGCCGCCTCGACTGGAAGAGGTGGTGGACCTTCTCGTGGAAGCTCGCCTGCGTTTCCCCACCATAGCCATACACTTGGGTTGTATGCGGCCCCATGGGGAATACAGAGATCAACTCGATCCGTTGGCGGTGAAGGCGGGTGTGAACGTCATCGTGAGCCCGGCCAGGACCGCGGTCACGGCTGCGCAGGAGGCGAGGCTGAGGGTGGACCGGCGGGAGGAGTGCTGCGCAGTAAGGTTGAAGAGAAGGGTCTGAGATGGACGAGAAGTTCGACATAGGCATCATTGGGGCCGGGCCCGGGGGCTACGTGGCCGCGATTCGGGCGGCACAACTCGGCGCCACGGTCGCCCTGATAGAGAAAGAGCGCATTGGCGGCGTGTGTTTGAATTGGGGCTGCATTCCCACTAAAGCAATGACCAGCAGCATCGAGCTACTCCTGGAGATCGAGAGGGCCGCTGAGTTTGGCGTTGTGGTCAGCGAACCGGGCTTCGATTTCCCCACCATGATGAGGCGCAAGGACGAGGTGGTCGAGCGACTGGTATCTGGTGTCGAGAGCCTGATGGAAGCTCACAAAGTGGAAGTCATCCATGGGTGTGCCGAACTGGTGTCGCCCACCAGAATCAGGGTAACGGGCGAATCTCCCCATGATGTGGAGGTAGCGAAGATTATCATCGCCACCGGCTCGACACCAGCGAAGCCGCCCGTCCCGGGGGTCGATTTGCCGGGTGTCGTCAACAGCAACGAGATAGTGTCCCTCGAAGAATCGCCCCGGGAGCTGCTGATTGTCGGGGGCGGGGTCATAGGAATGGAGTTCGCGGGCATCTTCAACGCTCTTGGTGCCAAGGTGACCGTCATCGAGATGCTGCCATCACTCCTGCCTTCGGCGGACGAGGAGCTGGCGCGCCGCTATCTGCAGCTGGTTCGCCGCCAGGGAGTGGAGGTGCACCTGCGCTCACGCCTGAAGGAGATCAGGCAACGCGCCAGGCTGCTCGAGGTAGTGTATGAAGGACCCAGGGGAGATGGCGTCATCAACGCGGAAATGGTCCTTGTTTCTACGGGCAGGGTCCCATACACCGGGGGGCTGAACTTGGAGGAGATCGGCGTCAGCACCGAGAACGGGGCCATTGTAGTAGATCAGCACATGTCTACCAGTGTCCGTGGAGTGTACGCCATTGGCGATGTGACCGGGGGGTGGATGCTGGCCCATGTGGCGAGCCGCGAAGGCGAGGTAGCCGTCGAGCACGCATTGGGAAGAGAGACCATCATGGACTACCGGGCTGTCCCCAACTGCGTCTTCACCCTGCCGGAGATAGCTGGCGTTGGGTTGACCGAGCAAGAGGTCAAGGAGCAGGGCATTCCTTACAAGAAAAGCAGATTTCCCTTCAACGTCAGCGGCCGTGCCCTGGCCATGGGACAGCCCACAGGGCTGGTGAAGATGATTTGCCAAGTGGACAATGGTAAAATACTTGGCCTTCACATCATGGGGCCTCACGCCACCGACATGATCGCTGAGGGCGCGCTGGCCATTCAGATGGGCGCTACAGCGGGGGATATCATAGAGACCATTCACGCCCACCCTACCCTACCCGAGGCCGTGCGAGAGGCCGCATTGGGGCAGGCGGATGGGCCGATCCACATACTCTCATGAGGCGCGCATGACTGAGGATCTAGGTCGGCTACAGGAAACCATCGGGGTGCGCTTCAAAGACGAAACTCTTCTTCGCAGGGCTCTGGTCCATAGTTCCTTCCTCAATGAGAACCCTGACTTCGATCTGGCGTCCAACGAGCGGTTGGAGTTCTTGGGTGATGCGCTGCTTGACTACGTGGTAGGGGAACACCTGTATCGAAGCTTCCCACAGATGGACGAAGGCGAGCTGACGAAGCTGCGCGCGGCGCTGATCAACGCCAGCACCTTGGCGAAGTTCGCTCGGAGCATACATTTAGGCGACTATGTGTATCTGTCGCGTGGGGAGGATGAGCGAGGCGGTCGCGCGAGAGCGGGACTTCTCTCAGATGTCTTCGAAGCATTGGTCGCATCCATCTATCTCGACAGCGGCCTGGATGCGCTGGACGGATTCGTCATGCCATTCATAGTGGCCGAAGAGGTTAGAGTCGCAGAGCGTGGCCTGGAAAGGGACCATAAGAGTCGGCTGCAAGAGTGGACTCAGAGTGAGCTTCGAGTGACGCCGGTGTACCGCACCATCATGGAGCGCGGGCCCGATCACGCCAAGGAGTTTACGGTGGAGGTCTGGGTTGCTGACAGAGCGTACGGTCAAGGCGAAGGCCGGAGTAAGCAGGCTGCGCAGCAGCGCGCGGCGCAGCAAGCGTTGCGGAATTTGATGAAGGACGACGTTTGACAGCCTGGGACAAAAACGATATACTGGGAGGCACGTAGCGTACTGTTACCACTATATATAGTGCGGAAAGCCTCACTATAGCCACATTTGGTGGTTGTCAGCAGGTCGAGGCCTTCGGAACTGGGAGTCTGGAGTAGCCGACGGAGTGGCGATCCGTTGGCTTGTTGCGTCTGAGTGAATATGTATCTCAAGCGGTTGGAACTACAGGGTTACAAGACGTTTGCTGCGAGGACGGAATTCGAGTTCGATTCCGGGATAACGGCCATCGTGGGTCCCAATGGCAGCGGGAAGAGCAACGTCGCCGATGCACTGCGCTGGGTGCTGGGTGAACAGCGATACACGGCCCTCCGGGCCAAGCGCAGCGGGGACATGATTTTCTCCGGCAGCCAAGGGCGTGCCCGTGTGGGCATGGCTGAGGTCGCTCTCACGCTTGACAACTCTACGGGATGGCTCCCCATCGACTACGCAGAGATCACCGTGGAGCGCCGGGCCTTCCGGTCAGGGGAGAATCAGTATTTCCTCAACGGTAGTCGTGTGCGACGGAAGGACATAGTAGAACTGTTGGCCAAGGGCGGTGTGAGCAGCAACACATACACCATCATTGCCCAGGGTGCGGTCGATGCGAGCTTGAGTATGCGTCCAGAGGAAAGGAGGGCTATCTTCGAGGAGGCGGCGGGCATCGCCATCGATCAGGCCAAACGCGATCAGTCCCTGGCCAAGCTGGAGGACACGCGGAACAACCTCTTGCGGGTCAATGATATCATCAACGAGATTGCCCCTCGCCTCGACAGGCTTAGGAGCCAGGCGGAACGGGCTGCGGAATACCAGAAGCTTTCTCAAGAGCTTGAGGAGCTCCTGGAGACCTGGTATGGGTATCGGTGGAGGCGTGCTCAGGAGCAGTTGGAAGCGGCTCAGTCAAAAGAGGAGAGGCGCCACCAAGCCCTGACGGAGCAGAAACGTCGGCTGGAGGAGACCTCGCGTGAGATAGACCGGCTTCGGAGGCGACAGGCGGAGTTGCGTGGCGAGCTTGGTCGGTGGCACAGCGAGAGTGGAGTACTGCACGGCCAACTGGAGGAGTTGCAGCGGGAACTGGCCGTGAAGCGGGAAAGACGGCGACTGCTCATCCAGCGGAGCGAGGAGATCCAGCAAGAGGTCTCGCCTCTGGTCGCGAGTCGCAGTGGTCGACTGAAGAGAATAGAGGAGCTGGAAGATGAACTGCAACGACTGGAGCAGGAGCGAGCAAGTCTCGACGCAACGAAGGAGGATGTCCAGAGGGAGATCGTTGACCTAGAGAATAGGCGTCGTAGCCTGGAGAATGAACTCGTCACTGCCCAGGGCACTGCATTCGAGCTTGCCACTGGATTGGCCGAGCGACGGAACCGAATGAGTCAGCTACAGGAGCGCAAGGAGGAGCTGTCTCGAGAGAGGGCAGAACACTTGGAGGTCGTCGACGACCTGAAGAGTCAGTTGTTGGACATAGCTCAGCGTATGAGTGCCCTTGACGGTGAGCGCGAGGCTCTGCGGGCAAAGGCCCAGAAATTGGAGGCTAAGAAGGCGAAGAAGGAAGCTGCCGCCAAGTCCGCCGTGGACAAGAAGATTGCCCTGGCAACTCGCCTCGAGGAAATGCGGCGACAACTCGGCAGGTTGGAGACGCGCAATGAGGTTCTCAGCACAGCTCAACACGATCTGATGGGGTATTCTCGCGGTGTGAAGACAGTGTTGAGCCACAGGAGTGAGTTGCGGGGCTTGATCGGGACCATCGCGGAGTTGCTCGAAGTGCCTGGGGAGCTGGACCTGGCCATCGGCGCTGCGCTGGGCAACCGGCTGCAGGCGGTAGTGACGGAGACCTGGGAGGACGCGCGCACGGCCGTGGGGTTCTTACGGGCGAACGACGGTGGCCGCGCGAGTTTCCTGCCCTTGGACTCCTTAAAGGTGACCTCTGCCGAACGCGCGCCAACCGGCAAGGGTGTGGTGGGTCTGGCCTCCAAGTTGGTGGGAATACGTGAGGGTCTGGAGGGTGTGACGGATGTCCTTCTTGGCAGGGTGCTGGTGGTTGACGACCTGGATATTGCGAGTAGGCTTCATACGGACCACACGGACCTGCATCTGGTCACTGTCACGGGCGAGCTCCTTACCAGGGGCGGGGTCCTGCACGGGGGGTCGGGAGAAACTGCTGGCACACTGCTGGCCCACGAACGAGAGCGGCGGGAGCTGCCGGGCCGCATAGAGGCTGTGCGCGTCGATGTGGAGGCCCTGGAGAAGGAGACAAACGAAACGGAGCAGCTTCATCAAGCTCTGCAAGACGAGACGGCGGCTTTGAAGGACGACTACTTGGAACTGGAGGAAGCCATCAAGTCCCTGCAGGAGGGGATTGGCTCATGGGTCCTGCGTGAGGAGAGAGCAAGCCAGGAAATGGAATGGCACACCATTACGCTGAGTAGAGTGCAGGAGGAGATAGAAGCTCTGGACGAGGGCGAGAAGGCGCTGAAGCAGGAGATCGAGACTGTCGAAGGGCAGGAGCGAGAGACCACTGAGGCCTTGGATCTCTTGCAGGAGCAGTCGGCGTCCTTGGACGTGGCCCCTGTGCAAGATAGGCTGGCCGAGTTGAAGACGGCCCTTGCCGTGTTGGAGCGCACCAGAGAGAGCCAGCAGACAGCCTTGGAGGGGAACAGGGCTGCACTCGAGCAGGCGGAAGGGCAGTTGGCGGCGAAGGAGTCGCGTACTACAGAGTTGGCTGCCGAAGCAGAGGAGCTGGAGCAAGATGGAACAACATTGACATCCCAAATACAGGACCTGTCGGGTCGAGTGGACAACCTCTCTGGTCTCATCGGACCAGCAGAGGGGGAATTGACCGATCTGGAGCGAAAGCAGCGTGGTCTAGAGCAGGACGAGGCGAAGGGAAGGAGGAGGCTGCAAGACTACGAGTCAGCATACGGCGAGTCAGTACTGAAACGCCAGCGCCGCGAGGATGAGATGCGGAATCTTCAGGAGCGCATGGAGGCCGATATGGAGGCTGTCGCGATGTCGACGGAATGGCCTACGCAACTGCCCCTGGACATAGATGCCCGTCTCAAATCCTTGCCTGTTGTGACTGAGGTCCCTCGGGGGCTGGAGTCGAAAATCAAGGGCCTGCGCAAACGCCTGCGCCAGCTGGGTTCGGTGGATGCAGAGGCTGTGACCGAATATCAAGAGGTGCTCGAGAGACACAGCTTTCTCGTAGGTCAGGTGGAGGATCTGGAGAAGGCTGGAGCGTCTCTGCGGAAGGTCATATCCGAGCTCGATCGGCTGATGGAAGACAAGCTGTCGGAGACTTTCCACGGGGTGGCGAAGGAGTTCGAGGCCTACTTCACACGGCTGTTCAACGGCGGTAAAGGCACGTTGTTGCTGACGGATCCCGAGGATCCTTTGGCCAGTGGCGTGGAGATCCTGGCGCAGCCGCCGGGCCGAAGGCGTGGCAGCGTGGCCGTGCTCTCCGGGGGAGAAAGGGCACTGACCGGCGTGGCTTTGACTTTCGCCATCCTGAGCTCGTGCCAGACGCCGTTCTGCTTGTTGGATGAGGTTGATTCACGCCTGGACGAAGTGAACGTAGGTCGCTTCCGTCAGGCGCTGGAGGAGCTGTCCAAAAACACTCAGATGATCGTCATTACCCACAACCGGGCAACTCTGGAGATTGCGGATTCCATATACGGTGTCAGTATGGGTGGTGACAGCGCTTCCAGAGTGCTTTCCTTGAGGTTGGAGCAGGTTGAGGAGAAGGCGTCTTAGTAGGGTGGACTCCGCACCATGCAGGGGTTCCAAGAGTGATTCGCGGGGCCACGCAGCGAGGTAATCTGTGAATGGCTAGGATCCACGTACTCACCACCGGCGGAACCATAGCCATGAAATATGACGATGAGGCAGGAGGAGCCGTTCCGGCCGTGGCAGGCGGGGACCTGATCAGTCTCCTGCCCGAGACCATCGGCGCGGTAGAAGTCGACGAGTTTTGCAATCTTCCGAGTGCTCATTTCACACTGAACACGGTTTGGGGTATTCGGGACCGGGTGGCCGAACTGGCGGCTGACCGGGGGGTTCGGGGCATAGTGGTGACTCACGGCACCGATGCCATGGAGGAGACGGCCTACTTGGTAGACTTGACCGTGAACACCGAGAAGCCGATTGCCTTCACGGGAGCCATGCGTACTGTTTCGGACGTAGGCTACGATGGAGCGGCGAATCTACTGGCTGCGATCCGCGTTGGCGCTAGCGATGCGTGCAAAGGCCTGGGAACTCTGGTGGTCATGAACCAGGAGATTCACGCGGCCCGCCACGTAGTCGTAGTTGGGCTGGAGGAAATCGCGGAG
>CAZBJW010000083.1:8282-14448 GCA_964492135.1 uncultured Anaerolineales bacterium
AAGGTCGACACCCAGAGCATTGACACGTTCCAGTCTTTGCCTTTTGGGCCGTTGGGCAGAGTTGATGGAGACAAGGTGGTGGTCGAGGGGCGGGTCCACCGTCAGTATGTGCCGTGCACTTCCCTCAATCCGGACGTTCACCTGATCAAGCTGTGCGTTGGTGCGGACGACCGGTTCTTGCGTCAAGTGGTGGAACGTGGCGCAGCAGGCGTAGTGCTTGAGGCGTTGGGCGGCGGACGCGTGCCGCCCTGGTGGATGTCCACCATCGGGGAGGCAGTTAAGAAGGCGACGGTGGTCGTCATTGCGTCTCGGTGTCCCTCAGGCCGGGTCTACGATGGGTACGGCTACGCGGGCGCTTACAGAGACCTGCAGCGCGCCGGGGCGATTTTCGCCGAGGGCCTCAACGGACAGAAAGCCCGCATCAAGTTGATGGTCGCGTTGGGGGAGCCTGGAGCCGGAACGCACATCCAGGCTCTGTTCGGGGACGGCAGCTAGAACCACCGCACACGCAACCCGTCCAGGTAGCCACTGGCACTTAACTCCAGAATGGCCTCGTTGATCCGCTGGTGCAGAATCGGGCTGTCGAAGCGGGTCGCGATGACGTACGGATCATCGGTCACCGGAGGCCCGACGATCTTGACCCCTCCATGCTCCCGCATAAACTCGTAGGTCGAAACCACATCAGCAATCGCGGCGTCGATGTGATCGTTCCTGAGCATGGTAAGCGTCTCATCTGGCGTGGGATAGGGGTACAACTCGAACTCCATCGTCCTCAGCAGCCGGCGGGCCTCCACGTCGCCCATGGAGCCCCATTCTACGCCCACCCTCTGGCCTGCCAGTTCGTCTGCACCGGTGATCGAGTCTTCATCCTCACAGACGACGAGCACCTGTCCCGCATTGAAGTATGGATGGGAGTACGCCACGTCCTCGGTAAGGCGCGGGTCAAATGGCAAGGCAGACAGCAGGAGATCGACCCTCTCCACTCGAAGGGCGTCGTACAGTCCGTCGAAGGAGATGATCACGAACTCCACATCGACGCCAAAGCGCTGTCCCAACTCGTGCGCTAGGTCAATGTCGAAGCCTGAGAGTTTGCCGTCCTGGTCGATGTCCTCAAAAGGAGGGTAACTGGCGTCCATGCCTATTCGCAGCACTCCTTCTTCCTGGATACGCTCCCAGGTCTCGTCTTGGAGTTCTTCGCCTGCGGCCAGCAGCAGCCATAGGCCAGATATTCCTGTGAGCAGAGCGAGGGCCACGACTAAGGCCAGACTCCAGCGTTTGTCGAGTTGCCTGGCATGCATCGAAACCTCGAATTACTGGATCGGCTCAGTGAGCCAATCGGTTGCCCCGTGGGCGTAGTTTTGGATCTCCACGTATATCGGCTTGACGATAAAGCCGGAGGTGACCAAGGTATAATAGTCACGGAAATTCTTGTCAGGCACCGGCGTTCGGAATGACCAAATCACCAAGGCCTGACACCAGTCCCACTCTTTGGCCCTCTCATAGGCCTGGAGGGTATAGATAGTGCGCTGATAGGGCCGCACCGCCTTCGTCCAGCGCGGATGGTCGTTCCATCCTGCCTCGGTGATGATGATCTTCTTGTCCCCGTCGCCGTTTCGCACCATCACTTCGCGGATCAACTCAGCCCGTGCGAGATTGATCTTGTTCTCGGCCGGAGGATCATCTGGGGGGAAGACATAGCCGTAGGCGTGGATGGCCATGATGTCGAAGTAGTCCTTGGCACCGGCGTCATACATGCGTTGCAGGAATATGAGGTCACTCAAGCCCCACTCATTGCCTTCACGCGCTATGGTGGGTGCCAGGCCACCGCTCAGGATGTGGCAGTCTGGATTGGCCTCTTTGGCACGGCTGTAGGCCAGCTTGAGCAACTCGGTGTACGCTTCTGGGTCCACTGGACGATAGCCCCACTCGAAGCTGAGGTTGGGTTCGTTCCAAATCACGAAGTAGTCCACCCGCCCCTTGAAATGGTCCACGAAGGCGTAGACGAAGTCTCCGTAATCCCGATAGTGTTCCTCGTCCAGGTAGCGGAACGTCGTATTTTCAGGGCGCGCCCATTCGGGGACGAAATCAAGGCGGGCGATGACCGTCAGGCCTTGATTGACGGCGTGATTGACCACCGTGTCAGCATGCTGCCAACTGAACTGACCTTTGGCAGGTTCGATGTATCCCCAGGGGAAGTACTCCACGATCCACGGAGCACCCATCTCCCGGACGAGTGCCAGCGTGCGTTGTATCTTCCATTCCTCGACCTCGTCGGTAAGGCGCGTGTGAACTCCCATCTTGGGATTGACCGTCCGCACCTGATGAGGCGGGCCCATAATGATGATCGGCTTGGGCACGGCCGCGGCAAAAACCAAGACGACCATCACGACGGCGCCCCTGATAAAGTACGCAGAGATCTCTTTCCAGCGTGTAGTCAGCATCCCTTTTACCGACGATTGATGCATAAAGGAGGGAAGGGCACGCAAGCCCCATCCCTCCTGATGTCAGCATGGAGTTGTCCAGGACGCTACTTCTCTTCCAATCGCTTGAGAATCGCCTGTGCAGCTTTGCGCGCGTCGGCTATGGCCTCCACCACCGTTGCCGGGCCGGTCACATCATCGCCGGCAGCGAAAACGCCTGGGACCGAGGTCTCGAAGGTCTCTGGATTGACCTCGAAGGTCTGCCAGCGTGTGGTCTCGAACTCCGAACCCTCATCCAGCCACGAGATGTCGGGCTGCTGGCTGATGGCTTGGATCATCATGTCGCATTCGATGACGAATTCCGATCCTTCTACGGGAATCGGTCGCTGGCGTCCGCTCTCATCCGGTTCGCCCAACTCCATGCGCAGACATTCCAGACCCGTCATCTTTCCATCGCTGCGGACGATGCGCTTGGGATTGGTCAGGAAGTTGAAAACGATCCCTTCCTCCTCGGCCTCCTCGATCTCAGCCTCGTCGGCAGGCATCTGTTCTCTTGCCCGGCGGTAAACGATGAAGGCGTCGGCCCCCAGCCGGCGAGCTGCTCGCACGGCGTCCATGGCGGAACTACCACCACCGATGACGGCCGTCCTCTCGCCCACCTCCACTTCCTGGCCCTGATTGACTTCTCGTAGGAAGTCCACTACGTGAATCACACCCTCCAGATCCTCGCCTTCTATGCCCATCCACCGCGGCTGGTGAGCGCCGATGCCGATGAATACGGCGTCGTACTCGTTGAGCAGGTCTGATACTTGCTGTTCAGAGGTAATCGGCGAATTTACACGTAGCTCCACCCCCATGTCCAGAATCCTCTGAATGTCCTTGTTCATGGCCTCGCGCGGCAACCTGTATTCGGGAATGCCCGTCCACAGCATTCCTCCCGGCGTTGGAAGGGCTTCGAAGATGGTGACCCCGTGGCCGGCTTTGGCGCATTCGAAAGCTACAGTGAAGCCCGCAGGGCCTGCCCCGATGACAGCCACTTTCTTGCCCGTCGGTTCTCCAGGGGATACGCTAGCTTCTCCATAGTCCGCGGCTGCTCTCTTCAGCCAAGCTATGGCCAGAGCGGTCCCTTTCTTGCCCACCGTGCACTTTTCTTCGCAGTAGTGGACGCAGACGCGGCCACACGTCGACGGGAGAGGGTTGTACTTCAGAATCTGGGCCAGCGCTTGGTCGAAATCTCCTTGTTCGATGAAGGCTATGTAGTCCTGGGGGCAACAGTGTAGAGGGCAGGCCTGATCGCAGGGGGCCTTCTTGCAGGCTATACACCTTTGGGCCTCGTCAATGGCCTCCTCTTTGGTGTAGCCCGACGCGACCTCGTCGAAGTTGCGAATGCGCTCGCTCGCATCCTGCATCTTCATCTTGACTCGATCACGCCTGATCTTCTTTTTCTTCTGCTCAGCCAAGGCGACCTCCTCTACAATGAGTCTAGATTGAAGCTTGGAAGACTTCCGGGGCGCTGGCCGCTATTATATGGTTCCCGGGATGCTCTTGTCAATCCGGCCTGCTTTCAGTAGGCTATTTGAACTAGATGCTCCGCGCGATAGGGATAGTGTTCGAAAGCACAGTCGAAGGATGCAGTCATCCCTGGAGCGATGCGCGCAGGTTCCGCGTAGGTGAAGCCCGCGTTGAAGATCTTGCCCAGCGAATCATACAACGAGACGACCGCCTTGACGTAATACCCGGTTGTCGTTCCATCGTTTCTGAGGGTTCCGACGACATGATATAGACCGGCGTCATCGAGTCGGGCGTAGCTGTGCACCACCTTTATCCCCTCAGCTGGGCGCTCAGTGGTGAGTCGGCCAGTGGCGCGCAAACTGAATCTCTCCCAAGCCCCAGGGTCTGGCCAGGTTATGGCAAAGGGTGTTCTCTGGCCTGGCACAAGCAAGTCCAGAAGCGGCGAGCTTGTACTTTCTTCGAGGACGTTCCCCTCCTCGTCGTAGAAGATCATCCTCACGCGGATCTCGTCCACGTTGTCTGTAGAATCATTGTGAACCTCACCCACCACATGTAGGTCGCCCAACTCGTCCAGGTAGTCGTTGGTGCCCATCAGTCCCAGTACTATCTCGGCGGGGTGAGGGGAGGCTCGTGGGGTCGGGGAAGGAGGAGTAGGTGTCCTATCTTCCGTCAGCGAGACCGGCGAGGACATTTCCTCGGTGAGGCTAACCAGAGGAAGAAGAAGCCAAGAGTGCGTTCTGACGGTCGCCCCTAGCGGGGTGGATTCCTTTTGACCATCAAAGGTGGTGATCAGAAAACGGTAGGTCGTTGACGGCTGCAATCCGGTCTCGCTGTACTTCCAAAGCCGCACGCTGGTCTTGAAGGTGTATATGTTGTATCCCAGACCCATGTCCCAGTATATGCGGTAGATTCTTCCAGCCCCGCCAGCCGACGGCTCCCAGCTGAGGTCGATCTGGTCTCCCCCAGTACTGTTGCCCACCAGGTTTCTGGGAGGAGATGGCCTGGCTATGGCAGGAGTCACTATGGCTTCAGGACTCACCTGCTCGGTAGGCGTGGCAGACGGAAAGGTGGGGCTGGGCGTGGCAGTGGCGGTCCGAGTGTGCGTGTGGGTAGCCGTGGGCGTGCGAGTTCCAGTCTGTGTGGCTGTGGGCGTGCGAGTACCAGTTCGTGTGGCTGTGGGCGTGGCGGTCTTGCTTTGTGTAGGCGTTAGCGTGTTGGTTGGGCTGTGAGTTGGCGTACTGGTGGGCGTTTTCGTAGGCGTGTGCGTGGACGTTGGTGTGTGGCATGGCGAAGCCGCCACGACGATCGTCGGGGTTCGCGTACGGGTCGGCGTCCTCGTGCGCGTTGCAGTGGCTCTGGGCGTTCTGGTCGATGTGCGAGTAGGCGTCCTGGTGCGAGTAGAAGTTGCTGTAGGGAAGCGTCTGGCTGTTCGTGTGGATGTGGAGGTTCGCGTCGCCGTACGGGTCTTCGTGCGTGTGGGAGTGGCTGTGGGGATCGTAGTGACCGTAGGAGTGGCTGCGGGGGTCCTGGTGAGGGTGCGAGTAGCTGCAGGCGTATTGGTTGGCGTTCGGACATCAGTTAACACCGCCGTCCAGGTGGGCGAAACGGTGATCTGCGGTGTAGGGGTAGGAGGGGTTGTTGGAGTGGCGGTGAATGTGGGCACGATTCCCAATTGCGGCGAGGGAGTGGCGGAAGCTTCGCCGGACGCGGTGGCGATTGCTGAGGGGGATAAGTCGGCCAGGGTGGGGCTCGGCATCGCCAGTGCGGATTTGGGTGGTATCTGAGATATCACGAGCAATATGAATGCGCCGAAGACGAGGAAATTGAGGACGGCCAGCGCGACGATGATCGTCACCCATGACTCTTGGCTGAGCTTCCTCATAGCGTGTTGGGCGCGGAAAGCTCCCTTCTGCTCATCTGGATGAGACGGCGCACGAGGGCGATTACGGAACCGCTCAGGAGTATGAGATCTCTCCAAGGCAGGTCCCTGAGACCAAGTGGATAAGTCCGCCGGGAGCGGCGAAGCAGCACCAGTGCAATGATCCCTCCCAGAGAAGCTCCCAGCACTATTCCCAGCAGGATGGCAGGGTTCCAGGTCCTCCTAGTCACAGGCTACCTCCGGCTCGCCAGGTACTTCAAGCCCGTCCTCAGTCCTGCAGCGATGGCGGCGGTCCAAAGGAAGGGCTGTACCGATACGGCCGCAGTGACTGCTGTCACATGCTCCACTTGCTGCG
>CAZBJW010000083.1:14458-16307 GCA_964492135.1 uncultured Anaerolineales bacterium
GCTTGGGCCGGATCGGAGCTGAGTAGCGACGCAAATATCTGATGATGTAAACGGGGACGATCAACAGGGGAGACATCAAGACCATGGCCTCGACAGCAAGCAGGATCAGACCCAAGTCTCTTGCAACTGCCAGAGTCTCTGGCGTCATCACAGACCTCCATGGCGTGGGGGACGGTACACTATTGTATGTGGAATGTCGTCCTGTGTCAACCAGGGCCATGTTGCCAAGCTTGGGGTATTGGGTTATAATGCTGCTGTTTTGACATATCGAAGCCAATTCCGGAGAAGTCGATTGTGAAGTGTCCGAACTGTGGCGCAAGCTTCAGGGGTGGCCGAGGGAGGTGTCCAGCCTGTGGCTACAGGGTGCAAGCGAAGAAGCTGATAAGACGCTGCCCCGAGTGTGGCGCCAGAGTCGCTGAGGGAGCGAAGACTTGCCTGATGTGTGGCGGTACGCTGGCGGAGGGAAGGAGTTTCCTTCCCAGGGTGTCCCTATCCATGGTTCCTCCTGCGCCGCTGCTAGGGGCTGTTCTAGGGCTGGTGTTGGTGATCACTATCTGGTTCATCAAGCCTTGGAGATTGGTGCAACTAGGGATCTACCATACGCCGACAGCGACAGCGAGACCAAGCATGACACCCACCATCACGGCCTCTCCCACATCCACTCCCACTCTTCCTCCGACAGCTACGTCTACACCCCAGGTCACAGTCTACATCGTTCGCCCCGGTGATACGCTGAGCACAATCGCTGCCCAGTTCGGTGTGCCTGTGGCGTCCCTCATGGAAGCTAATGGGCTCACCAATCACATGATCCAGATCGGTCAAGAACTGCTCATCCCTGGAGACAACGGCAGTGCGAGCAGCAGCCCCGAGGCCGGACAGACTCCTGAACCCGAGGCGACCTCGCAACCCGAAACTTTGACCTACACAGTACAGGCAGGGGACAGCTTGTCGGAGATCGCTCAGCGTTTCAACGTGTCCATAGAGGCCGTGATGGAGGCCAACGGCATCACGAATCCGGACTCGATTCGCGAGGGTCAGGAGTTGGTGATACCTGGGGGTGTGAGTCTGTCAGAGACTCCGGGGATAGGAGGAGCTCCTACGCCCACCGTCGAGTCGTTGCTGGTCTATCCGGCACCTTCTCTCCTCGGTCCTCCCGACGGCCGACAGTTCCGCGAGGAGCAAGCGGAACTGCCGATTCTCCTGAACTGGCTTTCTGTGGGCCTCCTGGCGGAGGACGAGTGGTATTCGCTCGTTCTGCGGCACGTTGATCCTGAAGACGGAGAGGAACGAGAAACCGTCGAATTCACCAAGGCCAACTCCTACCATGTCTCGGCTGAGCTAAGGCCACCCCTCGACGCTGAATCGCATGTCTTCGAATGGCAAGTGAGGGTTGTACGTCTCATCGAGACTCAGATTGGGGATAGCCCAGAGATTGTGCCCCTGGGTCGCATCAGCGACACCCGCACGTTTCTATGGTACTAGGCTCTGCCATTGGCCTATGGTCTCACCCTGGCATCTGCCTCACATCGAGCCGCTGACCAGCGTATCGACAGGACCGAGGAAGAGATTCGAAAAGCAAAGGACATCGCTCGGCCGCTAGCGATGCCCTCGTGCGCCTGGTATCGTGGGCCGCTCTGAGGCCCGGTACCACCTACGAGCTGGACTGAGCCCTCGCTTGGTGGAGTTTCTTGTGTAAACGAGACTTCCTGCGGGCGGCGTTCTTTTTGTGGATCACGCCTTTCTGAGCTGCCTTATCAAGGGCGCCGGCAGCGAGCTGGGCGATTTCGGCCGCTTCGTCCCACCGACCTTCGCTGATAAGCCTGTTGGTTCTCTTGACGTAGGTCCGAGC
>CAZBJW010000084.1:0-16186 GCA_964492135.1 uncultured Anaerolineales bacterium
GCGTAGGCCGGATACACAGGCACGTAATTGCCGATGCCCACCCCCAGCAGAGGATGGTCCCTCACCATGCCCAGAGCGGCCTCCCAGTGGGCCAATCTTTCCACCACAGCGAAATTCTCATCGGTAAGTTGGATTGCTCGCACGTCGCTAGGCTGCAGGTAGGGCAGGAAGTCGGTAAACCGAGCACTTATGGACGCAGGCAGCAAACGTTCCCCCCCCAGCAACAGGAATATGGTCCCGAAAAGCACCGCCCAGGCGAGCAGAAGCCAGGCCCAACGGCGGCGAATAGCCACGGCAACCCCCACCGCCGCGCCAAGGCCCGCCAGCACTCCCAGCACGGGGGCCAGAAGCGCGTCGCGTCCCGTCCTCACCAGCCAGAGGGTGCCCAACCCTGTGCTGGCCAATCCCGCCAGCACGCCGGCCGTGGCGTCGCCAAAGGCCCTGTGCCACAATCCTGCCCCGATCACCACAGCGGCCCCCGAGATGAAACCCAGCCATGCTCCCCGAGACCACGTCATCAACAGCGCGGCTGACATAACGCCCAGGCTCAGCCCCGCCAGCCCCCAGGTCACCAGGGACCACAAGTCTCGCCATCGCCAGCGACCCAGAACTAGAGCCAGGGCCAAGGGCAGAATGAGAGCCAGGTATCCCCCATACGGATTTGGCTGCTCAAAGGTCCCGTAGGCCCGGATGAACCGATCGAAGAGAAGAAACCCTTCAGGGCCCTTGCGACCGAAGAACTGGTAGAAGCCCAGCAAGGCCTCCAGACAACCGGCCGACAGGATGAGGATCAGGATGATCTTCACGTCCTTCTCCTCAACGACGTTCGCAACGATAAGATAGACAGCCAACAGTTCGAGCCACAGCAGAAGCCCTTTCAGGCTCCACTGCAAGGATAGAGAGCCCAACACGGAGAAGGAGAGTACGCCGAGGAATATCAGCAGCGGAACGAGGAAGGGAGGGTGAACCGTCTTGACCTCCCTCTCGGCGATCATCCGCGCCACCCAAGCCACCAGGGTAAGGGCTGCGAGTGCCTCGGCGCCTCCGATGTTGATCACGCCGAAGCTGATCTCCTTGAGGGATCCAAAGGGGATGGCGAAGATCAGAAGGTAGAGACCGACAACCGGTCGCACGAAGATGAGTGTCAAGACGGCTGAACCCAGAATCAGTGCGACCACCCAGGTGACAGGTAGACGAGCGATGGCCAACCCGAGCAGCAGAAGTACGGCTACCGGAATGGCGCCGCGCAAGATCAGGTCATAGATCGCACGCAGCGTCCTCCATGATCCAGCGCCCTGCATGGTGGTTCTCACGACTGGATGATAAGCACGAAACAGAGTTTTGTCAACGCATGGAAACCGACCGTCTGTAGCGTTTCAGCGCGGAGATGACTACTAGAGCCAGCCCCGCTCCCAGCAGATCGAAAACGAGATCGAGGATCCGTCCGGTGCGGCCGGGGACCAGAAGCTGATGCGCTTCATCGGAGATAGCATAGAGCGCTGCGAAAACCAGGGCACCTCGGAAAGCGCCGAGCGACCACACATGCCCGGCATTCGGCCAAGCCCACCACACTAGTCCGGCCAGGATGCCGTACTCAACCATATGACCCAGTTTCTTGCCAACAAGATCCACCACGTGCTCAGGGTGACGTGGCAGGTCCGGCTGAGCGGACAGGTAGAAAATCACCACCATCCAGAAGGCGACGGGCAACCAACGCCATAGCCTCTTGCCGGACAAGGCTTTCCTCATCCTGCGTAGGCCCTCTCCGCCTTTGGCGCCAGCCTCGGCCACCCGAACTGCCGCATCACACTCCTCCTTGCTTGCTCCCCCAGCCCCTTCCGCAGTTGATCGTCATGCAGTAGGCGGACTACACCTGTGGCGAAGGTTTGCACCTCGCCCGGCGGCACCAGATATCCCGAAACCAGATGCTCGATGTACTCACCTACCTGTCCCACATCATCAGCCACTATCGGCAGCCCCGCCGCCATCAGATCTGCCACCTTGGCTGGACAACGGGCACGGTTAAGCAGCGTGTCTTCAAAGGGACAGACGGCGAGATCAGAAGCCGCGAAGTATCGCGCAAGTTCCTGTTGCTGGCGCCAGCCGACGTAAGTGACACGTGCTGCGAAGCCCGCCTCCTGAACGAGGGTCAGGAATCGATCTTCTTCCGCAAGTAGACCATGCCCCACGACCAGTAGATGCGCCGACGGCACCTCAGCCCAGACCTGATTCAGTATTTCGACCAGACGACCAGATTCGAACTCGAAGAACCTGGTGAAGAGTAGGATCACAGGGCCATCACCCAGTCGCCACTCACGTCGAACCGTGTCGCCCACACTCCGGTTTGGCATGTCAGACTGACGCTCGACACCGTTGGGCAGGTAGTGGATGATCTGACTGTCGATTCCCATTCCTCGCGCCCGCGCCTCCAAGGTCTTGCTGGCTACAGTCAATGCATGACAATGGGTCATGCCCCATCTCTCTTGCCAGGAGAAGAACCGCTTCTGAACCGCCGAGTAGGGCGCCACATCGTTCCACCCACCCCATCCTTCCCAGTCATCGGTATCCATAACCAGACGTGCCTCTGTCAGACGCAATTTGGCCAAGCCATATAGGACGGCAGCGCTCAGGCCGGAATAGGCCTTAGGCTTGAAGCAGTGGACGACGTCGGGCCCCGTCCTACGGATACGACGCAGCAGACGCCAAGTGATGATGACTTCTTTCAGCAACGGAATGGGAGGAGGGACCACGATGTTGTGGACACTCACCCCATCCTCTTCCCATACCTGCCCGCTGTCTTCGGGACAGCCCCACGGTGGCAGAAGCACCTCGATCTCATGGCCTCGGGAGGCCAACTCTTTCGCCAGCGGCAACGCGCGCCTGGCCATCGTCCCGTGTGGCCGCAGCCCAAAGGGGCCTACCATCGATACCTTCATGGGCTGGAACCGTCTCTCTGCGCTTCGCGGGGACAGGCCACGCGCCCAGCTCGCACCGTCAGCTGTGCCAGGCTGCTTGTAGATGTCTCAACCCCCGGGCCGTGATCTGGCTAAGGAGAGCCATCGGTCTGCCCGACCATGCATGATTTGTCACGTCCCACGCTGTGCAACGACTGGAGACAGCCAAGAAAACCAATGCTAATGCAACTGACTCGTGCCAGGGGCACGAGCGTGGCGGCAGCTATAGCCTGTAGATCTCTCCGAACTTGTGGCGCAGGTAGCGCAGGTACGGCTCTGCACTAAGCCCACTTCCAGTAACCGCTGTCAGCAGTTCCACCGGCTCGAATTTCCCACCATGACGGTGCACGTACTCTCGCAGCCAACCCAGCAACTCGGCGAACTCCCCCCGCTCGATTTGGCCTTGCAGGTCAGGGATGTCGCCCTCAATCTTCTCCCAGAGCTGAGAGGCGATCAGGTTGCCCAGGGCATAGGTCGGGAAATAGCCGATCATGCCGCCTGACCAATGGACGTCTTGCAGCACACCTTCGGCATCATCGCCGGGGATCAATCCCAGGTACTCCTCGAAACTGGCATTCCACGCCTCAGGAAGATCACCTATGGCGACAGTCCCATCCATCAGCGAGATCTCTAACTCGAAGCGAAGCATGATGTGCAAGTTGTAGGTGGCCTCGTCGGCCTCCACCCGGATGAAGGAGGGTTCCACCTTGTTGATGGCGCGGTAGAGCGTATCCAGATCCACGTCGCCCAGCTGGCTTGGAAAGACCTCTTGCAGCCGCGCGTAGAACGCCACCCAGAACGGGCGGCTCCGGCCGACCAAGTTCTCCCAAAGTCGCGACTGCGACTCGTGCATAGCCAATGAGGCCGCATCACTGAGAGGAGTACGGTCAAAGTCTGGATTCACGCCCTGCTCGTACAGGGCGTGCCCTGCCTCATGCATCGAGCCGAAGAGAGCGGTGTTGAGAAACTGTGGGTCGACGCGAGTGGTGATACGAACATCGCCGGTCCCGAAACCGGAGGTGAAAGGGTGCACCGACTTGTCCTGGCGGCCTCGCTCAAAATCGTAACCGATGGCTTTCACAACCTCCAGCCCAAAATCCCACTGCTTCCGCTCGTCGAAATGCTGACGGACCGCCGCGTCGTCCACGGGTGCACCGCGCTCACTTATGGCCCGCACTAGCTCCACCTGCTGCGGACGTAACTCGTCGAAAACAGCCTTGACCTCTGCTGTCTTCATCCCCGGCTCGAAGTCATCGAGTAACGGGTCGTAGACGTGGTCGTAGGGCGCGAAGAAGTCGACGTATTCGCGTCGCAACCCCACTACCTTCTCCAAGTGCGGCTGGAACTGCGAGAAATCAGCCTCCGCTCGCGCTTTCTCCCAAACCTGATGGGCCAGAGCGGTGACGCGTGTGAATTCGCCCACCCATTCGGACGGCACCTTGAGGGCCTTGTCGTAGTCGCGCCGCGTCCTCCGGAGGAGCCGGGCTTCGTCAGAATCAGGGTCTAGGCCGGAGGCCTCAGATTCCGCTGCCGCCAGAGCCTCCCCTATTTCATCGCTGACGAATCTCTCATGGGCCAGACGGCTCAGTGTAGACAGTTGCATGGCCCGTCCCGCCGTCCCCCCGGGCGGCATATAGGTCTGCTGATCCCAACCCAGTACGCCAGCGGCCCCTTGCAGGTCGGCCACGACGCCGAGTTGCTGACGGAGTCGCTCAAGTCTCTCTTCCATCGATCCTCCTATCCTCAGAATTGCTTGTCTCGGGCAGTGGTCCGCCCATTCGGTCTGCCTTGCACCCGAGACGAACTCTCCGCAGTTCCAGGCCCATGCGTGCTAGCCAGAAGATGGTCAGGCACCCCTTGCGCACGACTGTGACGGCGTGGGCAATCTCTGTACCCTACTACCGAGGATGCGCTGTCGAAGGTTCAGTCAGGCTGCGCTGCCGGCCGGTAGTCAGCCCAGGCTACTCCACTGTAACAGACTTAGCCAAGTTTCGCGGTTGATCCACATCGCAACCCCGTTCCACAGCCACATGATAAGCGAACAACTGCAGGGGGACAATCGCCAGAACAGGACTCAAGATCTCGAGCGTAGCGGGGATGTAGAATACCTCTTCGGCAAGCTCCTTGATCTCATCGTCCCCTTCGGTGGCCACGGCCAACACATGGGCTCGCCGGGCCCGGACCTCCTGGATGTTGCTGACCACCTTCTCATACGTGTCACTGCGCGGGACGATGGCGAACACCACCGCGCCTTCGTCCAGCACGGCGATCGGCCCATGCTTGAGCTCTCCGGCAGGATACCCTTCTGCATGAACGTAGCTTATCTCTTTGAGCTTGAGAGCCCCCTCTAAGGCTGTGGGATAACCCAGGTTTCGCCCGATGAAGAAGAAGGTCTGCCGCTGGGCGTAGCGCTTAGCCACCGCCTCGACCGCCTTCTGGTCCCTCAGGATCAACTCCACCTTGGGCGGCAACTCGCGCATCTCCTCTACGACGCGAGCTACCTCTGCCTCGGTCAGGAAGCCCCGCCTCCGGCCCAGATCCAGGGCCATCAAACACAACAGGACCAGCTCAGTGGTGTACGTCTTGGTCGCCACGACACAAATCTCCGGTCCAGCCTGGAAGTAGATGGTCGCATCAGCACCCCTGGTGATCGAACTCCCTACCACATTGGTCAGAGCGACGGTAGTGGCCCCTCTCTCCTGCGCCAGCCGTAACCCTGCTAGAGTGTCTGCCGTCTCCCCCGACTGAGTAATGAGCACGACGAGAGTCCCCTCGTCCACGGTGGGGGAACCATATCGGAATTCGGAAGCAATCGACACCTCCACGGGTATATGCCCCCACCTTTCCATAAGCAGCTTCCCCACCAGGCCTGCATAGGATGATGTACCACAGGCCACGATATTGATGCGGTTCAAGTTGCTCAAGTCCAGGTGTGCCCATTCGGAAAGCGTGACTCGGTTGCCATCAAGCCGGCCACGCAGAGTATTGGCGATGGCTTCCGGTTGCTCGTGTACTTCCTTGAGGTAGAAGTGTGGATACCCCCCCTTCTCCGCCGACTCCAGATTCCAGGTGATTTGCAGCGGATCACGCTGCATCTCCTGTCCCTCGAGATTGCGTATCGTCACGCCCTCGGGCGTCAGCACCGCGACCTCACCGTCGTCCACCACCATGGCCCTTCGCGTGTGCCGCATGATAGCCGGTATATCGGAGGCCAGGTAATTCTCCCCTTGCCCCAGGCCGACTATCAGCGGCGAGAAGAGGCGGGCACCCACCAACACCTGAGGCTCATCCCGACAGAAAGCGGCGATGGCATATGCTCCCTTCACCTTCTTCAGGGCGCGCCTGACAGCTTCCGGCAGAAATGGAGCTTCGCGCCCTTCTTGAGCCAGCCTGTCGTACTCCTCCTCGAAGAGATGAGCCAACACCTCCGTGTCCGTCTCAGAGACGAAGCGATGGCCCCGAGCCACCAATCCCTCTCGCAGTGACGAGTAGTTCTCAATGATACCATTGTGAACCAAGACTATGCGTCGCCGGCAGTCAGGGTGTGGATGAGCATTCACTTCGTTGGGCAGTCCATGGGTTGCCCAGCGGGTGTGGCCTAGACCGAGGAACCCCGCGGGCCCTCCGTCTTCCAGCGCCTCGAGCAGCTTGCGGAGCTTCCCCTCGGTCTTCTCGATCTCGATCTCGCCCGAGGGATTCAACACAGCAATGCCCGCCGAGTCATACCCTCGATACTCCAAACGTTGCAGTCCATCCAGCAAGATGGGGGTGGCGAATCGCGGACCCACGTAGCCTACTATGCCGCACACTTTCCTTCACCTCCCCTGTTCACTTGATGCCCATCTTCTTGGTCGGCACCACCTCAGGCAGCATGAACTCCACTGACTGGTCGGCTGTCACGCCTCGCTCGTCAGCCAGAGTCAGCAGCAATGCATGGCCAATGGCGAGATGCGCCGCCTGGATCTTACTCGAGGAGGGGCCCTCCGGCTTGGCGTTGCTCTTGATCACATAGTCGGCTGCTTCACCAAGGGGTGTGTCCACGTTCTCGGTGATGGCGACGGTGATCGCGCCCCGCTTCCGGCCCCGCTCCAGGGCATCGTACACAAAACCGGTGCCACCGCTGGCCGAGATTCCGATCATCACATCCCCATCGTTGACGGCCATGGTCATGTACTTTGATAAGCCCATCTCTTCCTCGCCAGCACCCTTCGCGAAGCTTACGGGTTGCATATCGCCCAAGTTGTTGGTAAAGACCATGATGGGGACGCCGGTCTCCAGCCCCTGTCCCGCCATCTCCATCGCCACCAAGGCGCTCGCTCCCGCCCCGGTGACGAGGATCTTGTGCCCGGCCTCGATACGCCTGCGCATGACCTGAACGACGGTCTCTATGCCCGGTACCGCGGTCTCCAGGGTGGCCAAGATCCCCTCGGCGTCTTGACGCATGATGCGCGCGATCTTGTCCTGAGTGGACTCACAGCCGGACAGGTCCACGCTCACCATCAGCGGCTTGTTCACGTCGATGAGTTGGCCGACGGTGTCGATCAGGACGTAGTCCAGGTACTCATAGGCCGTGAATTCGAGAGTAGTGCCCGGCAGGTTGCCTACGGCCAGATCCAAGCCGGTGAGGTTGCTGATGAGGCTGGTCTTGCCGCTGTTGAAGACTCCCAGCACTGCGATGCGGTCCTTGGAAGCGAAAGTCTCGGAAAACTGCTCCTTTATGCTTTCCATCCCTTCCATGGTGATCATGGAGGCGGGGGTGAGAGCCAGGAGCAGTTCCTGTTCTACCTTGGCAAGCCTGGTGCGATCTATGAGATCCACCTTGTTGGCTACGGTGAAAAAAGGAATCCCCACCTCCTCGACGGCTTCTACGAAGACCCTCATGGTGTTCACCTGCGGATCTACCATATTGACCATAAGGATCGCCCCCTGCGGGTCGAAGGCCTCAAAAGGGGTGGAGATCTTCTTCAGCACTCTCTTGGTATGCACTTGTGTCCCTCCTGTCAGGAAGTACCCCAGCCCAGTCTTGAAGCAAGGCTTGGGGGTTGGATTTCCTCATACGCGCGGTATGCCTGATCAGAGGCTACCATATTGCCACCGGACCCCTTTTGTCCCCACGGTCACCCGCAGGTTTTGCAGAGATCCTTCGCCTCAGGAGGGGAAGACCAGGGACGTAGCGATCCCTGGGGGGCATCCGCCGATTCATCGATTTTCCCGTTCTGCTGCCGGCTGGCGCTGGTAAAGAGAACGGTTAACCCCGCCTCGCGTTGGGGAACCCCCACCTCGTCAACTGGAAACCTCCAGCCCAGGCGCTTTCTTCCCCTTGGTGAGCCTCATCCTGGGTGCATCGACCACACCTCCTTCTCTAATATCTCGTGTATTGTATCATCCTGCGCATCATCTTGCAACTCTTGCCTTGCTACCAGTATAGCCCATCATCTCGGCGATGGAACCGGCCGCGCGCACAGCAACGCCCAGACGAGATTCCATCTCTTCCGCCGTCAGATCATCCAGAGTCACCTCCCCCTGGGCGTCGAACATCGCCCGTGGCAGCAGAACCATATCCCCCAGGTCTCGATCCCGCACTGCCTCCACGACATCTTGACCAATCAGCAGGCCCGATACCGTCACGCTCGACCCAAAGAACGCGTTCTCCACTGAGGCGACGCTTATGTCAAGCTGCGTCAGATGACTCAGTTCTTGCACGACCCGATCCAGAAGCGATGCGATCAGCGTTCCACAGACAGCAACGACTCTCCCCTCTTGCGATACCATACCATCGGCCTTGATCTTTTCCCACTCGTCTAACATCTGTCTCACCAGTCCGATCCCGTTCTCCAACTGAGGAAAGCCATCGTATTCCTTGGCAGGTGGCACGGGAAGGCCAACCCGCAGGTACAGTTCGTCGGAGGGGTAGACGAGGGCCATGCCAAGACGACGGCGGTTCTCTGCCTGTCGCGGCATGATCTGCTCCATGATGGCCCGCTCCTCCTGGGTGGTGAGAAGGCGCAAGCCAGCACGGTGATACTTGGTCAGTCCCAGGGGGACCACGCCGATGGACCGTACCGCGGGATACAACGAGGTCAGATCGTCCACGGTCTGTTCCAGTTGCGCACCATCGTTGAGACCGGGCAACACAACTATCTGAGTGTGCACCTCGATGCCCAACTCGCCCAGGCGCCTCAGTTGCGCTCGAATGTCAGGCAAGCGAGGGTTCCTGAGTATGCGACGCCTCAATTCGAGCTCTGTGGCATGTACGGAGATGTATAGCGGACTTAGACGCTGTTCAGCGATGCGTTCCCAGTCCTCGTCCGCCCAATTGCACAGCGTGATGAAATTCCCATGCAAGAAGGAGTATCGATAGTCGTCGTCTTTTAGGTAAAGAGACTGCCTCATGCCCGGAGGCATTTGGTCGACGAAACAAAAGGCGCAATGGTTGTTACACCGACGTATGTCGTCGAAGACGTCCTTTGTGAACTCAAGGCCGAACTCCTCACCGTACCTGCGCCGGACGCGAAAAGCGAGCCCTTTGCCGGCTCGCTCGATCTCCAGTTCCAACTCCTCGTCGGCGCCGTAGTAGTGGTAGTCGATAACAACGCGCAAGAGGTGCCCGTTGATGGAGACTAGCCGATCTGCCGGCGCAACGCCCGCCCTTTCCGCCAGGCTGCCCTTCTCCACGCGGGCCACTCGTGCCCCCGGGCCTCCGTTGTTCAGCCGCTTAGATCCCCCTTACTAAAGACGGTCCGACGACCTTTCATCCCCCTGTGCACCGCTCTCGCAAAGCTGCCGTCATATGGGCGCAAGTACTCCTCGGTGGCAGCCGACAGGCGGCCATAGTAGCCGCGGTATTCTGGCGGCAGCAGGGCCGCCAGGCGATACATCATCTCATCGGTCATCTGGCTCAACTGCTCCCTGGTCAGTTTGCCTTCCCCGGGTTCGAAGATGAACGGTTTGCCCATGACCATCTTGACTTTCGTCCGACGAAGCCTCCGCAGTTGCTCCCAGAACCTCTCCTGCCCCCAGATGGCAACGGGAACGATGGGCGCGCCAGCTCTGATGGCGATGTACGTCAGCCCGTCCTTGCCCCTCTGCAAAGCGTTCGTCTTGCTTCTCGTCCCTTCCGGCGCTGCCATGAGCACCTTGCCTTCCTTGAGGACCTTCAAGGCCGTTCGTAGAGCTGTTCGGTCCACCTCACCTCGCCGCACGGGAAAGGTCCCGTAGAGCTTGAACAGGATGGCGAGAGGTATGAAGCTATAGTTCTCCGCCTTCGACATGCCCATGGCCTCCCTGTCTATGAAGGCGGCGGCTATGACCGTATCCACGGAGATCATGTGGTTCTGGGCAGTTATCACAGGGCCTTCTGCCGGAATATTCTCCAGACCCTGCACTTCGTAGTCCAGAAGCAGGAACATCAGAAATCTGATAACCAGGTTGGCAACGCGCTGTAAGTACTTCGTCACTGCGGCCTCCTACACGTGCACGGCTCTCATCGGGACGGGCAGCCTGCCTCTTTGACTGCTTGTTCTACCATGTCTAACACCTCATCGATGGATAAGTTATCCGTTTCAACTCGGATGGCGTCCTCTGCAGCCCGCAACGGAGCCACTGCCCTGTTGCTGTCGATCCTATCACGGAGTTGCATGGCACGCAGGATCTTCTCATAGACCGCATCCTCTCCTCGCTCCAGCAACTCGAGATACCGCCGTCGTGCCCTCTCTTCCGGAGAAGCATCCAAGTAGATCTTCAGGTCGGCATCGGGCATGACGACGGTGCCGATATCCCGTCCAATCATCACCACGCACCCGTCGTCGGCGATGCGACGCTGCTGCTCGGTCAAGACCTGACGGACCCCGGGGTACGCTGACACGGGGGACACGCTCCGGTCCACCTCAGGACGCCTGATATCCCAGGTAACATCATCCCCGTCGACAAGGACGGTATACGGCCGCCCGTCGTCGACGCTAGGCCTGGTGATGGCTATCTTGATGCTTCGCGCCAGAGCCGTGACTCCGTCTTGATCGGCGACGTTCACACCCTGCTGCAGAGCCATCCACGTGACGGCGCGGTACATGGCGCCCGTGTCCAAGTATAGGTAGCCCAGGCGCTCGGCAAGAAGGCCGCCGATGGTGCTCTTTCCTGCTGCGGCAGGGCCGTCAATGGCTATGGTCGATGGTCTTGACACCTGAATCTCTCACAGCGTAATCGCAGTCGGCCTTCCTGCCCAACAGCCTCCTCATCTTGCCGCGAAAGAAACCCAGAAATGCTCATCATCGTTGTACGCCAGCCGCGAGACCATGGCAACTACCCAATGATTCTCCGCCGGGTCCACTCGAACGGGTCAACGGCAATGCCACCCACCCTGAGCTCCCAGTGCAGATGAGTTCCTGTCGACAATCCCGTGGACCCCATGTACCCGATGACTTGGCCCTGGGACACTGACTCCCCAGGCCGCGCAACGAGGTCGGACATATGGTTATAGGAGCTGTAGACGCCCAGGCCATGGTCGACGATCACTGTACCCCCTCGCACCTGCAGGAACTCGGCGAGGGCCACACGCCCCTCGGCGGAGGCGAACACCGCATCACCTGGCTCCCCATCCAGGTCAACACCGGCGTGATAACCCGGCCCTGTGTCATATTGTCTACGGGCACCGTACGCCGAGGTGATGGTCAGAGCCTGAACCGGGTATCCGAAGACACCCTGCCAGACTTTGTCTGGCCTGAACTCGGCGTAGATCACCTCTAGACGCTTCCGCTCGGCTACTACAATCGCCGGATCCAGGAGGTACTCGCGGTCGCTGGGGATGTCTATGATCTCCACAGGAAATTCGCTGTAGGTGACAGTCACCGTCTCAGTCGCTTGAATCACCTCACCCAAGTCACTCCTGGCCTCCACCACGAGATCCTGCGGCCCCAGGGGGCTCCACGATGTGAGACCCGCCAAGGCCCAGTAGGTTCCGTCCAGTTGGACGAACTCCAACGGCCGATCAGCCAGCGTGCCCGTCAATGTCACCTCACGATTGGCTCGAATCTGAATCACCACCGTGCTGCCCTGTGGCGGCTGGGACGGGTACGAGAGCAGTGCAATACTCAGAGGCTCAGGCGTAGGTGTCGGTGTAGGCGTGGGCGTCGGGGTGGACGTCGGAGTGGGCGTGGGTGTATGGGTGGGGGTGGGAGTAGGGGTATACAGAATAGCCGCCAACGGTTCTGGCAGTGGAGCCAAGACCAGGGATAGCCCAAGACCGACTCCGGCCAACGCCAGCAGCAACAGGATGACGATGGCCAGGCACCTATTCCTCATCAGCGACTTCCGGCTCCTCCAACTTCGGCAATTCAGCCAGATTTGCCAGTCCGAAGTATTGCAGGAACTCAAATGTGGTCCCGTACACAATGGGACGGCCCACGGTGTCCAGTCGATCCACCGCTTCGATCAGTCCGCGCGCCATGAGGTTCTTCAGGACGCCCTGACAGTTCACTCCCCGAATCTCCTCTACCTCGGGCGTTGTGATGGGCTGCTGATAGGCGATGATGGCTAGCGTCTCAAGCGCTGCGGCGGACAGCGTGCCCGAATACTGAAGACCCAGGAAGCGCTCGACGAAGGGGGCCGTCTCCGGCGCGGTCACCATCTGCACCTTGTCTCCATCGAGCTGCACCCGTAGACCCCGGACAAGGTAGTCCTCGCCCAGCGAGCGCGCTGCTTTCTTCACCAGGGATCGCTCGACCTGCAGAGTGTCAGCCACTTGGGCGATGCTCACAGGCTCATCTGCCACAAAGAGTATGCTCTCCAGGATCACCTTGGCTTCATCAACATCCATTTGGTCGACCTTTGACACTGCTGGGTGGCCCAGCTATAATCGCTCAGGACTCGCCGAACATTGGTGAGCAATCACATGCAGCTGCAGAAGATACATCCACGTTTGACCGTATTGGTCGCACTCACCCTACTCACTCTCTCCTGCTTCCTCTGTCAAGGCTCCACCCAAGTGATGCCGACGCCCGCCAGAACTGTGTCTGTCTCGACCGAAGAAGCGGAGAAGCTGACCTCGATCCTGGGCCGGGTACTACCTCTGGACGAGGAAGGCTGCTTCGTTCTGACCGTCACAGAGGAAGAGCTGACCTCCTATGTGGCACTGAACATGCAAGAGAGCATCCTTGATCCACAGATCCTGCTCACAGACGGCAAGATCTACGTCCATGGAACCTTGGTCAGTCCCATCGAAGCTCCCATCACTGCTGCCGTGTCGGTCGAGGCAAAGGGGGGTCACGTGGACGTAGCCGTCGAGAACGTAGCCCTGGACGGCTACCCCATCCCCGAAACCTTTATGGACGCCTTCGCCCTGCAGGTGGAGGATTCTGTCGATTTTGCACAAAGACACCAAAACGTGATGATCAACGATGTCGATATTACGGAAGGCGAACTCATCGTCAGGGGCTGCACCGCTTCGTGAATGGCTCTTCAGGAAACCTCTGGGTAGGGAGCATGCTTGATGTTCACCTTGATCTTCCCCAGCTCCAATCCCATGCGTCCCTCGACGACCTCTCGCGCCACCTGGCACACCTCATCCGTCTTCAAAGGAACATCTATGTCAGGTGTAGTTACCAGATTTAGCTCCAAGTCGATCGATTTTCGGCGAGGCTTAACCTTCGAAGAGACGCTGATCACGTCGGCTAGCTGATCGACGCGATACTCCAAACCCTGCTGGATGGATTCCACCTCCAGCTCCACATTCCCCCCGGTGATCCTTTCCAGCTTCACCCTCTTGCGAGCTGGCCTCCTTAGTTCCAGGTAGAGCACCAGGCCACAGACGATGAAGAAGATAATGCCCGCCAGCACCATGACGACGCGGAGGAAGATATTCAAGCCTGACCTTAGCACCGACAGAGATTGCTGCAGGAAAGCGATCATCGCATCTGGAAAGATCAGAAAAACGGGAACTACTATCATGAGTACCACGAAGAGTAGAACTGTGATAACCCGGTTGAAAACCCTCATCATTTCTCCTCCATCAGCTTATGAAGTAGGACGTCACGCCCCTCGCCCCATCGTGGCTCGGTGCTCACTCTCCCAGCAGTGAATCGACGAACTCCCTTTGCCCGCGTGCGAAATCTTGGATGTCCATGGCCCGCCTGCCCGCCAGCTGTACCTCCTCGAGCAAGAGCGCTCCCTCGCCGGTGGCCACCGCCACGCCATCCGCCAACTCCAGCACACGACCCGGTTCCTCCGAGCCCTTCCACCCCACGTTCGGCCGGGCGCGCAGGACCTTGAGCAGGCTCCCCTGCCAAGATGTGCGCGCGCCGGGCCGGGGGTTGTAGGCGCGGACTCGATGCCATAGTTCAAGGGCAGGCAGAGTCCAGTCTATCACCGCCTCGTCCTGGGAGATGAGTCTGGTATAAGTAGCCTTGGAATCGTCCTGGGGCCGGGGCTCGATGCGCCCATCCAACCAGCGAGATAGCGTATCCACGAGCAACTCAGCCCCCAGGGCGGCCAGTCTGTCTCCCAGAGAACCCGTGGTATCCTCCGAGCGGATCTCTGTCGCCTTCTGCGCCAGGATGGGACCGGTGTCCATTCCCTCATCCATGAGCATGATGGTCACTCCGGTCTCCTCCTCGCCGGCCAGCAACGCCCCGGTGATGGGCGATGCGCCGCGATACTTGGGCAGCAATGAAGGGTGCACGTTAATAACCCCAGCGCTGGGGATGTCGAGGACTTCAGGACGCAGTATCTGACCGTAGGCGGCCACCACTATCGCCCATGGTGCCAGGTCTCGCAATGCGACTACGACTCCCTCCGTACGCAGAGTCTCCGGCTGCATGACCGGCAATCCCAGTGCGACCGCCGCCTTCTTCACCGGCGGGGCAGCGGGCTTCCGTCCCCGGCTAGCAGGTCGATCGGGCTGGGTGACCACGGTCACGACATCGTAGCACTCTGCCACAGCTTTCAGGGAGGGCACGGCGAACCCGGGCGTGCCCATGAATACCAGCCTCTGTGCCATGGAATACCTCGCAACAGGGACATTCTAACACACCTGTTTCGCGAGTTCAAAACTTGACTTTCGACACAGACGTGCTAGAATCGTGTCGATCTTGGCAACATGAGTCTTGGATAGAGCCATACAGAGCCTGAAGAACCCAGTGTAAAGAGAGGAGTGGGGCAGGCAACTCCCTCGCTCTTTTCGTGACGACCTCAACGGATCAGGAGACATCCCTTGAAGACGAATAGGGCGAAGTGGCAGCTCCACGATCCCGCACCTCCCTCCCATCTGGCGAGATTCCCACATCTCCCCCCACTCCTCGTGCAGTGCCTGTACAATCGTGGACTCAGAACCACCCTAGAGGTGAGCCGCTTCCTCGCCGCCGATTACGAAGAGGGAAGCCCTTTTGAGATGAAAGGTATGCCCGAGGCGGTGAACAGGATCCGGCAGGCCATCCGCGACGACGAGCTGATAGCAGTCTACGGAGATTTCGACGTCGATGGCGTCACCGCCACCGTCCTGCTCACTGAAACCCTGACCTCCCTGGGGGGCAGCGTGGTGCCCTACATCCCCAATCGTGTCGACGAGGGATATGGGCTCAACGAGAAGGCAATCCGCAAGCTGGCGCAGCGAGGGGTGAGCCTGATGGTCACAGTCGACTGCGGTTCCAGGGCTGTACGCGAGATACGGTGTGCGCGGGGCTTGGGTTTGGATGTCATAGTGACCGATCACCATTCGCCGGGCGAAGAACTCCCTGCTGCGGTTGCCGTGGTCAACACCAGGCGAATGGACTGCCCCTACGCCTTCAAGGCTCTCTCAGGCGTGGGCATAGCTTTCAAGCTCGCCCAGGCACTATTGTTGGTCGCGCAGCAGATGCCGCTGAGAAGGCAGCAGCCTCCTCTCCACATTGAATCTCTCCTGGACCTCGTGGCCCTGGGCACTGTCGCTGACCTCTCCCCTCTCTCCGGAGAGAACCGGAGCTTGGTCAAGCGGGGTCTGGCTCAACTCAATCAACCGCGCCGCCCGGGCATTGTCGCTCTCATGGAAGAAGCCCGCGTCGAACCGGGTACGGTCACCGGGGCCACCATCGGATACGTGCTTGGGCCGCGCCTGAATGCTGCCGGGCGTATGGATAGTGCCATGCTGAGCTATCAGCTGCTCACCGCCTCTACCCCTTCTCGAGCCCAGGAGCTGGCATGGCTATTAGGGGAGAAAAACCAGCAGCGCCAGCAACTAATGCATGCTGCAGTGGAGGACGCTCGCC
>CAZBJW010000085.1:0-5303 GCA_964492135.1 uncultured Anaerolineales bacterium
ATTCAAGCCCGAGAAGACCAAGATCCTCTCGCGGCGCTGGGCCTACCACGGCGCACAGACAGATCGAGGTTGCGTTCATGAACAGATGCCGCATGCATACTCTCTTCATCTCTGCACTGCGCATTCTAGTCTGAAGCGACCCCAGCGGCAAATGTGGTCGGGACTGGCCATGTTACCCCCTATGCATGCGCTTGGAGAGCACCCTAATCTTGTCGAGCCAGTCGCGTCGCGCTTGAATTGCACTATGAGTATGCCGTATGTATAATGTATTTAAGGAAAGGTTTACACAATGTGGCAGGTCACCGGGCACGACTGGGTCGTGACTCTGCTGAAAAACAGCATTGTTCAAGAGAGCGTCTCGCACGCCTATCTGTTCACCGGCCCGCCCCACATAGGCAAGACGACGTTGGCCTTAAACCTAGCTCAAGCCCTCAACTGCGAAGAGCAGGAGATGCCGTGCCAACGGTGCACTGCCTGCCGCAAGATCAGCGCAGGCACACACCCTGACGTCCATATGGTCGACCTGGGGTATCAAGCCCGCCTCCGCGAGGAACCTTTAGCGCAGCAAAGAGAACTGCGGATAGATACCATCAGGAGCATTAGACAGCAGGTGAGCTTGAAGCCTTTCGAAGCGCAAAAAAAGGTCTTCATTATCCAGGACGCAGACGGCATGACCAGCGAGGCTGCCAACGCTCTGCTGAAGACACTGGAAGAACCGCCGCCGCATGCGGTGCTGATGCTTGCGGCCCGCGATGCGCGCTCCCTCCTGCCCACCATCGTCTCCCGGTGCCAGGTCTTCGGACTCCGGCTGGTGCCCAGTAGGCTCATTGAAGAGGAGCTGCGGCTCCGTCATGGAGTCGAGGAGGCCAGAGCTGGCCTGCTGGCCAGGCTGAGCGGGGGGAGAATAGGTTGGGCCGTTTCTGCCGCTCGGCACGAGACGATTCTGAAGCAGCGAGAGGAGACCCTGACGCTACTTGCCGCTCTGCCTAAGATGGGACGCATCGACCGACTCGACTATGCGCTGCGGTTGAGCCGGAGACCTTCCCTGGCTGTAGAGGCACTCGAGTCATGGCTGGAGTGGTGGAGGGACCTTCTACTGATCAGGGGTGGCTGCCCAGAGATGATTAGCAGTGTCGATCTCAGCTCAACCCTGGAAGAACAGGCGAGCAGGCATGATCTCAGAGAGATGGTGGGGTTCATTGCTAGCATAAAGAGGACGATGTATCAACTGGAAGCCAATGTCAATCCCCGTCTGGCCCTGGAGGTGCTAATGCTAGACCTGCCGACAGAATCCACATGAGAGGATGAGCCGTGCCAAACCTTGTGGGCATTCGTTTTAGAGATGTTGGAAAGATATACTACTTCGACGCCACGGGCTTCGAGGATCTCAAAGCTGGCGAATACGTGCTCGTGGAGACGAGCCGTGGCCCGGAGGTGGGTCGCGTGGCCCTTGCGCCCGAGGACATGCGCGAGGGTGCTGCGAGGGAGCATCTGAAACCTCTAGAGCGGCGAGCCACGCCCCTCGACCTGGTTCAAATGGAACGTCACCGTCTCCGTGAAAAGGAAGTACTACCTCTCTGTCAGCAGAAAGCGCGCGAGTTCGGGTTACCGATCAAACTCCTGCGGGCCGAATACAACTACGACGGCAGCCATCTTGTGGCCTATTTCGTGTCGGAGAGGCGGGTCGATTTTCGGGAGCTAGCAAAAGAACTGAGAAAGATCCTGAAGACGAAAGTGGAGTTGCGTCAGGTTGGTGTGCGAGATGAAGCCAAGTTGGTAGGAGGGATCGGACGGTGTGGGAGGCTGCTTTGCTGCACCACCTTCTTGCGAGAGTTCGATCCTGTGTCCATCAAGATGGCGAAACGACAAGACATCTCCCTGAACCCCGCCGAGATCTCCGGAGTCTGTGGCCGTCTCCTTTGCTGCCTGGCCTACGAGGATAAGTACTATGAGGAGGTAAAGAAAACGCTCCCCCAAGTTCGAGAGATCGTGCGAACCGACTATGGGACGGGCGAGGTGAAAGCCGTGAATGCGCTTAAACAGACGGTTACGCTCGAACTGAAGAACGAGGTCACAATCGAGGTCTCGGCAGAGGACATACTTGAGGTGACGCACAAGAGGAAGCGCAAGCGCTCCTAGCCAGGCTGTTCCCCCAGCCATCCCGCCTTTCCTGGACGGTCCCTGACCAAGCTCCGGAGTTGTCCTACAGATTTGTGGGGCACCCAAACTTCTCCTAAAGCTGCTGCGCCACACCCTCCGTGGCCATGGAAATCGCTTCCCCCTGTGGGAATGAGGTTGTGTTGCTCCGCTAGTCGAACCAGGGCTTCGCTTTCTTGAATGGTGTAGTTGTGGTAATAGGCTTCCAGGCCTACCAAGCCCCTCGCCACCAACCCGTCTAGCACATGCTCCTGGCCGCGAGGATGTGCCAGCACGGGCAGGCCGCCGGCCATCAAGATCATCTGCAAGGCCTCGACGGGAGTGAGCTTGTACCGTGAGACATACGCTGGCCCGTCCACGCCGATGTACAGGTCAAAGGCCTCGTTTGTGGTGGCCACATGTCCGTCCTCCTGCAGAGCATGTGCGATATGGGGACGGCCAAAGGCGCGGCTCTCACCGGCGATCTCCACCACGCGTTCCCAATTGACGGAAATGCCCAACTGCGACAGTTTCTCCACCATCTTCCGAGCCCGCTTCCAGCGCGCTCGCTGCAGCACATCCAGCTTCTCCCGTAGGACTCCATGATGGTGATCCAGCCAGTATCCCAGGATGTGCACCTCTTCTGTGTCCTGCTCCGCACTGAGCTCAATCCCAGGGATGACCTCCACATCCAACCCTTCTGCCGCGTCGAGCGCCTGATCGATTCCCGCCATGGTATCATGGTCTGTGATGGCGATAGAAGTCAGCCCCCTGGCTGCAGCTTCGCACACCACTTGGGCGGGTGTGAGGGATCCGTCAGAGGCGGTGGTATGTATATGTAGGTCCGCGCCACCCACGTCAGAGTCTACCCAGCTTGGTCAGCAGTGTGCGCCTCACCTCCGGAATGGGAACGCGTATCTGTTCCATGCTGTCCCGATCGCGGATGGTGACGGCATTGTCCTCCAAGGTCTCGACATCGATAGTAATGCAAAAGGGGGTGCCAATCTCGTCCTGGCGTCGATAGAGGCGCCCGATGCTGGCCGTGTCATCGTACATGGTCATCATATGGGGCCTGAGATCGGAGGCGATATCCTTGGCTACGGCCACGAGCTCTGGCCTGTTGCGCAGCAAAGGAAACACGGCCGCTTTGATGGGAGCCAGCTCCGGGTGAAATCGCAATACGACCCTCTTTCTCTTTCTCACCTTCTCCTCGTGGTAAGCGTCTACGAGGAACGCCAGAGCCGCTCGATCTACTCCTCCCGAGGGTTCTATGATGTATGGCACTACGTGAGTTCCGGTATCTTCGTCAAAGTAGGTGATTTCCTTGCCGCTGAAAAGGGCGTGCTGACGCAGGTCGAAATCCGTGCGATTTGATATGCCCTCCAGCTCCGCCCAACCAAAGGGAAACAGGTACTCTATGTCAAAGGTGGCCTTAGCGTAGTGCGCCAGTTCATCGCCCTCGTGCTGTCGTAAGCGCAGGTGGTCCCTTCGTATGCCATAGCGCACGTACCACTCGAAGCGTTCTTTCACCCAGCGCTTGTGCCACTCCTCGTCAGTCCCCGGCTTGACGAAATACTCTATCTCCATCTGCTCGAACTCGCGGGTACGGAAGGTGAAGTTACGCGGGCTGATCTCATTGCGAAAAGCCTTCCCCATCTGGGCGATACCGAAGGGTAGCTTCTTGCGAGCGACATCCAGAACGTTGGCGAAGTTGACGAAAATGCCCTGGGCCGTCTCCGGTCTCAGATACGTAATCGAGGCATCGTCCTCCACGGGACCTAAGAAGGTCCTCAGCATCAGGTTGAACATGCGAGCCTCGGTCAGTTCACCACCGCACTCGGGACACCTCCCGTCCCTCACGTGATCGGCTCGAAAACGCCTCTTGCAGCTCTTGCAGTCGACCAAAGGGTCGGCAAATCCCTCTACATGGCCACTTGCTTCCCACACTCGCGGGTGCATGAGAATGCCAGCGTCGAGGCCGACGATGTCGTCTCTCCGCTGGACCATATCGCGCCACCACACATTCTTGATGTTACGCTTGAGCTCCACGCCGAACGGCCCATAATCCCAGGAGCCGCTGATCCCGCCGTAGATCTCGCTGCTCTGAAAGATGAAACCTCTCCGCTTGGACAGTGAGACAATGGCTTCCATATCCACTGTCGTCTCTTGTTCACCCATCTGCTCTGTCTCCAAGTTGACTCGGTTTGCAGTGCTGGTCGACACGATCACCTCTTGCCATCACTGCGGACCCGGCACCTATCCCTTCCGGAATACTGCCGTGGCGCGCCTTGCCTCCTCTCTCCTCAGAACGTCGATGAAATCGGCAGACTTCAAGCCTCTCTCCAGCAGAAAGGTGATATACCGACGCAAGAGGTTCTCCAATTCCTCGCGCGTCCGCTGACCTAGTCGTAGCCGGCGGCAGAGAGCATAATCCCTGGTCTGCAGGTAGCGGAGTGTTGCCATCGTGCCGGGGGAGACCTTCTGGCAGCCACGCTCACCTTCTCCGCAGCGGAGACACAGCAGTCCCCCGTCCATGGGGCTGAACACGGCCGTCGTTTCCTCCGGTTGGCCGGAACACCGCACACAGTGGAACAACTGCGGCCGATATCCAACGTAGCCAAGCAGGCGCAGTTCGAAGAACCGGAGGACCAGATCCGGATCCTCAGAATCGGCTAGCCTGGACAAGGTATCCAGCAAGAGGTCGAACAAAGGACGGTTTTCCTCTCCCTCCGCAGTGAATCTATCCAGCAGCTCTGCGGCGTAGTAGGCGTAGCCGGTCTTCTCGAGTTCGCTCCTGATAGGTAGGAAGGAGTGTATCGTCTCGGCTTGGGTAACGATGTGCAGGCTCTTCCCCTTGGCAATGAGGAGGGTGCTGTGCGTGAACAGCTCAACATGACCTCCCTTGCGGCTTTTGGGCTTGCGAACTCCCTTGGCCAGAACGCGCGTCTTGCCCAATCCAGGCGTATAGAGCGTCAGCAATTTGTCGGCTTCCCCGAAATCCTGCCTGCGCAGTATGATGGCCTCGGTACGATAAAGCCGCTGCCTGGCGCCTGAGTCCATCATCCACCGCGCACCGTGTTAAAGCGATAGGGACGTGCCCAGTTCTTCGCCATCTTCCTTTGATACAACTCCTCTGCATCAACACCGAGTGCGGATAGCAGGTGGAG
>CAZBJW010000085.1:5315-16121 GCA_964492135.1 uncultured Anaerolineales bacterium
ACCTCCTCCCCCACCTTCTCCAAGTCCTCACCCTTCTTGTAAGAATCGGTGGCCTCCGAGACCTCGGAATGTATCAAAGCCAGCATCTCCCAGACGCGCTCCTCATCGGCCGAAAATCCTTTCGCATCGGCCATTTCGCGCACCTCCACCATCTTCCGGTTGAGACCCACAGCTTGCATCTCAGCTGCCCACCTCTACTGTATCTGAAGCCGGGTACAATCCACTGCATTACGCCCCGACGACGGCGAACTGGAAAGCACCGGCGACCAGGTCAGCGTGCCGCCTGAACCCCTTTTTCAGCGCACGCCGCTCCGGCCGTGGCGCGACGCCCAGACCCCTGCAAGCGCCAGACCTAAGAGCGCCGACGAACCGAGAAGCGGCACACCGCAGAGCGGCCGTATCGAGCGTTCCGATGCAGCCTGAGGCCGCCAGCGGGGCATCTCACCATCGGCCACTTTGCGGAGATCGGAGCCATCTGCTTTCACCACATAGACCTCCCTGCTATCCTGCTCACCTACGGCCACCGCCACACGGGCGCCATCGGGGGACCAAACCGCTTCAGGATACTGACCCCTGGCGATGGCACGGAAGCTTCCATCCTCGTCCATCACGACTACGTCCCACTCACCGTTCTCGAAGGAAGAGAATAGCAGCCGGGAGGCATCGGGAGACCAGCTGGGTCGACTGTTCCAAATGTCCCCGAAGACTTGGTCCGACTGGTACAGGGATCGTTGGCTGTGCGCGTCCAGGGTGATCACCTGGAAGTCACCTCCCTCCCGCCACAAGAAAGCGGCGATCTTCTCTCCGTCCGGGGACCAGCGTGGCCAGAAACCAGCCTCAGGTAACTCCGCAATCACCTCCTGAGTCTCCACATCGACGATCTTCAGGCTGGGAGCCTCGCCCCCCATGAAGGGCTCACCGCTGTCCCGGTAGACGATGTACTGACCATCGGGAGACCAGGCGAAGCTGTCTGCCGAGTAGATCAGATCGGGAATCTGCCATACGCTCTTCCCCTCCCCGTCGACTATTACCAGCTGGCCCTCCATTTCCAGGCCAGCCACGTAGACACCGATCATCCCCTTGCCGGGAGAGCATGAGATCGACTCTATTGGCCACAGGCCGCTCACCCAACGGCGCCTCGCCACGACCCTGTCGCTGCCATCCTGAAGATCGAAGATCCTCAATTCTTGTTCGCTGCCTTCCTCACCGGGCGTGAAGTTGGTGACGTAAGAGATCTGCCTGCTATCGGAAGACCAGACAGGGCCATACCCGTCTCCCACCTTGGTCAATTCGCTTCCATCAGGCCTCACGATGTATACGCCCCTGGCAGCCCCCCACGACGGTACTCCCTCAACCAATGCCAGTCTCTGGCCATCGGGTGCCCATACGATTGCCGTGAAGCCCTCGGCACCCGCTATCTGTGATCTCTCGTTGCCTGCCGCATCAGTCAGCCAAACGCTACCGCCCTCGCCCAGGTAGGCGATGTCGCCGGGAGCTTGGGCGCTCAATGGCAGAGCCGAGACTCGCACTGCGGTCGCTGACAGGACCAGAAGCGCAGCGACCACTAGAGGGACAGAGGCCATCCTAATCGCCACAGGTATCTCTCCTCGATGCCCCTTAACCGACACAGAAACGCACGCGCGTGTTGACAGCAGCCTATTCGTAGTCAGGCGGAACCTTACGCCGCTCCTTCTTGATTTCGCTGCGGCGTCTCTTCTCCTCCAGACGTTCTTCCTGCGAGGCTCTCGTTGGGCCCGTCGGACGTCGCTTTCTCGGAACCCTGAGGGCTTCGCGCAAGAGGTCTCGAAAGCGCTCGACGACCTCCTGCCGATTCCGCACCTGACTGCGCGTGGACTGAGACACCAAATGCACCACGCCCTGATGGTCAAGATGCGGCGTCATACGCCGAAGGGCTCGCTCGCGCTGCTCCTCGCTCAAGCTTGGAGAACCCGCAAGGTCGAACCATAGCTCCACACGAGTCTCTGTGCGATTGGCATGCTGACCGCCCGGGCCCCCGCTCCGAGAGAAGCGGAAACCGAACTCGGACATGGGGATGGCAACCTCTTCAGTCACACGCAGTTCGCTGTCCTCGTCCGTGGCCATACCAGGGTCTCAGCCTTCCAGATAGTCCTCCCTCGGCGGGCAGAACACGTCGACAACCAATGCGTCGTCTAAGACTGCCGCCCTGTGAGGTGCACCACCGGATATGTAGTAGCTGTCTCCAGCCTCGAAGGTGTCTGTCTGGTCGCCGACGGTCAGCTGCATGCAACCACGCGCGACGTAGCCCACCTGCGCATGAGGATGACTGTGAGTCGCCACTTCTGCACCTGCAGAAAGGGTGAACTCTGCGAGGAGCATCTCCTCGCCGTGTCCGAGCGTCCTGCGCAGCACTCCTGGCGCCATTTCCACCTGTTGCAGCTGGTCACCTTTGACGAACATTCCATCAAGGGCCATGTCTCTCCTCCTGTGGCCTGTTGGCCCCGCCGCTCTACCCAACCCGTCTCACCTTCTTGAGTAAGTCACACTATTCCTCACGTTCTCTCAGTATACTGCACAAACGTCCGTGCGGGCAAGCGTCTTGGCAGAAACGAGGCGAGCCCCAGCGGTTTGGCGATGGGCATTCGGGCGGGGAACCCCATCTGGATGGACGGTCTATGCACGACCGGCAGACGCGGGTTGAAGCTCGGCCTGGCAATCCTCAGCCAGTATCCCTTGTATGACTGAGTTCTTCGCAACCCTCTATCGAAGAGAGGATGGGCGAGGAATGGCTGAGCCCGGAGCAGACCCAGGACACATTCACCCACGTGGACTGCAGAGTCCCCTTGTGACCTGCCGGGTCACCACATCCCAGAGTCGTGTTCCTCCGTGAGCATGAGTAGGATAGCCTCCTCGTTGCCTACGACAAGTCTTCGAGCCCGCTCCTCGGAGTAGTCGCGCTCCACCACCAGATAGCCCACCAGGAAATCACGGAATAGGTCCTTCCTTCCCTCCAGAGGGAGCCTGAGCACAGACTGAAGATCACCCTTCAAGTGCAGATAGGTGCTCTTGGGGTCGGGCATGCCGAATCCTCTTCGCGGGTTCCACTTCACGTGGGTGTCGCACGCTGCCCAACGCTAGACAACCATACAAGACGTCCCGTCAAAAGACAAGGGATTGGCAGCCACCCCAGAGGGGACGCCATTTACACCTTCCTCAGGCCATTGCGTCACCCAGGATCACGGAGGCGAAATGCAAGCCGCTACGTAAAGAGACTGCGCGACGCGCGAGACGCTTGACAACACATTGTAGCCGAGTTAAGATCGTGTATAGCAAGATATACAGGGAGGAGTCGATGAGAAAAGACAAGAACATCATGATCCGGGTTTCCAGGGAGACGCACACGGCTTTCAAGAAGCAAACGGCCGAGGATGGCACCACCATGAGCAGGATAATCCGAGAGTTGGTGAGGAAATATCTAAGAGGCGAGATTGAGCTGGCGGACAGCGACTGAGACCACTTCTTTGCCCCATCCAACCTCCCTCGGGCCGAGCGAGTGACCTGAGCTGGAGGGCGCACAGTGTCGCTTAGGCCGTAACTGCAGGGAAAGACGAAGAACGTGTCATTGAATAGCTTGGCGGCTCACACGTTCATAGATCCTGGCAAGCCGACTTTGCATCGCCAGCGCGTTATGCTATAATATCAGATGCACAATATATTGTGCACAGCGAACTAAATCTCCCCAACATGTAGTGCTCATAGTCCGTCGGTGAATCTCAGCTGATCGTGGCAGCACCATGGCGTGCCGGTCCGAGTTTGGTGGCTAAGGAGGGCAGGAGGTGAACCATGAGTGCCAGATTGAGGACAGAGGTCGCTCAGCTTAGCATCGTTGCTGGGACTCGACAGGAGCACACAGGCGACACGGGCCTTGTGGAAACGTCCTCCGTGATCCCTCGTGGGACCGGTAAAGGCAACCTTTATTTGTTGGTCCAGGTGACTGGCGACGCCGTCGGCAAGGAAGAAATCCATCAAGAGCTGATCGAGATCCTCACTGAAGAGTACTTTCGTGTGCCTGGTGGCGTCACCAACGGCCTGCGCCAGGCGATCAGAGCCGCCAATGCCTACCTATATGAACGAAACCTCGAAGGCTTGCCCCTGTGGCAGAGGACCGGCGAGACATGTTGCGCAGTCTTGCGAGACAATGACCTATACATGGGCATAGTCGGCGACGCTCTGATCTATGTAATCCAGAAAGGGAGAGTGCGTCTCTTTCCTCCTCCCGTGACCCCGCGCCTTTCGGCGAGCTTGCCCGAGGGTCAGCCGAGACTTCCAGCCTTGGGAGAGGCACCGTCACTCGCTCACGCGGGACTCTTTCACTGCCGGATACAAGAGGGCGACATCATTGTCCTGGCATCAAGCGGGCTGCCTCAAATCGCCACTCACCAGGAGCTGAATATGGCTGCCCATGGTGGGTTAGAGGACTTAGCCGATACCCTTGCCTCCCTGGCTAGGGATGCGGATATCTCCGCTCTCCTCATAAGGGTGCAAGCAGCAGCGACGGAGCCAGCTACACAGAAACTGGCACTGCCACCGCGCGCGAAACAACCGGCTCCGAGACCGAAGAGAAGTCCGACACGCCGCACCAGAGCCCCCGTTCCTGAGACTCCTGGCAGGAGGAACGGTCCGCGAGTGCGGGGACTGGCCTCTGTTCTCGGTACCGGGATCGTGGCCTTTTTCGCAGCTTTGGGGCGAGGTATACGCTCTTTCTTCTCCTGGCTATTCTCCAGTGGCATCCTGGGAATCCTGGGCCGTGGAATACGGTCTGCTTTGGTGAGTATTCTCCAAGGCCTGGGCACACTGACCAGACGTATGCTGCCCGAACCTCAGGCCGCTGCACCGCCATTGGAGACGGCCTATACCGGTCGGGTCAAGACCGTATCACATCGGGAACGCGGTTCCCGACTCCCGCTGATGGCTGTGTTTGGTATCATCTGCATCGTTGCGGTGATCGCAGCGGGCCTCGCGCTTCGGAACCATTCGCGCGACACGCACTTCCTGCAAACGCTGGACCAGGCGCGAGCAGAGTTTGACTTGGCCCTAGGCAGCGAGTCTCGAGCCGAGTCCAGGCAGCATCTAGCTAAGGCCGAAGAATTGGTGGAGGAAGCCTTGCAGGTCAAGCCGGCCGATGCCGACGCCATAGCTCTGCAAGACCAAGTCTTCCTCGAGTTCGACAAAGTGAACCTGGTAGTTCGACTCACCTTATCGGCGCAGCTTTCATTTGCCGCGCCGGAGAACCAGCCGTATCGCATGGTGGCGCATTACGACGATGTCTACATCTTGGATGAGAAGACTCAGCAGCTACACGGCTATCTCATAGATGACCAGACTGCCTTTCGAGAGCCGTCTGGCGGTGCCATCTTACTGGATCCTGAGAGTCAATTCGACGACGTCACAGTGCAGGAACTGAATGATCTCGTTTGGATGGAGGCTGGCAATGGGCGCGAGACCAGCAATCTGCTCATCCTGGTGAATGGCAACTCACTGCTTCAGTTCGACGCCCTGAGAGGCTTCACGCCCGTGTCCGTGGCCGACAGTGAGCTTTGGGCTGATCCCGGCCTGATCGGTGCATATTTCGGCTATTTCTATCTTCTCAATGCGCCAGAGAGTCGCATCCTGAAGTATGCTCCTACGGGCAACAGCTATGATTCCGCTCCCACGGACTACCTCTTGGCCGAAACGCCCGTCGAGTTGGGAAGCGCCGTGGATATGGCCATTGATGGCTTCGTCTATGTGCTGCTGGCCGACGGCCAGATTGTAAAGTTCTCCGGGGGCTTGCCAGAGGCCTTCTCCGTTACAGGGCTGGATGATCAGGGTTTACAGAATCCGGTCGCCATTTTCGCTTCCCCTGAGACCGAGTACCTCTACGTGGCCGATGCCGGCACCGAGCGCATCGTACAGCTGACAAAAGAGGGAGCCTTCGTACGACAGTTCCGCCCATCCCGCGAGAGCGCAGAGGCTTTCCGAGATCTCCGGGACGTGTGCGTCGATGAGGAAAGAGGAGAGCTTCTTGTCCTGACGCCGGAAGCGCTGTTCCTGGCCCCGATCACCGGATCCCAGCACGTCGAGGAGTGAACCTCAACTTCGTAACACCAGCCGCGCGCAGGCGGTAGGCACCGCCGAGGAGAATGGCGCGCGGAACTGAGCTGCCTCCTCCGGCTCCGTTCCCCGACAAGTGGCTGCCTGGCAAGACTCGGCAGTCTGCAGACCCAGAATACCGACGTTTGCTTCTGACGCATGCAGTGTGCTAGAATGCCTGTGTGAGTCGTGTGCTGGGTATCGAGACTTCCTGTGACGAGACGGCCGCGGCGGTCGTGGAAGATGGGACTGAGATGCTGTCAAACGTGGTGGCGTCCCAGGCCAAGATCCACGAACAATTCGGTGGCGTATTCCCTGAGATCGCTTCTCGACAACACACCATCCACATCATTCCGGTCTTGGAAGAGTCTCTGACCCAAGCCGGGAGAACGCTGGACGAGATGGACGCGGTGGCTGTGACTCACGGTCCTGGTCTAGCCGGCTCGCTCTTGGTAGGCGTCAACGTGGCCAAGGGTCTGGCCCTGGCCAAAGGACTGCCGCTAATCGGCATCAACCACCTAGAAGCCCACATCTACGCCAATTGGCTACAGAGAGACGTCAGCATGGTGTTCCCTCTCTTGTGTCTCATCGCCTCTGGCGGACACACCAATCTGGTGCTGATGAAGGACCACGGTGAGTATGCTCGCTTGGGGCAGACCCTCGATGATGCCGCCGGAGAAGCCTTCGACAAGGTGGCCCGTCTGCTGGGTCTAGGCTATCCAGGAGGGCCAGAGATCCAATCGGCAGCAGAGGAAGGAGACCCAGCCGCCTTCGATCTACCGCGCGCCTGGTTGAAAGGCACGTACGACTTCAGCTTCAGCGGCCTGAAGACGGCGATGCTATACCTGGTACGCGATTACGAAACCAAAGCGGGACCTCAGCCAGAGGACGAGAGGCACAATGGCCTGCCAGTGGCTGACCTGGCCGCGAGTTTCCAGGCAGCCGTGGTGGACGTACTGGTCGAGAAGACCAGATTGGCCACGAAGGACTCTGGCGCAAGACAGGTCCTATTGGCAGGGGGGGTGGCGTCCAACGCTCTGCTGCGCCGGCAAATGATGAAACAAATCGATGTGCCGGTCCTCTGCCCTTCCCTGGAACTGTGTACCGACAATGCAGCGTGCGTGGCTGCTGCGGGTTGCTTCAAGCTACAGGCCGGCGAACGAGCAGCCTGGGACCTGGATGTGGTGCCAGGCTTGAGACTTGCCCCCACGTAGGACCCCAGTACTCGTGAGGCCTGCCCCCCGTGCGGCCGTCACTGCGAGGTGAAAGTGGAAGCCAACGCACTCAAGAATGCCTACGCTAACGCGCAGAGTGAAGCAAGCCGGTACCTGGCGCCCCGAGAGTGGGTCTCCTGGCTGATCTTGAGTCTGCGCTTTCTGGCGCTGACCCTGGCGCTAGTCCTCTCGTTCTTCGACCGCTCACCGGAAGGCGTGATGGTCCCCATCGCCCACATGACCCTGGCTGCCGTAGCCTACAATGTGATCCTGGTGATCCTAGCGCGCTACGTAGGATGGCTGCGCCAGACACTGAACGTCCTTGTGCTGGACACCGTCGTGACGACGGTGTCGGTCTACCTGACGGGCGGCTATCACAGTGGTTTCTTTATCATCTACTTCTTCATCATCACGGGGGCAGCCTTCTATCTCAACCTTCCTGCCACCACCATTGTGGCCCTGATCCTCAGCTTGATCTATTTGGGGGCCTGCTTCGTCAATCCGGCGGGGATCTGGACCGCCGACGCCCTTTTCATCGTGGCGGGCAAGATAGTGCTTCTGTTGCTGGTGGCGCTACTCTGCGCTCTGCTACTCGAGCAGCTACGTCGAGAACACCTAGAAGGCGAACGCGAGCGCGCCCTGTCAGCGCGCCTCGGTGCTCTCAACGATTTGTTTCAGGAGTTGACCGCCAGCCTGGAGCTCGAGCGGACAATGCAGACGGTGATAGACGCCTCGCGCGAACTCCTGGCCGCTGACACCGCAGTCATCTTGCTCCGTGGCGAGGACGGAAAAGCGCTGCAGCTGGCCGCGAGCAGCGGGCTTCGCTCTGAGGCCCAGTGGGAACAACTGGGCCTGGACGAGGAAGTCGTCCAGCGCATGCTCACCACCACGACACCGTATGTGGTCGACGATGTGGCCAGCCAACCTCCTGCCGTTCGAAGCCTCCTGGAGAAAGCAGGGGTCACATCACTAGCCACCGTCGCTCTCATTCTGGACGAGCGCCCGATGGGCGTGCTGTGTGCAGGCAGACAAACTACCTCGCCATTCTCAGAGGATGATGTGGCCTTCCTGACGGCCTTGGCACAAGAAGCGGCCCTGGCGATACGCAACGCCCGCTTGTATGAACGGGAACGAGAACAGGTCCGGCAGCTGCGAACCTTGGAGGCACTTCAGGCCACCTTCGTCTCTGTCGTGTCCCATGAGCTGCGTACGCCTCTCACCTGCATTAAGGCCTCCGTGGACATGCTAGAAGATGCCGACGGCACCGCAACACCGGATGTGAGACAGGAACTCTTGAATACCATCACTCATCATACGGGACGGCTGGAAGCCATGGTAGAGGATCTCCTGGACGCCACGAGGCTGGAGGCCGGTGAGCTCACCCTCTCCTTCCAGCCCACCGACTTACGTCTCCTGACCGAGAGAACGGTGAAGGCCTTCGCGCCGCTACTGGAGAACAGGAAGCAGACCCTCGAGCTAGATTTGCCAGAGAGCGTAGAATCCATCCCAGTTGATCGTCACCGCATCGAACAGGTTCTCACCAATCTGATCTCGAACGCCCATAGATTCGCGGGCAGGGGAGGACATATCCGTGTGGCCTTGGCCTCCGACGACGATCACTTGGAGCTCACCGTCGACGACGATGGCCCAGGTATCCCATCGGAGGACCAAGACCGTATCTTCGACAAGTTCTATGTGGTGGCCGATAGTCGGGGCCTGGCCGGTGTGGGCTTGGGTTTGTACATCGCTCGGCAGCTGGTGCAGTTGCATCATGGTCGCATCTGGGTGGAGAGCGCGCCAGGGCAGGGTAGTAGCTTCCATGTGGCCATACCTAGGAACAGGGAGGAGCCGCACCCGGGCATGGGCCTGTATGGAGAAGATTGACGCCGGTGAGGCGGCGCCAGGCGGGAATGCAGAATGAAGATCCTCATCGTGGATGATGAGCCGGATGTGGTCAAAGTGGTGCGTATGAGCCTCCAGGTCCAGGAACCGACGTGGGAGGCATTGGCTGCTTACGACGGGGAGGAGGCCCTGGCTATCTTCGAGAAGGAGCAGCCAGACCTCGTGCTCCTGGACATAATGATGCCGGAGATGAGCGGCTTTGATGTCCTCAAAGAACTACGGCTCTTCTCCGACGTCCCGGTAATCATGCTGACCGCCAAGGGCGACGAGATAGACAAGGTGATGGGCCTGAACCTCGGCGCGGACGACTACATCACCAAGCCCTTCGGTCACTTGGAGTTGCTCGCTCGCATCAAAGCGGTTCTCCGTCGTGCCCAGGGGCTTCCATTCACGCATGAACTACCCTTCTCTAGCGGCGATATTCATGTAGATTTCGAGAGGCGACAGGCGAGTGTGAAGGGGCAAGAGGTACGCCTGACCGGCACGGAGTATCGTTTGCTCTACCACCTAGTGCGCAACGCGGGTCAGGTACTCACCCACGAAACTCTGCTAGCCCGCGTTTGGGGACGAGAGTACACGGACGAGATTGATTACCTGAAAGTCTACATCAGCCGCTTGCGCAACAAACTTGAGGAAGACCCGCGCAATCCTCAATACATACTGACGGAATACGGCTCAGGCTATTGGTTCAGAAAAGCCTAGGCTAAGATTCGCCCCTGTTTACCTCATTTTTACCTCTTTTTCCCCGCCCTGCTACCCCCGTGGGTTATGATTAAATGATACGGGCGCTGGTGCCATTCTTGCACAGACCGAGGAAGAGATGTCGCGTGGTCAATTCCGAAGAACCGCCATAACCGTCGCTTTGGTGCTGGTAGCTGCCACTCTGTCGGCGGCCGTCATATCCTATTGGTTCATCCATTAAGTGGCGGTTCTAGGGTAAACAGGTTCGCTGCTATCGTAGGGAAGAACTGGGTCCGGTAGGTGGTGACAGATGATCGCCTTTGTGCTCAGCGGTGGTGCCAATCGAGGCCCCTTGGAGGTAGGAGCGCTCCAAGTCCTTCTGGAGCGAGGCATCCAACCGGACATGCTAGTCGGAACCTCGGCTGGCGCCATCAACGCCATCTTCTTGGCCCTCGATCCAACTCCTGATGGCGCTCGGGCGTTAGGTCAACTGTGGAAAAACGTTGATAGCAGGCAAGTGCTGCCGGGCAACCGAGTAACGATGCTCTGGCGGTTTCTCACCGGCAAAGACAGCCTTTACAGCAATGAAGGTCTCCGGCATCTCATTGAGAAGAATCTACCCTCCGGCGTGGAGCACTTTGCTGATCTGGAAGGAATCCAGGTCTACATCGTCGCCACCAGGCTGGATACCGGTGAACCGCGTGTGTTCGGCGGAGATCCCGAAGAGCGGCTTCTGGATGCCATCATGGCCAGTACCGCTCTGCCTCCTTTCCTGCCCCCGTGGCCCTGTGGAGAGGAGTTGCTTGTTGATGGAGGGATAGCCGCCGACCTCCCAGTGAGGATCGCCGTAGACGAAGGAGCGAGGGAAGTATACGCTCTTCACTTGGTGGATGTGCGG
>CAZBJW010000086.1:0-16081 GCA_964492135.1 uncultured Anaerolineales bacterium
CCGCCAAGGGCCGCAGGCGGTATGGAGGCGGCACTGGACAATGTCTGCCTTGTCGTCGCCACTATTGGCACTCTCACCTACTTCTACTTCACCGTGGGCTCGGGCACAGGGCCACGGAATGCGTTGGTCAGATTCTGCGCAACGATCGGCAAGTGGGTGATGGTGATCACCTTTGGGGCCATTTTTGGAAACAGGGTTATGGCGTATGTGTCTCTCCTGATCGAGCGCCTGCATTTCCTGCTGGGCGACTGGCTAGGCCTTGTCGGCTAGGTGGATGATCTCCTCAGCCTATCAGGAGAGTTGGCCGCGGCGGGGAGTGTGTTCTAGATGGCACAAGAGCATCAATTAGAATCGATTTTGGTGGCCGACTGTGGCAGCACCACCACGCGCGTTTCGTTGATCGACCGAGTAAGCAATGAATTCCGCTTGGTTGCAAGAGCCGAAACGGCGACCACCGTTGAAGTCCCCTGGTCTAGGATCTCCATAGGTGTACGCCGGGCCATCCGTGAGATTGAGAGGCTGAGCGGCCGCCCGCTACTGGGCGCGCAAGAACAGCTCATAGTCCCCGAGAGAGAGAACGGCAGTGGAGTCGATGGGTTTGTCGCCACGGTCAACGCTGCGATCCCACTGCGAGTGGCGATAGTAGGACTGATCCGAGACCTGAGCGTGGAGAGCCTATTAAGGGCCACCGACAGTTCGTACGTCGTCGTCCAAAACATCGTTGGACGAGGTTATGCCACTGCCGGCGAGGGAAAAAGTGGCATGCAAGCGATGCTGAAGAACCTGCTCCGGAATGGCCCCGATGCCATTCTTCTTGGCGGCGGCGTGGATGGGAGTGCAGTAGCACCGGTATTGGAGGCGGCCGAAGACCTTGCTACAGTCCTGTCCAGCAAGGGAGCAGGACGGAGAACACATATTGTCTTCGCCGGAAACAAGGACGCTCGCTCTCAGATAGCAGAGGTCTTGGGCGAGTGCTCCAACCTGCGCGTTGTGGACAACGTCCTTCCGACCCTGGAGACCGAGGATCTGCGAGCTGCAGAAGAGGAGGTGGATAGGCTCTATCGCGAACACAAGATGGGCCGAGTACCGGGGTTTGGAGAACTGAAAGCCTGGGCATCCACGCCGATTCTGCCTACCGCAGAGGGCTTCGGATTGGTGCTCAGGTATCTTGCTCGATTGTACAAGTTGGATGTGCTTGGGGTGGACATAGGTGGGGCTGCCACCCAGCTGGCGGGTGTGATAGATGGATGGTATGACTCCACCGTGAGAGCTGACCTCGGCGTAGCCTATGGCATAAGCAATATCCTGGAGCAAGCAGGCATAGACAGAATTCTCCGCTGGCTGCCGTTCGAGATGGGAGCTGAGGAGGCTCACAATCGTATTCTGAACAAGGCTCTCAGGCCGATGACGGTTCCTGAGACCAAGGAGGAATTGGCCTTGGAGCAGGCCGCCGCCCGAGAGGCCGCGGCATTGACGCTGGATCGGGCGCGGACCACATGGTTGAATCGCCGACCGTCTCTCCATTCGGGGCTCATGCCTCGGGTGGACCTCATCGTGGGGAGAGGAGGGGTTCTTTCTCAAGCGCCACAGCCCGCCCAGGCAGCGCTGATTCTGCTCGATGCCATTCAGCCCGTAGGCGTCTCCACCTTGGCCCTGGACAAGACCTCGCTTCTGCCCCAGCTAGGTGCGCTAGCCTTGGTGCAGTCTCTAGCGGCTGCCCAGGTGGTTGGTCGGGACGGCTTTCTGAAGCTGGGTACGGTCGTCGCGCTGGCAGGCAGAGGGCGCGCGGGCAGCGTGGCCCTGAGGATGAAAATAGAATATGATGATGGGCAGACCATCAAGGTGGAGGTCCCTTTTGGCGCCTTGGAGACAATTCCTTTGACGCCAGGGAGAAGAGCTGTTGTCGAGTTGAGACCCGGTCCCCAATTCGACGTGGGTCTGGGGAGGATGGGCAGGGCAGCTACCACGCAGGTCGACGGAGGAGTGCTGGGTATCATCATTGACGCCCGAGGTCGCCCTCTCTCGCTGCATGACGATGAGAAGCAGCGCAGGGAGAAGATCCAGGAATGGCAGTGGGAGGTAGGTCTGTAGAGGGCTAGGAGATGCCATATCATCCCTTCGTCACCCGTGTAGTGCCCAATGTGGTGATAAGACGAGAGCGCATGCTTCCCTATCGGGGAGAACTTCTGGTCGGTACGGGGTACCGGGTGCAGCCTTCTGACGTCATCGCCCGAACGACCGTGCCGTCGGAAGTCCGCCTGCTAAATGTGGCTAAGACCCTTTCTGTTCACAGCGCAGATTTCTCGGAATGCGTACGGGTCGGCGTTGGCGACCAGGTCGCAGAGGGCGATGTGTTGGCCGTGCCGCGCGGCGCTTCCCGCCTCTTCGGTCAGAGCTATCGCTCGCCCGTGAGTGGTGCGGTGCTCGGAATATCCAATGGCCGGGTGTTGGTGCAATCGTCTAGCAGTACCCTCGAATTGAAAGCCCTCTATAGAGGGAGCGTGATCAATGTCATGTCCGGACTGGGAGCCATTATAGAAATCAAGGGGGCCCTCATACAGGGCATCTGGGGGTCTGGCAAGGAAGGATTCGGTGTGCTCAGGATGATCGCTGCAGATCCTGGCCGAGCCGTGGATCCCGAGGCAATAGATGTGACCACTCGCGGCACAGTGCTGGTGGGAGGGTCCTCAATCAGTGAGCAAGTCCTACATCGAGCCCTAGATAGGGAGGTTCAGGGCCTTATTGTGGGTGGGCTTGACAAACGACTGCGTGACCTGGTCGATGAGATGCCTTTTCCAGTCGTTGTTACAGAGGGCATGGGTGAGTTTGCGATGTCCGCGCCCATCTTCGATTTGCTTCGGGAGTATGAGGGTCAGGAGGCCTCAATAAGAGGTACAATGGAGGCGAGAGGGGGTGCGGTTCGGCCCGAAATTATCGTCTACGTACCCCGTCTGGTCGAAGACCCCGTACTCGAAGGGCGTCCTGAGTTTGTGTTGGAGACAGGTTCGCAGGTGAGGATCGTTCGTGGCCCATTCATGGGTGAGACAGGAAGAGTGGTCAGATTTCCTGCTCAGGCCAAGAGACTCTCGACTGGGGCTCGCGTCCGAGGTGTCAGCGTGAGGCTGGGGGGCGGTAAAGACGTTTTCGTGGCGCAGGCAAATGTGGAGCTGTTTGGGTGAATCGAGAGGGTTGAGTTCGGTTGGCGATGCTGGCAACTGTCGGCTGCGTCGAGGCTTGGTAGTCGATGGGCGGACGGCCGAGTTCTGCACATACGGCAATGATCGAGCATGATTGATCCGTTTTGGAAAGGAGGGAGAAGATGACAACTCCCGATGGAGCGCAGAACAGACTTTTCGTCGTGGTAGCTGTCGGCCTGGTGGGCTTACTAATGATTGGCCTTTTGGCCATAGCCGGCCTCGTCGTGTACAGCAGGTTCCTCGCACCTACGCCGTCACCGACGGTAGTGGCTGAAGCGTCACCCACTGTTGCACCCTCACCCACACCTTCGACACCTCCCTCTACGCGAGTCGGCACTACGACTCCTCCCGGGGAAGCCGCAACGGCCACCCGGGTGGTACAAGAAGGCACGCCGACGGTAGGCGGCCAGACGCCTTCGCCAAGGCCAGGCACCCCCACGGCCACGCCCGAGGGCGGGGGCGAGATGGCCCCCACGGGCTTAGGGCCCCTCGGGGCGGCGCTGGGTGGTGTGGTGCTGATTGTCATCATCGTGTTCGTCCGCAGGCTGAGGTTGAGTTCCCAGCACTAGATGCCCAACCCAGGAGTCGGCGGACAGATTGGCCTCGCGGGCGACGCAAGAGCGACTGGATGGTGTGGGTGAGCTGGGCAAGTTGATGAAGTACTAGAAGCTTCATCGCTTTGGCGTAGGTCCGTCAAGAGATTGACATACTTCCCCACGCGGGCTACAATATGCAGGGCCTCTACCATTGGCGCAGAGTCACAGCAGCAAGCCCGATACGCAACCAGAGGCTCGTCGGGGACACCGTGAAGAAGGGAGCGGAGTGCTGCGCATGATGTTGGTCTGTCGATCATCCGTGGATCGGTTGCGTTTTCTCACCCACGTGCTGGCCATCGAAATCGGCAACCTTGTATATAGCTTCTTCGAGTTGCTGGGGCTCGATCTCGGGTCCACCAAGTTTGTCCTCGCTAACGTGTACGTCGGCGTCGCATCTTCGGACGTGCGCGGGTGGGTGCAGAATCCAATAAGCGTTGGTAAGGGTCGCCGCCAACAGATCCTCGCTGCCGTTTCTCCCTTGAGTGGGGGCTCGTGGGTCACCATCTGTCTTCGTGGCAGCAAGGACCATAGCCCGACTTTCAAACCTCCAGGCATACCTAGTCGCGTGGGTGCGACCTCATCTTTCACGGCGCGGGATTCGTGCGCTTGCCCTCATGGGAAGTTGCGCTCAGGTCGGGCCGCAGCCTTTTCCGCCAGAGGTATCCGCGAAGTAGGTTTGACTCAGCAAATGTGGTCGCAATGGCCAAATTACGGCATTGCTGATCCAGCACTTCTCTGGTGAGTCGACGCTAGATGAGACAGTGATCACGAAAGGAGCATGTCACAAGATGGGTCTAGTGGAAGGCAAGAATGCTATCGTGACCGGCGGCAGTCTCGGAATCGGAACAGCCATCTCCCTGGATCTCGCGCAGGAGGGAGCCAATGTGGCTCTCACCTACCGCAGTCACCCCGACGAGGCCAAGGAGGTGGCTCGCAAGATAGAGGCTGTGGGCCGAAAGGCAATGGTGTACCAGATCGATGTGTCTGATTTCGACGCAGCGCAGGAAATGGTGGACAAAGTCATGGAGAAGTTCGGCGGCTTGGACATCCTGGTGTGCAACGCTGGTATGAACTGGGACGGCGTCATCTGGAAGATGACCGAGGAGCAGTGGGATCGGGTCCTCGACGTGAACTTGAAGGGGTACTTCAACTTCGCTCGCGCCGTCACCCCTATATTCCGGGAACAGCAATCGGGGAAGATAGCCAACATTACCTCTATTAATGGCCTGCGGGGCAAGTTTGGCCAGACCAACTACTCAGCCTCGAAGGCGGGAATCATTGGCTTGACGAAGGCCATGGCCAAAGAGCTGGGGAGGTACAGCGTCAACGTCAATGCCGTCGCCCCCGGCCTCATAGAGACGGAGATGTTGCGAGAGAATCCGGCTCGCGAAAAGGTAGAAGAGATGGCGCTGGCCGAGATCGTCCTGGGCAGGCTGGGACAGCCAGAGGAGGTAGCGTGGGTGGTTACTTTCCTCTGCAGTGAGAAGGCGCGCCACATCACCGGTGAAGTGATCACGGTAGATGGCGGCCAGTACATCTGACGAGGCTGAAATGACCGCCGATTTCCAGAACATCATCTTCCAACGGAAAGAGGGTATAGCCAGGATCACCCTCAATCACCCACCAGTCAATATCCTGGACATCCCCACCATGAAGGAGATCGTTGGTGTCCTCGACGGCCTGCAACGCGATGAGGAGACGAAGGTCCTGGTTTTCGCTGGCAACGGCAAGGCCTTCTGCGCCGGAGTAGATGTCAAGGACCACACGGCGGACAAGGTGGACGAAATGGTTGAAGTCTTCCACCGTATCTTCCGCCTGATGTGGTCCCTCGATATCCCGACGGTGGCTGCAGTGAATGGCGCCGCCCTGGGTGGTGGTTGTGAACTGGTGACTTGCTGCGACATGATCATTGCCTCTGAGAAGGCTACCTTTGGGCAGCCGGAGATCCAGGTGGGAGTATATCCTCCTGTAGCCGTGGTCACGTTTCCTCGTCTAATGCCTCACATGAAGGCCATGGAACTCCTCCTGACCGGCCAAGTCATAGACGCTCGGGAGGCCGAGCGGCTGGGCATCGTCAACAACGTGGTTCCTGTGGAATCCTTTGAGAAGGAAGTGTCCAGCTTTGTGGGCAAGCTGACAGCCCTTAGCGGCGCCGTGTTGCGCCTGACCAAACGTGCCACGCTCCAGGGCCTGGCTTTAAGTCTTGAGGAGGCATTGGCTGGCTCAGAGGATCTCTACCTGAATCGCTTGATGAAGACGGAGGACGCTACCGAAGGTCTTCAAGCTTTCATGGAAAAGAGAAGGCCCGTCTGGAAGGACCGATAGCCTTCGATGGGAAGGACTGCGAAGGATATGGTGTCAGAGGACTTCGTAGCTACCCTCTGCAAGGAGGCTGGGCGGCACATGCTGGACGGGTTCGGGGGCAGCTTAGAGATCACCCGCAAGGGAGAGGTGGATCTCGTCACCGAAGTTGACGTGGCGCTGGAGCAGATGATCACGGAGGCGATCCACGACGAGTTTCCCGACCATCGAGTCATCGGTGAAGAGGGGTGGAAGGAGGGAGAAGCACACCAGGCTGAGTATGCCTGGTTCCTCGACCCTTTGGATGGCACCACCAACTACGTCCATGGATATCCCATGTTCTGTGTCTCGGTGGCCTTGGCACACCGGGGGGATGTCCTGCTGGGCGCTGTGTATGACCCCTTGCATGATGAGTTCTTCTACACCGAGAAAGGAGAGGGGTCGGCCCTCAATGGCGAGAAGATCACCGTTTCCAGGGCTGACCGTCTGATCTCCTCGCTTCTCTCCACCGGTTTCCCTTATCAGCGCGCCACGATTCCAGACAACAATGTGGCTCTGTTCAACGCGCTGATTGCCAGGATCCAGGGCGTGCGGCGCAGCGGTTCGGTGGCGCTGGACTTGGCCTATGTTGCGGCCGGGCGAGTCGACGGCCATTGGGAACTCCACGTGAAGCCCTGGGACACCGCTGCAGGTGGATTGCTCGTCGAGGAGGCCGGGGGCTGGATCACTGGCATGTCGGGCGAGCCTTGGAATCCCTTCGAGCCCCACATTGTGGCGAGCAACGGCAGGATACATGGCGAGTTGCTGGCCGTTCTGGCACGAGCGGATTGAGCTTCCTGGGGCGGCGTGCCCAAGATGCTATTCTAGAAGGCATCAAAGATGTACGTTGATGCGGAACTCGTTGAGGAGGCGGAGCGCCGATTTGGCAAGCCTCAAGTGTTACATCTGGAGCACGACATAGGGCAAGAGGAGCTAGCCTTTGTGAGGGCCACCCAGAAGCACGGCCGCGCCCATGACATCACTCTGTTCATCTTCGACAATGAGCATCTGGCCTTGATCAGAAAGCCCATGTTTGACCGTCCGATCTACCGTGCACCCAGCGGTGCTCTGAACCCCGGGGAATCTGTCGAGGAAGGAGGGAAGCGGGAGGCTCTGGAGGAGACGGGGCTGGAGATCGAGCTGGAGAATTATCTGCTGCGCATCCACGTCCGTTTCGTCGGTGGCGAGGACTATCTTGATTGGACCAGTCACGTCTTCAAGGCTCGGGCCGTTGGAGGCGAGTTGAAGCCCCGGGACACATCGGAGATCGCGGAGACGATGTACGGAACGATGGAGGAATTGCAGGGCCCTATCAGGCAGGCGCTATTGAACAGCGGGCGTCGGTTGCTGGCCTATCGTGTAGCCCTCACCGACGCAGCGGTGGATGTCATGCGAGGCATGGGACGGTAGGACGTTAGGCGGCAGGAGTTACGGCGAGACCAACGCGGGCCAACGCTTTGGAGCCACGACAAGGGAGGAGACATGGACGAGGTACAGGATCGTCGAAGAGGTGGGCTGCATTATGGCTGGATCATCGCCATCATGAGTGTGGTCACCGTGCTGGGCGCACTGGGTTTTGCGCGCTTTGGCTACACGATGATCCTTCCCAGCATGAAGGGGGGGCTGGACCTGACCGACAGCCAAGCCGGTGATTTGGCCACGGGCAATATGATCGGCTACCTCGTCATGGCCGTCACCTGCGGGTACCTAGCCTCGCGGTTTGGGCCGAGGATTGTGATTACCATCTTCATGTTTATCATCAGTGGTTCCATGGTCCTCACGGGCATGGGGCCCAACTTCCGATTGGCTCTGTTGGGCCGCACCCTCACCGGGGTGGGCAGCGGAGGGACAAACGTCCCGGTGATGGGACTCGTGCCCGCGTGGTTCGCAGCCAAGAGAAGAGGCCTGGCGACCGGCATGGCTGTGAGCGGTTCCAGCTTTGGGATGCTGATCACGGGATTCCTGGTGCCCATGATTCTGAACAGGTACGGGGAGGACGTCGGTTGGCGCATTTCTTGGTTCTGTCTGGCAGGCCTTTGCGCGTTGATCGCCGTCCTCGGCTTCGTGATACTGAGGAACCAGCCCCGTGACAAGGGCCTGAGGCCCATTGGCGAACAGGACGAGGAGGCCGTCGCGGCGGAGCCGAAATCGTCAGCCCTGCAGTGGGGATTGGTCTACAAGGCTGCGCCGGTGTGGCACCTGGCCCTCATTTACGTGATGTTCGGTTTCTCCTACATCATTTATGCCACTTTCTTTGCCCGCTACCTGACCTGGGAGGCGGGGTTCACCACGGAGGCGGCTGGGGCGCTGTGGTCGGCCGTGGGGATGGTGAGCATCATCAGCGGCTTTATCTGGGGATCGGTATCGGATGTCCTGGGCAGGAAGTACGGCCTGGCCATAGTCTACTTCTTGCAGTTTCTTTGCTTCACCATCTTCGGGCTGTGGAAAGCGCCAGCTGGTTACTACCTCTCGGCTTTGCTCTTCGCTCTGACGGCCTGGAGTATACCAGGCATCATGGCTGCAGCTAGTGGTGACCTGTTGGGAGCAAGACTGGCTCCGGCAGCCTTGGGTTTTGTGACCCTATTCTTCGGCATCGGGCAGGCCAGTGGTACCTTTATTGGTGGTCGCATCGCTGATTTTACGGGTTCCTACACGCTCGCTTTTTTGATCGCGGGCGCAGCCGCTCTGGTAGGAGCGGTAGCTTCTCTGTTCTTGAGAACGCCTGAGAAGGCACTGTAGCAACGTTGAAAAGGAGGTTGAGCAGTGGAGATCAAGACAGTTGGTGTCGTCGGTGCCGGCATCATGGGCGCTGGAATCGTCCAGGTTTCGGCGCAGTCGGGCTATCAGGTCGTGGTTTCGGAGATCAACGACGAATTGCTGCAAAAGGGCATCGGCACTGTTGACCACTTCCTGGGCAGAGCCGTGGAGAAAGAGAGGATCACGGCCGAGCAAAAGGATGAAATCATGGGGCGCATCAAGGGAACGACCGAGCCCAACGATTTCAAGGATTGCGACCTGGTCGTGGAGGCCGTCATTGAGAACCTGGAGCTGAAGAAGCAAGTGTTCGAGCGGCTGGACGAAATCTGTCCTCCCCACGCGCTGCTGACCAGCAACACCTCATCCATGACCATCATCGAGATGGCGGCGGCTACCAATCGCATGGACAAGGTGGCCGGCTTGCACTTCTTCAACCCTGTGCCTGTGATGCGGTTGGTGGAGATTGTCAGGACCATCGTCACCAGCGATGAGGCAGTGCGGACATTGAAGGAATTCTCGGAGTCACTGGGCAAGACGGTGGTGATGGCCAAGGACACCCCTGGGTTCATCGTCAACCGGCTGCTCATACCCTATCTCCTCAACGCCATCCGTGTGTATGAGTCCGGCTTGGCGAGCATAGAGGACATAGACACAGCCATCGAGCTGGGACTGAATCACCCTATGGGGCCCTTCCGTCTGCTGGACATCCTCGGCAACGATACTACTCTCTTCATCGCCGACAACATGTTCAACGAGTTCAAGGATAACATCTACGCTTCGCCGGTCCTGCTGCGACGAATGGTTTCGGCTGGAATTCTTGGCCGCAAGTCGGGAAAGGGCTTCTACGGCGAGTATGAGTGAACGCGCATCGTTATCCTTCAAGAGCGTTGGCTGATCCTGGCTGACGAGCAAGGCCAGCGCTCAGCTAGAGGTACAGAAAGACGGGGCTGCCGGCGTGCACCATTCTAACCGACGGCGCCCTTTGATGAGCACGCCGAGGTCTCGATACTGTGAAGCCGGAGAAGAACTGCAGTGAGGAGGTGTATCATATGCCGTACGAGCTTATCGTAATAGACCGCGAGGACAACGTAGCGATCATCACCGTCAACCGGCCGGACAAGTATAATGCTCTCAACGATCAGGTCGTCGCCGAGATCAGCGCGGCTTTGGATGAGTTGGAGGCCGATGATGACGTGCGGGCCTTGATCATCACAGGCGCTGGCGAAAAGGCGTTCATTTCGGGTGCAGATATCGGCATGCTCCAGGCATTGGAGTCCTCGACGGAAGCGGCGGCAAACTCTGGCCGGGGGCAAGCACTGACCCTCAAGGTCGAGTATCTGCCAAAGCCCGTCATCGCAGCCATCAACGGCTATGCCCTGGGCGGAGGGTTGGAGCTGGCCATGGCCTGTGACATCCGGATTGCAGCGGATACGGCCAGGCTGGGCCAACCTGAGATAAACCTGGGCCTGAACCCCGGCTACGGGGGTACCCAGCGCCTGCCGCGTATAGTTGGTAAGGGGATGGCGAAACTGCTCATCTTCACGGGCGACATGGTAGACGCGGAAGAAGCGCTGCGCATCAGACTGGTGCAAAAGGTCGTGCCTCTGGCCGAGTTGATGGATGAGGCTAGGGCGCTGGCCAAGAAGCTGGCTGCCAAACCGCCCCTTACGCTGGCTGCCTGCAAAGAGGCCATCAACCTTGGACTGGAGGTGGATCTAGAGCGGGGGCTGCGCATAGAGTCCCTGGAATTCGGCGCGCAGTCCACGACCGAGGATTACCGGGAAGGGACCTCAGCGTTCTTGGAGAAACGGAAGCCGGTCTTCAAGGGGAGGTAAGGCCGTATCATCATTCCGACCTTGACAAGTTCTGGAAAGTTTGCTATAATTGATGTATGGCGTCTATTGAGCGCCATATGTTCATGGTGACATGCTTTCCCTCGTTCCTATGACGGACACAGCGTTCCGCATCGGATGACCCCCAGATAGCCCGCCTCTGGCCGTCAGAATCGAGCTACATATCAACTGAAAGGAGAGGACACAATGGCATTAGAGTGGCTACCAAGAGATCATGAGAAGAAGGATCACGCTCTGTGGGGCGACGAGCATTTCGGCACTTTCGACGAAGCCCCTTGTGTGGTGTATGACAAGAGGCCCATCGTCGATCCCAAGGGGAACCCCGTAGAGGGGCTGTACAGCGCCTGGATCTGGCTCAACAACCCTGGGCAGTACAATTCCTACACTACGGAGATGGTGAAGGGCGTGATCTCGGGGATGACCAATGCCTCCGCAGATCGCAGCGTAGTAGCGGCAGTCTTCACCGGTGTGGGCGACAGGGCCTTTTGCACTGGTGGCAACACCAAGGAGTATGCCGAGTATTACAGCGGCAGGCCCACCGAATACGCCCTGTACATGGACCTCTTCAACGGCATGGTGGACAGCATCCTAGATTGCAAGAAACCGGTTATTTGCCGGGCCAATGGGATGAGGGTGGCCGGCGGTCAGGAGATCGGTGGCGCCTGTGACCTCTGCATCTCCTCGGACCTGGCTATCTACGGCCAGGCGGGCCCCAGGCACGGCTCAGCGCCAGTTGGCGGCTCCTCGGATTTCTTGCCGTGGTATCTGGGCATAGAGGACGCCATGTGGAATTGCATCTCCTGCGAGATGTGGAGTGCCTACAAGATGTTCCGCAAGGGGTACCTGAGCAAGGTGGTGCCGGTCCTGAAAGATGACAAAGGCAATTGGGTCAGGAACCCGCAAGTCATCACAGACACATATGTGAAGGATGGTGCCATCGTCTACGGCGAATTCAAGACTGGCGACGAATTCAAGAAAGCAAGGGACTTCGTCTACAATACGCCAGCTGATCTCGAGCTCCTGGACAAGGAAGTCGACAACGTGCTCTGGACCTTCACCAACCTGTTCCCCAACTGCCTCCAGATGTCCATTGATTCTATCAGGGCCAAGAAGAAGTTCTTCTGGGATCAGGGCAAGCTCTATTATCGGCACTGGTTGGCGGCGAATATGTCTAGCGAAGCCTTCTTGGGCTTCCACGCCTTCAACACCAAGAAGATCACGGGCAAGGACACCATCGACTTCATTCGCTACCGCCAGTTGCTCGACGAGGCTCGCCTGGTGGATGAGGACTTCATGGCCGAGGTACTCGCTAAGCCCCAGGAGGGTTAGAGGCTCGTCTGCGAGCTACTGGGTCAAGTCGAATCGGCGGAAGTTCGTTTCTGCCGCCGGTGGGCGTTACATGCAGTGTTGGGTAGTTCACAGCGCCGGAGTTTGGCGTGGACAATCCCTTCGATAGATGAGTGGCCATTGAGTGGTGCAGCAACTCGCTACTTGGCGTCGAGGGTCCGCTGGGGGGCATAGCGTAGATTTCTGGCTCATGTCGGACCCGATGTCCATTGGCGGTGCCGGTAGGTCTGGTCTGTTGGAGATGATTCGGCGTTGCCTGGGACCACTGTTCTAGGGCGATATTCTTGACATGACACACACGCGGGACTAGAATAGCCGTACGTTAAGAGAGCAGGCCAAGAGTTCTCATACTAGGGAAGGAGGGGTGAGATGGCGGTCTGGTTGAACGTCGGTGAGATAATGAGGGTCAATGCCGTCAAGTTCGCCGATAAGATGGCCGTGAAGGGGCTGGCAGTGAAGGAAGGCTTCAATGAGCTGTCCTTCAAGGAGTACAACGAGAAGAGTTGTCGCCTGGCCAATGCGTGGATGGACATGGGCCTCAAGAAGGGGGACCGGATCTCCGTGTTGCTCTACAATGTCATGGAGTACATGGACATCTACCTGGCGGCGGCCAAAGCGGGTCTCGTCGTCGTGCCTATCAACTTCAGGTGGGTGGGTCCCGAGATCGAGTATGTGGCGAACAACTCCGAGTCCAAGGCTTTCATCTGCAGCGAGGAGTTTCTGGACGAGGTCGCCAAGGTCAAAGGCGACTTTGAACTGGTCGGTTCCGACAGGTTCATCTTCATCGGAGAAGAGGGAAAGACGCCCAAGGGTTATCTCAACTACGAGAAGATCATAGCTGGCGCGTCGGCTGCAGAGCCTGAGGTGAGGGTCGACCCGAAGGACGCCTGGATCCATCTTTACACGTCGGGCACGACCGGGAAACCCAAGGGTGTGATCAGGTCTCACGAATCATACACCGCCTTCTACTTCATCAACGAGGTTGACTTTGGGTATCGCCCCGATGACATCGGCATGATCGTGATGCCGCTGTGCCACGTGAACTCCACCTTCTACTCCTTCGTTTTCACTTACATCGGTGGAGGAGTGTACATCCATCGCGCCAGGCAGTACGATCCGGAGGAACTGCTGCAGATCATCGAGCGGGAGAAGATAACCTATACCTCTTTGGTTCCAACTCACTACATCATGATGTTGAACCTCCCCGAGGAGGTGAGGACCAAGTACGACCTCACTTCTGTGCGTCAGCTGCTGATCTCCTCCGCTCCTGCGCGCAAGGAGACCAAGGTGGGTATCATGGAGATGTTCCCCAATGCCGAACTGTTCGAAGCGTACGGGTCGACGGAGGCTGGCTTGGTGACTCTCCTCAAGCCGCATGAGCAACTAACCAAGCTGGGATCCATTGGCAAGGAATGCGCAGGAACAGACTTGATCAAGCTCCTGGACGAGGACGGAAATCCCGTTCCTCAGGGTGAGGTCGGCGAACTGTACTCCCGCGGGCCGATGATGTTCGACGAGTACTGGAAGATGCCTGAGAAGACGGCCAGCTCCTTCAGGGGAGAGTACTTCAGCGCAGGGGACATGGCGAAGCAGGACGAGGATGGCTACTTCTACATCGTCGACCGCAAGGACAACATGATCATCACCGGCGGGGAGAAGGTCTATCCCTCCGACGTGGAGTCAGTGGTGGCTTCGCACCCAGGTGTCCTCGACGTAGCGGTCATTGGCGTCCCCGACGAGAAGTGGGGCGAATCCGTGAAGGCGGTGGTCATCCCGAAGCACCCAGACAACGCGCCGAGTGAAGACGAGATCATCGAGTTTACCAGAGGCAAACTCGCCGGCTACAGAAGACCCAAGAGCGTGGACCTCATCAAGCCGGAGGAGATGCCTCGGACGGCAACAGGCAAGATCCTGCACCGTATACTCAGGGAGCGCTACCTGGAGTAAGGAACAGGAATCGCAGGAAGCAGATTTCTAACTTGAGTCAGTAGTCCAGCGTTCCTGCTGATAGTGTGAGGGCTACCTCATACTGACGTGGCGCATGTCTTCGTTAGGGACGTGAGCACTGGCGTGGAATACGATCTGAGCGGCACCGTCGCCATCGTCACCGGTAGTGGCAAGGGGATTGGTAAGGCTATTGCCTTGGGGCTGGCGCGCGCAGGAGCCAGCGTGGTGGTGAGCAGCCGCACTCAAGATGAGATAGATGCGGTCGCTCAAGAGATCCGTGGCAACGGTGCCAGGGCGTTGGCGGTCACCACGGATCTTACCTCTAACGAACAGATCGAGACCCTGGTAGAGACCACCGTTGCGCAGCTTGGCAGGATAGATATCCTGGTCAACAATGCCGCGACAAGCTACATAGCGCCTCTGTTGGACCTTAAGGAGAAGAATTGGGATAGGATATTCGACAGCAACTGTAAGGGGGCATTCCTGTTGAGCCGTACCGTCGCCAGGAGGATGATCGGCCAAGGTGGAGGCAAGATCATCAACATCACCACGGTAGGGGCCGAATGAGGGGGTACAGGCGTGGGTGGCTATTATGCCAGCAAGGCTGCGCTCAAGATGTTGACCATGTGTGTGGCTGCGGAATGGGCCCCTCACAGCATCAATGTCAACGCGGCGGGGCCCGGCCTGACTCGAACGGAGTTTAGCAGGCCCATATGGGACCATCCTGCGCGTGCCAAAAGGTACTTGAGCGCCGTCCCCAAAGGCCGGGTGGCTGAGCCCGAGGAGATTGTGGGGGCGGTTCTTTTCTTGGCTTCTGCAGCGTCGGACTTCATCAGCGGCCAGTCTAGCTATGTCGACGGTGGCTATCTTTCTACATGAGCTTCCCCAAGAGCTAAGGAGGCAACCTGATGGACTACATCAAAGAGTTGCAGGACACAGTAGGCGAAGAGAACGTCAGGGCCGACGAGGTCGAGTTGATGGCTTACTCGCGCGATATGTCGGTTCACGTGGGCATTCCCGAGGTCATCGTCTTCGCGCATTCAACAGGTCAGGTGTCGAAGATCATGGCCTTGGCCAACAAGCACAGGATCTCGGTGATCCCCAGGGGCTCAGGGACCAGTGTGACGGGAGCCGTGCTGGCTCCAACGGGGGGCATCGTCCTTGACCTGTCCAAGATGAACAAGATCAAGGAGATCAATCGGGAGGATGGATACGCAGTGGTGGAGCCAGGGGTGATCCTGGCCGCGTTGAACGCGGCGTTGGCCCCCACTCATTTCTATCCGCCGGACCCTAGCAGTGGGGTACTCGCCTCAATTGGGGGGACGGTGGCGACCAACGCCAGCGGGGAGCGGGCGGTGAAGTACGGTGGTACCAAAGACTGGATCATGGGGCTGGAGATGGTGCTGGCGGACGGGCGGGTCTTGAAGACAGGAACCACGGTCCCCAAGAGCTCCTCTGGGTTCGATCTGACTCATATCTTCATCGGCTCCGAGGGATCATTGGGTGTGGTGACGGAGATCACGGCGAGAATCCTCCCCATGCCCGAATATGTGGCCTTCGCCACGATCAGGTTCAAGACCCTGGAAGATGCGGGGGACACGGTAACCGAAATCCTGACGCAGGGTATTCCTCTCTCGAAATGTGAGGTCCTGGATAGCGTATCGCTGGGTGTGGTCAAAGAGGTCATGGGCCTGGAGATCCCCGATGAGGTTGGCTGCATGCTCTTCATTCAGGTGGACGGCCAGAAGGCCACGGTGCAAGAACAGCTGGAACAGATCAACGAGATTGCAGATCACCATCATGAGATCGGCATGCAGTGGACCGATGATGCTGAGGAGATGGCGAAGATCTGGGCCGCTCGCTCGGGGCTGGTAGCTGCCCTATCGAAGGTGGCGAGGGGCGAGCGCTTAATACCGCTGGTCGAGGACTTTGGCGTTCCTATCAGCAAGATCCCGGACGTGATCAAGGAGGTTCAAAGGGTAGGGGAGAAGCACGGCTTCCGCATCGCCAGTTTCGGCCACGTGGGAGATGGCAACATCCATGC
>CAZBJW010000087.1:0-16014 GCA_964492135.1 uncultured Anaerolineales bacterium
GGACGCGCCTGGCAAGCGTGATGGGGTTCTTGACAGTGCGCACAGCAGCCACCGCTCCCGCTTGCAGGCTGGCGCCTTCCATGATGCCAGCGTCGAGCTGTACCTCACCCTCCAGGTTCAACACGGCTCCTGTACCCGCATTGAGAGCTGGATCGTCCTCCATCACTCTGACGGCCGCCTCAATGGCATCGAGAGCAGGTCCTCCCGCGGAAAGAACTTTCCACCCCGCCATGAGGGCCGCCTCACACCCCGATTCGTGAGCCTCAGTCAAATCTGGCGGGATATCCCAGGCGCCGCCATGCACGATCAATGATGCGTTCAATGTTGCCTCCGCGCGATTACCATGCAGTGCTTAGGGTCTGCAGATTCTACCTTAGCGGGTGCAGTGTGTCAACGAACTGGACAATCCCGTGCGCATCTAGTATAATGGAAGTTTGAATCAAACTTCCACGGTCAGGATTCGCGAGCAGGGGTAGAGCCAAGTCGAACTTCTGCGGAGGACATGGGAATGCCAGATTTCGCTCTGGTGACGGACTTCCAGCCGACGGGAGATCAGCCGCAGGCCATTGGTAAACTCATCGAGGGGCTGGAGAAGGGTTACAGGCATCAAACCCTCCTGGGGGCAACAGGCACTGGGAAGACGTTCTGTATGGCCAACGTGATCCAGGCCGTGCAACGTCCCACCCTGGTCATCGCTCACAACAAGACCCTGGCGGCGCAGCTATTCTCCGAGTTCAAGAGCTTCTTCCCCCAGAATGCTGTCGAATACTTCGTCAGTTACTACGACTACTACCAGCCCGAGGCCTACATCCCCAGCAGTGACACGTACATCGAGAAGGACGCGCAAATCAATGACGAGATAGACAGGCTCAGGCTGGCAGCCACGTCAGCTCTCCTCAGCCGCAGAGACGTGATCATCGTGGCCAGTGTGTCCTGCATCTTTGGCCTGGGATCTCCTGAGGACTATGGAAAAGTAGTCGTCTCACTGCACAAAGGGGAAGTGCGTAGGCGGGACAAGATCCTGCGTCACTTGGTGGATATCCATTACGAACGAAACGATTTCGAGCTGAGAAGGGGTAAGTTCCGGGTACGCGGCGACACCCTGGAGGTACAGCCCGCCTACGAGGAGGTGGCTTACCGCATCGAGTTCTGGGGCGATGAGATAGAGCGCATCGCGGAGGTCGATACCTTGACGGGCGAGATTCTCGCTGAGGTGCCAAATATAGACATCTACCCCGCCAAGCACTTCATCACCCCGGAAGAGAAGCTCGTGGTGGCCATCGAGGACATCAGAAAGGAGTTGGAGGAGAGACTCGAAATCTTGAGAAGTAACGAAAAGCTGCTAGAGGCGCAGCGCCTCGAACATCGCACCAACTACGACCTGGAGATGCTGCAGGAAATAGGCTACTGCGCGGGCATAGAGAACTACTCCCGTCATCTTGCACAGCGGCCGGCTGGCAGTCCTCCCTGGACGCTCCTGGACTACTTTCCAGATGACTTCTTGCTCCTCATCGACGAGTCCCACATGACCATCCCCCAGCTTCACGGAATGTATCGAGGGGACCGCTCGCGAAAGGAGACCCTGGTCGAGTACGGCTTCCGTTTGCCTTCAGCTCTGGACAACCGACCTTTGAGATTCGACGAGTTCGAGAAGTACATCTATCAAGTGATCTACACCTCCGCCACACCGGGACCCTACGAACTCGAACATAGCGAGCAGGTGGTAGACCAGATCATCCGGCCCACCGGCCTGGTAGACCCCGAGATCATTGTCAAGCCGACCAGGGGCCAGATAGATGATCTTCTCCATCAGATCAATGAGCGCGTCAAGCGAGGCGAAAGGGCCTTGGTCACGACTCTGACGAAGCGTATGGCCGAGGATCTGGCGGACTATCTGGCGGAGATGGAAGTCAAAGTCCACTACCTGCACTCGGAGATCGAGACCATCGAGCGCGTGGAGATATTGCGTGCGCTACGTGCAGGCGCGTACGATGTTGTGGTGGGCATCAATCTCTTGCGAGAGGGTCTCGACCTGCCTGAGGTATCGCTGGTAGCCATCCTGGACGCGGACAAGGAGGGCTTCCTTCGTTCCGGACAAGCACTCATCCAGACGGTGGGCCGCGCAGCGCGACACATCAACGGGCAGGCCATCATGTATGCCGACACGATCACCGAATCAATGCGCCGGGCGATAGATGAGACCAACCGTCGTCGCCAGACCCAGGTGGAATACAACGAGCAACACGGCATCGAACCGCGCAGCATCGTCAAGGAGATCAAGGATCTCACAGACCAGGTGCGGGCCGCAGCCGAGGAGAGAGCAGAATACGTCGTCGGTGCCGACCTGCCCAAGGACGAAGTGACACGTCTGATAGAGCAGCTGGAGAAGCAAATGAAAGCGGCAGCGGCAGAACTGGAGTTCGAGAAGGCCGCGGCGCTGCGCGATCAGATCTTCGAATTCAGACAGATGCTGCAGGACGATGACGTGCCCGAGTGGGAGCGCATAAGGCAGGAAGAGAGACTGGAGCGCCTGAAACATAGTTGAGCGAGGCCTTTGTGTCGTTTTCTCGTGAGGTGTAGATGCCGCAGGATAAGATCGTCGTTCACGGAGCAAGAGAGCACAACCTGAAGAACATCGATGTAGAGATACCGCGAGACAAGTTCGTGGTCATCACTGGCATTTCCGGTTCAGGGAAATCCAGCCTGGCGTTCGACACCATCTATGCGGAGGGACAACGCCGCTACGTGGAGTCGCTCTCCGCCTACGCCCGTCAATTCCTGGGCCAGATGGAAAAGCCCGGCGTGGATCGGATAGAAGGGCTGTCGCCGGCAGTGAGCATCGACCAGAAGGGGGTCAGCCACAATCCACGCAGCACGGTGGGCACCGTTACGGAGATCTACGACTATCTGCGTCTCTTGTATGCCCGCATCGGCTTACCGCACTGCCCTCTATGCGGGAGGGTGATTACGCAGCAGTCAGCGGAGCAGATCGTGGACTCCATACTAGAACTCTCCCCTGGGACGCGTATCATGATCCTCGCGCCGCTGGTCAAGGACCGTAAGGGGCACCACCAGAGGATCTTCGAGGACGTCCGCAAGGCAGGATACGTGCGGGTGCGGGTGAACGGAGAACTGCGAGACGTCGATGAAGAGATCGAGTTGGAGCGATACAAGAAACACAGCATCGAAGTGGTGGTGGACAGGCTGATTATCCCTGGGGACTCCGAAGAACTGAAGTCTTTCCGCTCGCGCCTCACGGACTCGGTGGAAACTGCGTTGCCGCTGGGCGACGGGGCGGTCATCGTGACCGATGTCTCCAGCGAACCGCCCCAGGACCTGCTCTTCTCGGAACATTTCGCCTGCGCACACTGCGGCATCAGCCTGGGAGAGATAGAACCGCGGACTTTCTCCTTCAATAGCCCTCAGGGCGCGTGTGAGACCTGTCAAGGCATCGGCACCAAGATGGAGATAGATCCAGACTTGGTAATACCTGACAAGAGCCTCTCTCTCAGCCAAGGGGCGCTTCACCCCTGGAGCCGACGGACGACATCGGAAGGCTACTTTTCCCAGCTGATCAAGGCGGTTGCCGACCACAACGCTTTCTCCATGGAGCGCCCCGTTCGAGAACTCACAGCCAAGCAGATACACTTGCTGCTGTACGGAATCCACGGACAAGACATCACCCTTCGTTACAAGAATCACCGCGGAAAGACACAGCGTTACACCACCACCTACGAGGGTGTGATCCCCAACCTGGAAAGACGGTACCGTGAGACCAATTCCGAGTACATCCGCGGGGAGATAGAGCAGTACATGTCCACGCACCCCTGTCCGAGTTGTGGAGGAAAGAGGCTCAAGCCGGAGAGCCTGGCGGTGACAGTAGCGGCCTATTCCATAGATCAAATCACCGCGATGTCAGTCAGCCATGCACTGAGATTCTTCGAGGACGTGCCGCAGCAGCTTTCGGAAAGGGAGCTGGCGATCGGCGAGCGTATCCTGAAAGAAATCCGGGAACGCCTGGGCTTCATGGTGAACGTAGGCCTGGACTACCTTACCCTTGACCGTTCGGCCACCACTCTGGCCGGGGGAGAGGCACAGCGCCTCCGTCTAGCCACACAGATCGGCTCGCAGCTGATGGGTGTCCTATACATCTTGGACGAGCCCAGCATTGGCCTACACCAGAGGGACAACAAGCGGCTCATCAATACCCTGATGCAGATGCGAGATCTGGGCAATACTCTGCTGGTGGTGGAACACGACGAAGAGACAATGCGGTCCGCCGACTATATCATCGACCTGGGGCCCGGCGCCGGAGATCACGGTGGCTATGTGGTGGCTGCCGGGGAAATCGAGGACATTGTCGCAGCGCCCAACTCACTCACGGGTCAGTATCTCTCAGGCAAGCGCTCTATCCCGACGCCAGACACTCGTCGCTCCGGGAACGGGGAATGCCTCGTCATCCGAGGAGCCGCGGAACACAACTTGAAAGAGATTGATGTGACCATTCCCTTGGGCAAGTTCATCTGCATCACAGGGGTCTCCGGTTCAGGCAAGAGCACCCTGCTGGTGGAGGTGCTTTACCGGCGGCTGGCCCAGATGCTTCACCGGGCGAAGGCCAAGCCAGGTCGTCATCAAGACCTAGTGGGCGCTGAGCACCTGGACAAAGTCATCAACATCGATCAGTCACCTATCGGGCGTACCCCAAGGTCGAACCCTGGCACCTATACCAACGTCTTCACGTATATCCGGGAACTCTTCGCCGGCCTGCCCGAAGCCAAGATAAGGGGCTACAAGTCCGGGCGTTTCTCCTTCAACGTCAAGGGTGGGCGCTGCGAAGCGTGCCGGGGTGACGGCATCATCAAGATCGAGATGCACTTCCTGCCGGATATCCACGTTGACTGCGAGGTGTGCAGGGGCAAGCGCTTCAATCGTGAGACACTGCAAGTCCGATACAAGGGCAAGAACATCGCCGACGTGCTCGACATGACCGTTGAGGAGTGTTTGGAGTTCTTCGACAAGATTCCCCGCATCAAGAGGAAATTGAAGACGCTTTGGGACGTTGGACTGGGTTACATCAAACTGGGCCAGTCCTCTACGACCCTCTCCGGAGGTGAAGCGCAGAGGATCAAGCTTTCCCGGGAACTCTCCAAGCGGGCCACTGGCCAAACACTGTACATCCTGGACGAACCTACTACAGGATTGCACTTCGAGGATATCAAGCGCCTCCTGGATGTACTGAATAGGTTGGTTGATGCTGGGAACACGGTCATCGTCATTGAGCACAATCTCGACGTCATCAAGTGCGCCGATTGGATCATCGACCTGGGGCCCGAGGGAGGCGAAGAGGGCGGATACGTCATCGCCGAAGGCACGCCAGAAGAGATCGTGAAGATGCCTCACTCATACACTGGACAGTTCCTGAAGCGAGTTCTTGACGGGCGTCGAAGCTAACAGGCCGCAAGAGAGGTTGGACCAAGATGGAGAGGTGGAAGGGCGTACTCAGAGGCGATCCGACTGAATGGCTGCTCGAAGAGAGCGATCCTTCGGTCCGGTATTCCACGCTGGTCAAACTCCTGGATCGGCCCGCGGACGGCAGAGAGGTCGTCGCCGCCAAGCAAGCCATCAACGAGTCAGAGCCGGTGCAGAGGATCCTGGATGCCCAGCGCCCCGGGGGGTACTGGGGCCGGGACAAGAGACCCTACCATGGCGTGGCCAGGCATTTGATAACCCTGGAGCATCTGGGGTACCAGGGGCACGACGAACGGGTCGACGGGGCCATCGAGTATCTCTTAGCCAACGCCCAGATGGAGGATGGAGCTCTCAGCAGCGACAAATCCGAGAGGGGCCGGCAGGCCGTCATTCCTTGCTTCACCGCCAACGCTGTGCATTTCCTGCACTGGTTTGGCTACGGAGATGATGAACGGACAGGCAGGGCGCTGGAGTATCTCCTCCGCACTCAGCTGGATGAGGGCGGTTGGCTATGCTTTGAGCGCGTGAAGAAGACTCACTCCTGCTTCTGGGCCACGGCCAAGGTGTTGCGGGCGCTGGAGATATTGCCGCCAGAGGAGCAGACCACAAAGGTACAGGAGGCTCGCCAGCGAGCCATCGAGCTCTTTTTGAACGAAGGCCTCTACAGACATCACAGCGAGTTTGGGAAGATCAGTCCCAGCTGGTTCCAGTTCGGACGACCCCTCTTCGCCAGCACCGACGTTTTGGGGGTCCTGGAGCTCATGGCACCCTACGTCTCTCCCGACGACGAGCGCCTTCAAGAGGGGCTGGAGATCGTCCTGGACAAGCAGGATGAGCGCGGTCGCTGGGCGGCTGAGAGGCAGATGCCTGTCAAGAAAACCTTTCCCATCGAGTTCGACGAGGTCGGCCAGACCAGCAAGTGGGTGACACTGCACGCCGTCAACATGCTGAGGAGACTGCATAAATAGGGCCCGCGACCCATCCGACCGGGAAATGGAGTACAAGCCACTAGCAGAGGCACATCTCTCAAGGTTGTCGGAGATCAAGGCAGAGTACGTGTCTGACAAGTACCTCCGCGTGATCAAGACGGGCGACGGCCTTGAGGTAGGGTTCGCATTGCGCGTCGAGCACTTGGAGGAACCGTTCCGCAGCCAGGGCTATGGCATTGTCAGGGAGAGAGACAGGGAGGAAATCAGGAGCCGCATGGATGCGCAGGCCCTGCAGCTGGTTGTCGAAGAGAACGGGCGGCTAATCGGGTTCCTGGATGCGGAGATAGAATCCTGGCGCAAAGTAGTGAAGGTCTGGGACATATTGGTAGATGAGGAGCATCGCCGCCAAGGGATCGGCACGGAGTTGATCAGAAGAGCGCAGGAGTTTGCTGCAAAGAGCAGTTGCCGTGCGCTCGTCGTGGAGACACAGACCACCAACTGGCCGGCGCTGAACTTCTACCTGAAGCTGGGTTTCCAGATCGGCGGCGTGGACGACCACTTCTACACCAACCGCGACGCGGAGCGGAAGGAAGTAGCTCTGTTTCTGTATCGAGAGCTGTGATGAAGTATCACATTTGGACCATCGGCTGCCAGATGAACAAGGCTGACTCCTGGCGAGCGGCCGACGAACTGGAAGCGATGGGGCACATTCCCACTGGGATTGCCGAGGACGCGGACTTGGTGGTGCTGAATACCTGCGTCGTGCGGCAGAGCGCGGAAGATAGAGTTCACGGCCGTCTCAGCTCCCTCAAACCCCTGAAGCGGCACAATCCAGCGGCCGCAATCGTGGTCATGGGGTGTCTGGTCAGCGCGCACAGCACTGCCCTGGAGCAACGCTTCCCCTTCGTGGACCTTTTTCTCCCTCCCTCCGATGTCGCGGGCTTGTCGGACTTCGTGAGTGAGAGATGGGGACCTGGGGAGTCCCCAGTGGCACACAATACATCACAGGTTCCGGTGTCCTGCTACGTCCCGGTGATACAGGGCTGCAACAACTCGTGCACCTATTGCATCGTCCGTCTGCGAAGGGGGCGGGAACAGAGCCGCCCGGTAGCAGAGATCGTGGATGAAGTCCGGTGTCTGGCGCAGCGCGGGGCACGAGAGCTGACACTCCTCGGCCAGAATGTAGATGCCTACGGCCATGATCTCCCCGGCCGACCAGACCTCGCTGACCTGCTGCGAGCCGTCCACGAGGTGGATGGCCTCTGGCGCGTGAGGTTCCTGACCTCGCACCCCAATGACATGAGTGAGAGGATTGTCCAGGCCGTAGCCGAGCTGGACAAGGTCTGCGAACAGATAGAGCTCCCCGTGCAAGCAGGCCATGACCTGACCCTCAAACGCATGACTCGGGGTTACACAGTGGATCAGTTCCGTCAACTGGTGCAGCGCATACGGGAGCGCATCCCAGGAGTCGCCCTAGCTACGGACGTCATCGTAGGGTTTCCCGGAGAGAAGGAAGACCATTTCCGGGCCACCTACGACTTGCTGGCCGAGGAGAGATTTGACGTGGTCCACGTCGCCGTCTATTCCCCTCGTCCCGAAACCGCAGCTGCGCGACTCGATGACGATGTTCCCCACGAGGACAAGGATCGACGTTGCCGCCTGGTAGAGGAACTGCAGCGGAATATCGCGACCGAAATAAACCACCGACTCTTGGAGTCAACCATGGAGGTGCTTGTTGAGGAGAAACACAAGGGGAAGTGGAAGGGCCGCACACGCACCAACAAGCTGGTGTTCTTCGAAGACAGCGAGGATTGGAAGGGCAAGCTGGCCCAGGTAAAGATAACGTGGGCCGGGCCATGGTCCATGCAGGGCAGGTTGCAGCTACCTGGCCCAGCTTGATAGCTCCGTCTAGCCTTCTGCCGCGGCTGGAGGAGACTCCGTGGCTGAGTCAGATTCTGTCGACTGCGGAGGCCTCGCCAGCCTTTGTCGCGTGATCGGTACTGAGCTCAACGGACCTGTAGGACTAGCCGGCTTTCACTTCTGAAGGCGCAGGTTCCACTCCTTCGATGGGGAGGCGCACTGTGAACGTGCTGCCCCTGCCCGCGCGCGTTTCCACCTCGATGGTGCCGCCGTGATTCTTCACGATTCCGTAGGACACAGAGAGCCCCAGTCCGGTGCCGGCCAGTGGACCTCCCCCCAATGGCCCTTTGGTGGTCACAAAAGGCTCGAACAACCTGTCCATGACGTGATCCGGTACTCCAGAACCAGTGTCGGTGAAGGCGATCACTACGTCGTTCGGGTCCCGCTTGATTTCTACCGTCAAAGTGCCACCCTTGGGGAACATGGCATCTCGGGCATTGGTTAATAGGTTCAGGCATACCTGAGATATCTGACTGCTATCACAGACGATGGGTGGAATCGCCGAGTAATTGCGCACAAGCTCTATGTTGGCTCTTCGCAAATCCCCTTCCATCAAACGCAAGGGGCTTTCGATCGCTTCTGTCACGTCGGCCAACTCCATTACGGGTTCCTCCCTCCTGGCGAACGCCAGGAGGTTGGAGCTGATCCACTTGGCCTTATCTACGGAAGTGACAACCACCCTCAACGCTTCCTTGATCTCGTCCATATCGTCGGACATCAGACCCAGCTGAGCGTGTCCCAAAATCGCCGCCAGGAGGTTGTTGAACTCATGGGCCACGCCTGCGGCCAAGGTCCCTACAGCCGCGAGCTTGGATGATTCGAGCAACTCCCGCTGAGAACGCTTCAGATCGTCCATTCGCTTCCGGAGTTCATTGTACAGGGTGGCATTCTCGATGCTGATCGCCGCATAGTCAGCCAAGGCAGAGAGTAGGTGCTCGTCGTGCTCAGTGAACTCCCGGTCGGATGACTGATTGTCCACCGATAGCACGCCAATGACCTCCCTCCTTAGCAGCAGAGGTACATGAAGCAAGGATTTTACGTAGTATCCAGTCTTCACTTTGAAGTCACGCCCTGTCCCCTTACCGCCACGCCGTACGGGCTGCCTCGTCTGTACCACCTGGCCGGCCAGACTGTCTCTAACCTTGATTCTGAAACCCCGGGCTTCAGCCTCGCCGAGGTTCCGCCCTGCCCTGAGGTAGAGATCCTTGCTCTCAGAATCGACCAGTAGTAGAAACCCCTCCTCAGCGCCGGTCACGTAGACTCCTGCCTCCACTACGCAACTCAACAACTCTTCGAGGTCCATCAGCGACACGACCGTTTTCCCAACACCAGATAGTATGAGGAGTTGTTCGTTTTCCCTACGCAGTCTGGTTTCGTTGAGAGCGCGATCGATAGCTTCCTTCACTTGTCCCGGGGTAAAGGGCTTGATCATGTAGTCCCTCACCCCAAGATGAAAGGCCTCCACTGCCAAGCTCTCGGATCCATAAGCGGTCATCAAGATGATGGGCACCTCGCTTTTCTCCTCCTGGACGGCCTTGACGATTTCCAGACCAGACATGTCAGGCAATTCCAGGTCCAGCAACACCAGGTCGGGGTCCTCCAAGCACAGCTTCCGTACTCCTTCCTCCCCGGTAGCGGCTGTCAGCACATCGTAGCCAAGCAAAGGCAATACGTCACCCGCCAGGATTCTCAGGAACTCTGCGCTGTCTTCAACAACGAGGATCTTCTCCCCGCCCATCATACCCCCTGCGCCTCGTGGTCAAGGCCGCGCGGTTGCTGCACGTATTGTACCTCATCGCGCATAGCCTGCCAACCTACATGGCCCGACATGCACCTGTGTCGAGTCGCCAGTCCTGGTGCTGCAATACCAGCGTGGCTTCGCGGCAAGGCTACAGACGTTTGTGCTCCTATGGATGCGCAGGCCAGAATGTGATGTCCCAGATCCGACACAGCAGGATCACCAGTCGCCGCACCCCCCCAGGCGCGTCACTGCTCTCGCCGCAGCCCTCAGATGGGTTCCACGCGGCAAGCCCAGCCAGACACAGCCAACGATGAGGTGGGCAGGCCACACACTGGCCCAACAAGCCGGTCCCTGTGCAGGATGACGGAGGTTGGGAAGCGGAGCTCTCTCCATCGTCGATTGGCAGAAGGACGCGCCCGTTGGGATCGGGTGCCGCTAGACTCCCTCATCCAATCTGACACCGAGAGTCTTCGTCTTTCCCTCACTATGGAAGATCACCTGTAGCTCCAAGTCGCTTGAGGCGATGAGGAATCCAATCACAGGCTCGCGGTCTTCCACGCTGTAGCTCTCCACCTCGGCCACATGCTCGCCCGCCAGCAAAGCGATGGCAGTGGGCACGTCGAGGCGCCCGTAATCGCTGTACAGCGCCTGGGACAATGCGTCGAAGCGCTCCCTGCTGTCCTCCTGCTGCGACTCAGAAGAAAAGTGCTGCGTCTCCGACAGGCCTGGATCCAGATAGTGATTGGTGCGCACGACAAGGTCGTTTTCGGCTTCGAAAACGGCGTGCCGATGCGCAGAAAGCTCAGCAGCTCGAGCATCCGCTGGCTTGCCATCGGCGATCAATACATTGTGACCGGAGGTGCGTGTGGCACTGGCGATAATGCTGAGCGAGGTGTCAATGTCGCCGGCGTGATGAAGCACTTCACGCAATAGAAAGGGCAATGGCAGGCCCTCCAGGGAGGTGTCCTGGGATGGCGAAGCCAGGCCCACGATCGATATCTGCTCTTCATTGAGGCCGATCGTAGCGCCGACCATGCCGGGCCGGCCAACTACGAGTGCACGATTGCCCACGTCTGGCCCGTACAGCATGATCACGATCTCATCCAGGTCTGGCCCAAGAGGAGAAAGGTCGGCGCCATGGAGTAGTTTGCCATCCGGTGTAACACTGCCAAAGGCAGCAAACGCTCCTCCCAGCCCTTGGTAGAGTGCCTCCTCACCCGATCGGGGGAAGGGGGACTCTGCCGGGCCGGGTAGGACGATCCTGGAGCCATAGTGGGGTACGAACGGTGGATACAGAGACCAGAACAACTTGCGGATGCCCGTTGGCCATATGGGTGCGGAGATCAGCTCACGACAGCTATTCAACAAGAGAACGTCGGAGTACGACAAGCCGTCAGCCAGGCCTTGCAGTTCATACCTGTATTCGGCAGGCAGGTAGCCATCCAGGTGTCGAGCATAGCGTAGCAGCAGCAGATGGGACACATCGGTGTCATGGAGAAGCGTTTCCAGGACTTCGTCTCGGAGCCTTGATCTGATCTTCTCACGCAGCAGGACTCCGTGTTGATAACCGATGTCGTACGGGGCACCCCTCAAATGGAGAATCTGGAGCCCATCTCGCTCCTCAAGCTCCCCCTGTCCACAACGGCGGTTGGGACCCAGGGAAACACGCTCGGCCGAGGTCCCCTCGAAGCGAGGAAGCCACCACGACAGGGCGATCAGCACCAGGGCCAGAGGGACTACCAGCCTACCTGACAGCCTCACCGCCCACTCGTAGCCTTAGCACCTTCGATGGGCAGGCGAACCGTGAACGTACTGCCTTTGCCAGGCCGGGTCTGTACATCGATAGTGCCGCCGTGGCTCTTGACAATGCCATAGGACACGGACAGCCCCAGCCCGCTCCCGACCATTTCTCCCCCTCCCAACGGCCCCTTAGTGGTGACAAAGGGCTGGAACAAGTTCTCCATGACGTAGGAGGGGACCCCGGACCCAGTGTCACTGAAAGCTATCACGGCCTCGTCCCCGTCCTGCTTCACCATTACCGTCAGGGTTCCCCCGTCGGGCAACATAGCGTCCCGGGCGTTGGTTATCAGATTGAGGCAGACCTGGGACAACTGTCCTATATCACAAAGAACAGGGGGGGTCTCATAGAACTTTCGCACAATCTCGACATTGGATTTCTGTAAGTCCCTCTCGAGCAGCTGGAGGGGATTCTCCACGGCCTGGGTGATATCTGCCACCTCCATCGCGGTTTCCCGCCTTCTAGCGAAGGTGAGCAGGTTGGACGTGATCTTCTTGGCCCTGTCAACGGAGTCCATCACCACATCAAGCGCCAGTTTGATCTCCTCCATGTCGTCCGAGACCCGTCCCAACTCCGCATGTCCCGAGATCGCAGCCAGGAGGTTGTTGAACTCGTGAGCGACGCCAGCCGCCAGCGTCCCCACGGCAGCAAGCTTCGAGGATTGGATCAGTTCCTGTTGAGAGCGTTTGAGATCCTCCATGTTCTTCCTCAGCTCATCGTACAGAGTGGCGTTCTCGATGCTGATCGCCGCGTAGTCGGCCAACGTCGAGAGAAGATACTGATCCTCGTCCGTAAACTCCACATCAGAAACCTGGTTATCCACCGAAAGCACTCCGATGACCCTGTCCCTCAAGATGAGGGGCACGTGTAGAAGGGACTTGACCAAGTAACCGGTCTTCACCTTGAAATCACGGCCGGTTCCCTTCCCTCCGCGTTTCATCGGCCTGCCGGCCTGGACCACCTGCCCGGCTAGACTGTCGTCCACCTTCAGCCTGAAGCCCTGAGATTGCACGCTGCCCAGGTTCTTCCCCGCTCTGAGGTACAAGTCCTTCGTCTCGGGATCCACCAGCAGCAAGAATCCCTCCTCAGCCCTGGTAACGTAGACTCCTGCCTCCACTATGCGGTTCAACAGCTCTTCCAAATCCATCAGGGAGACCACAGACTTCCCAACGGCGGAGAAAATGGTCATTTGCTCCACTCGCTTCTGCAGGCTCTCGGTCAGCTCGTCCTTCTCCCTGCGCAGCCTGGTCTCAGTGAGGGTACGCTCAAGAACATCTGCCACCTGCTCCGTCGTGAAGGGCTTGATGATGTAATCCCTCACCCCCAGCCGAAAGGCTTCCACGGCGACACTCTCAGACCCGTAGGCAGTCATCAGCACGACGGGCATATCGCTGTCATCCTCTTGCACGGCCTTCAGGATATCCATTCCAGACATGTCAGGCAGCTCGAGATCCAGCAGCAGCAAGTCGGGCTGCTCGGACGACAATTTATCGAGCCCCTGCTGACCCGTCGTCGCGGTTATTGCTTGATATCCATAGTAAGGCAACACATCCTCGGAGAGGAAGGACAAGATTTCGATGCTATCTTCTACAACAAGGACTTTCTCCCCAGACATGATGGCACCTCAGCATTCTGTCAACGTAATACCGCCCCCGATTTCCCACAGTGTACCACAATTGACGCACCATGTAAAGGACTGTGGCCCGAAACCGCTGTCGAGTTATCTCCTTGAACTCCTGAAAGCTGCTGACAACTCCGAAGTCAACTGCAGATAGAGGTCGCCATAGGTCACACTGGGTTCGATCTGCGTCCCCTCGAGCCACTCGTTGAAGCTGGTGATCACAACCAGGTCAGGAACACTCTTGATCGCCGCCTGCCATGTTTCTCTGTAATAAGCCCCATTCCTTCGATCGTGGGAGAAACGACCGGATCGTCCCTCTATGAAGAGATCGTTATAGCCCGCCATCACCGTGGCCACCCAGAGCTTATTCGCCCCGTGGGTGGCGTTGTAATTGCGCACATCGCTTCCCCACTTGCTCAGCGTAGCGTTAACGTTCGCCGGCGGGTTCCAAGTGATGTTGTAGAGATGAAAACCATCGAAAACCCGCAGAAACTCGATATCTGCCCCGTCGGCAATCCAGAGAGTATTGTGGCCCGGGTCAACCTGCTGCCGGACCGAAGCCCAAGCGTCAATGGGCGATTGTCCCTGGGCGGTGAAAACGTCCCTGACGGCCCAGAAGAAGATCAACGGCTTGCCCCGATACTGCAGGAAGGCTGAATGCCTGGCGTGGTTGTCAATCAGATAGCGCAGTGCATGCACGACGTCCGCCTGGCCGCTGAAGAAGGGCGACCGCGTCTCGAAATCTACCGTTGCCCGAAACCCTCGCTGCCCGGCCACATCCAACATAGCACGGAGATTAGTCTCCGTCTGATTATCCCGTACTCTCGGACCGTACCAAGCGACAGCGAAGGCATCGATACCGGCTCGTTGCGCCTGCTCAACGTGTCTGATAATCGCATTGCGATCTTTGGACGAGTAAGGGACTGCGGGGATGTCCGGTACCCTGCCCGGCTTCCATTGATCGAGGCCATACCACGTATAGTAGAAGGCCACCACCAGGCGCTCACCCGACGGCGCAGCACCGGGCGGACCAAGGGTCGGCTGGGCGACTGTGGCTGTTGAAGCCAGTGTGGAGTACGTCGCTGCTGGCGTCGCAGTGGCAACCGGCGCGGTGCTCGTGGCGGTGGGAGTTGGGGTCGAAGGCGACCCAGCACTTTGGCCCGGGATGAACAACTCCTGTCCTATGGAGAGCAGATCGCTGGAGAGGCTATTCAGCTCCATGATAGCATCAACCGTCGTGTTATGCCTGCGTGCGATACCGCTCAAGGTGTCGCCCGGGGCTACCACGTATAGCAGATGCGTGGGCGTTGGCGTGTAGGAGATGGGAGTATAGGTTGGTGTAACGGTGGCAGTCGGAGTTGGGCCGCTGGGCGTCGCCGTCCTGGTCGCCGTCTGGCTGGCCCTGGCAGCTTCGTGAGCCTCAGTCGAGGGTGTGGAGGTCGCAGCCGACGACAGGGAGAACTCGGGTGTGCTTGCCCAGACCACCGCCAGCACAAGGTAGACGTAGAGACAAGCCAGGAGTAACGCCGCCAGTCCCGCGATGCTGGTCACTGGCGGCCGCCCCAACGCGGCCCTCACTGCCCGGCAGCCGTCTCTGAGCCTCATGAGGTCTCCCATAGTCGGCAGAAGGCACACAAGCGCGGCGCCGTAGTGGGCTGTCCGCAGTTCTCACATTCGTCAAGCTGCAGCTCTTCCTGAGAGCCAGAGAAGAGATCCTCTGCGCCCCGCGCTTGCAGAAAGCTCAGATAGAACTGCTGCTTGGCTCCACGAGATCGAGTCTCCAGTCGATTCAGGAGTTCTTTGTAGAAGATGGTCGTGGCGTCCCTCGAATGAGGACACTCCGCGTAGATGTAGTCTATGCCCTGCAGGAGCGCGTAGGACGCCGTGTCCCGTTCATAGAAGCGGAAGAACGGCTTCACCTTCCGCGCCAGACGGGGGTGTGTGCTGGGCAAAACAGGGGCCTGCCGGCGAAGATAGCCCGTCTGCCAGCGGAGGACATTCTGAAAGAGCACCGCAGCCTCGTCGTCGAGGTTATGTCCCGTGGCCACGCCCAGAAATCCTCCTTCATAGGCCACGCGATTCATGACGTGCCGCTTGACCAGACCGCATATGGAGCAGACCTTGCGTCCCCGCTTCTCGCGCGCCAACTCCGGTATCGACTTGCCGTAGCTCGCTTCGAGGTCCACAATCTGGAACTCGGCGCCCTGCCGCCCGGCAGCGAAACGCTCCACCCGCGCCTTCGACTCCTCGGAGTATCCCTCACCAGTGATCCCGAGATTTATGTAAAGTGCCTCTACGTCGTATCCCAGGCGCAACAGCACGTCCCAGAGAGCCAGGCTGTCCTTCCCTCCGGAAACCGCTACCAGCACACGATCCCGGGGACCAAACATGGCGTATTTCTCGATGGAACGTTGCGTCTGGGCGACGAACCATTCGACAAAATGCTCCCCGCATAGGGCCAGTCTGTGCTGGCGCATGTTCACTGCGGCAGGGCTGCCACACTTCTTGCACTTCAAACGTCTAGATACCTCTGGCC
>CAZBJW010000088.1:0-15847 GCA_964492135.1 uncultured Anaerolineales bacterium
GCTGCTTACTGCCTCACTCGTTCCAGCAGCGACTCTGCTAGGCGGCTGCTCCCTGATTGTGCCGACGGCTACCTCCACAGCGGAACCGGTACCAAGCGCCTCAGTTACGCGGACCGTCAAACCAACACCGGGTCTGGTGGCGACCTCTACCTCTGTGCCCAGGGCAACTTCTACGTCGACACCGGGACCCCGCGTGGGATTCCTCGCCAGTCCAGTTGTTGTTTCTCGCACAGGCTTCGCCGCGTATGAGGCTCAAGACGCAGTCGTCCCGGCTGCGTACGCAGGCTATTCCCTTCCCATCGACCTGAGCCAGGCGATCATCGACGATAGCTTCGTCTTCAGCCAGGCCCAGGAAGAGCTCCTCACTCGCAACGGCTTCGCGGTGGCGCCAGCCCAGTATCGAGAGTTCTTTCAGCTATATGAGGAGGCCAGGTACGCGGAGATCCCGATCTTCATCACCACCGACTCCGTGTTCCACGTCTATCATCTGCTCTTCGACAAGGTCTTGCGGACCCTGGAAGACGAACGCCTACAAGCGGTCCTTGTCACCCTCACCAGAGGGATGCTGTGGGCGGCGCAGGAGCAGTACGAAGACTTGCTGGGGACCACCCTGGAAGCGCCTGCCCGACGCAATGTGGCCTACTTCGCCGTGGCCGACCGAGCGCTAGACCCAGAAGCCGATATCCCTCAGAGCGTTAGGGAAGACGTCGAGGCAGAGTTGGCACTCATCGAGGCCCATCAGGGCTTCGTCGGTTCGCCCATCTTCGACTATCCGGAGGACTACAGCCAGTACGTGCCGCGGGGTCACTATACCAAGACTGCGGACAGACAAAGGTACTTCAAGGCCATGATGTGGTATGGACGGATCAACTTCAGGCTCAAGGAGAGGGAAGAGACCTTGTCGGCGCTGCTCATGGCCCAGGCCTTGGCCAACACCGAGATCGACGGCGTACCAGCCTCAGAGATCTGGGAATGGATCTACGAGCCCACATCTTTCCTGGTAGGGGTCAGCGACGACCTGGACATCTACGACTACCAGCCGCTCATCGAGGAAGTGTACGGAGCGATTGACAACGATCCGACGGTATTTGCGGACGAGGAGAAGCTGACAGAGTTCATAGAAGCCGCGAAGCAGTTGCCGCCGCCCCAGATCAACTCCATGTTGGTCTGGATTTGGGAGGATCGGGACCAGGCCACCCAGGGGTTCCGCTTCATGGGCCAGCGCTTCGTCATCGATGCCTACATCTTCCAGCAACTGATCTTCCGCAACGTGGGCGTTCTTGGCGACGCGCGCATGCTGCCCAAAGGGCTGGATATCTTCGCCGCTATGGGCTCCGAGGAGGCGTATCGCATCCTGGCAGAGATGGACGAGACCCACTACCGCAATTACGATGAGCAGATGAACAAAGTGCAGGGTGAGATCGCCGCTCTGGAGATGGACAGCTGGATACAGAACCTGTACTGGGCCTGGCTCTATTGCTTCCAGCCCATCATCGAGGAGAAAGGGGAAGGATATCCCGCCTTCATGCGCAAGGTCGCCTGGACTCGGAAGGACCTGCATACGGCTCTGGGCAGTTGGACGGAGCTCAAACACGACACGATACTGTATGCCAAGCAAGCCTATGCCGAGCTGGGGGGTGGGCCCTTCGAGCTCGAGGTACAGGGATACGTGGAGCCTAACCCCGAGGCGTACGCTCGGCTGGCAGCCCTGACCAGGATGACCATCAATGGGCTGGAAGAGCGGCAGTTGCTGTCGGGGGTGGACAAGGACAGCCTCGAGCGCCTGGAGAGGATCCTGCTCCTGCTGAAGGGCATCGCCGAGAAAGAACTGCAAGGCACACCCCTGAGCGAAGAGGAGAAGGATCTGATCACCTTCTACGGAGGGATACTGGAGGAGCTGACTATGGCCGCCGCGGACGAGGAGGAAGGCGAAGGGGGTCGGACCTTCCTGGAGGATGAAGAGGCGGCCGTGGTCGCCGATGTGGCCACTGATCCTCAAGGGACAGTCCTGGAGGAGGGCGTGGGCCGGATCTTCGAGATCTACGTGATCGTGGACATAGAGGGACAACCCTACGTAACTAAGGGAGGCGTGTTCTCGTACTACGAATTCCCCTGGCCCATGAGCGATCGCCTCACTGACGAGGCCTGGCGCGAAATGCTCGATACCGGCCAAGCGCCCGACCGTCTGTACTGGACCGGCAGCTTCATCGCCGAGTGAGAGCAACTCTGAGGGAGTGGCGACCGGCTTTCTTGGCACAATGGCGACGCTGAACGATACCGACGGAGGGAACATGGAGCATCGCGAGATGGTGGAATACCACCCCATGATGAAGGACTTGCCGGAGAGTGAGCGCCCTCGCGAAAGACTGCAGAATTATGGCCCAGGCACCCTCTCCTCTTCTGAGCTCCTGGCTATAATCCTTCGCACAGGCACCAAATCCGAAAGCGTGATCAATCTCGGTAGTCGTCTCCTGGCCCAGTTCGGTGGCCTGGGGGGAATCGCCAGGGCCAGCTTTGCGGACCTCTGCAACGTCCACGGACTCGGCGTGGCCAAGGCAGCGCAGCTAAAAGCGGCCCTGGAACTGGGCAAGAGGTTGATGGTCGCCTCGCCGGAGGAACGGCCGCAGGTCAAATCCCCTGGCGATGTGGCCAACCTGCTAATGCTGGAGATGGGCTTTCTGGAGCAGGAGCACCTGCGCGTTGTCCTGTTGGACACCAAGAACCGGGTGCTCGGGATGCCCACGATCTACATGGGCAGTCTTAACACCTCAGTCCTACGGGTCGGGGAGCTGTTCCGCGAGGCGATCAGGGCCAATTGCGCAGCCGTGATCGTGGTGCACAACCACCCCTCGGGCGACCCGACTCCTTCCCCGGAGGATGTGAGGATCACGCAGCACATCGTCGAGGCAGGCAAGCTTCTCGACGTCGAGGTCCTGGATCACCTGGTCATCGGACAGCAGAGATACGTCAGTTTGAAGGAGCGGGGGCTGGGGTTCACCTGACCATGTGGTGTGCCCGTGATTCCTTAGGCGCCGTCGTCACCGGCCCAGTCGTTTTCGTTCCGCCGATGGCGACGACCTCTCTCCTTGATCACCGAAGCAGCGTGGTCCCGCTCAGCCGCGCACCAGTGGCACTCATCGCCTATATAGGGCAGGTGGCAGACGTTGCAGACGCGCGGTTCTGCCGCAGCCGGCACAGCTGTCGAAGAGCTGGAGATTTCAGTATCGTCAGTCACATCATAAGCTTAGCAGCTTGCGTAGCCCAGCGCAAACCGTGGTCAAGAGTAGTATTTTCAGCAGCAGAAACTAGCCTGCACACTTTGCTGAAGCGCTGCCATGGCATTCGGGCAACATTGACCGAGTCCGGTGACTTTGATACAATGCAGAGAGGCCATCGTGGCAGCGAGGGGACGCCCTTAGCTAGCGCAAGAGGACAGCGTCGGGCGACGCTGGAACCTTGCCCTGACAAGAGAAACCGATGGCATTCAGTCACAGAGTAGTACGATCCAGAATGAGAGGAGGTTTGAGGGATGAAACGCTGGATAGCGCTTGGTGCAGTTCTGATCGTTGTCGGCCTTGTCTTCTTTGTGGCAAATCTCACCGGTGCCCCAATCCCGGTGCTGGAGCCCGGACTCCTCTTCCTGGGGGCGATGGCGGTGGCTTGCCTGGCTGGCTATGTCTATGCAGGATGGTATGGGTTGTTGATCCCGGGCTGCGTCCTCTCGTCCCTCTGGTTGGGTGCCACCCTGGCCCAGTTCCTTCCATCGCGGCCGTCAGACCTGGAGGGCGCCTTCTTCATGGTCCTCTTCGGGGCGTCGTTCTTCGCGGTCTATCTCGTCGATCGTACTCGTACTGGACGTAGACGGACCTGGCCGGTATGGGCCGGTGTGGGTCTGGTCCTCTTTGCGATTCCCGTGGCGCTCGGTGGCTTGGTCCCGGAAGTCCTCATCGGTAGCCTCTTCGTAGTTCTCCCGGGCCTTGTGCTGCTGGTCATCTACTTCTGGCGCCGGATCTACCCTCTCCTGATACCGGCCTGCTACGTGATAGCCCTTGGACTGGTGATCCCGGTGCTGGACAGCATACCTGAAGACACGGGCATGGAGGTCTTCCAGATCTTGGGAACTCTGCTGGCTGCTATGGGGGTCGCCTCACTGGCCATCTACATCATAGACAGGCTCTACACCCGGGCTTCTAACTGGTGGCCTTTGATCCCAGCGCTCGTGGGTCTGCTCGGCGGGGCATTGCTGGGCTTGGCCGCATGGGGACTCGGGCTGACGACGGTTCAGTGGAAACTCCTGGGGCTCATCGCGTCCAGCCTGTGGCCCTTGATACTGATCATCCTCGGCGCGTGGCTGGTTTTCCGATGGGCACGTCGACTTCGAGGGGCTGCTGAGCGCTCCGCCCCTCCTGAATAGGGCTAGAATCGCTTCTTGTTCTTGCAGCGGTCCGAGGCCGCTATGGGGCCGTTAGCCGGGAAGGTAGCGGTTTCGAGATGCTGCACGGACCACGCGGCTGCTCTCCGTGAACAGCCTCGCCCAGGTCACGGTCCTGCCATTGACTATGAGTACAAACCGTTGTACAGTGCTAAGGCGCACTCTTCAGACAAGAGAACGTGAACGACAGTGAAAGGAACACGCCCAACACACAAACCCAGCCTGTCTCGCAGAGACTTCCTCAAGCTTTGGGGTCTCCTGGCTGGGATTCTCGCCTTGAATCCTAGCTGGTCCCCAAAGACACGGGCCAGTTCCTCCAAACCCAGAGTCGTCCACACGTACTGTGCTCGCGCCACCAAGTGGGATTTCTCAACCGGCTGGTGGGGTGACCACGTAGATCAGGGTTTGGTGGACGAGATGGTGGATCGCGGCGTGATGGAGCTGACCGGGAGGCCCAGTCTTGTGGGCGCCTGGCAAGCGCTCCTACCCGGCTACGGGGCAGCGCAGAGGGTAGCCATCAAGGTCAACCTCAAGAATGCCGGAAGTCAGACTGACAGCGACAACGAGATTGACGCCCTCATCGAGCCCGTCAACGCCGTGGTGAAGGGGCTGAAGGAGATTGGCGTCGCCGAGTCGGACATCTGGGTGTACGATGCAGTCAAGCCCATCCCCGACCGTGTTCAAAGCCGCTGCCTGTTCCCGAGCGTGCAGTTCTCGGGCGGCTGGAGCACCAACCCTCAGGGTTTCAGCTCAACCGAGAGAGTGACTTTCCAGACTCCGCAGGGCCACCCGTCGCTCGCGGACCAGCGCATCAGCAATGTCCTGGCGAACGCCGATTACCTGATCAATATGCCCATCATGAAGAAACACTGCTGCGCCTGGGTTACTCTTTCCTTCAAGAACCATTTTGGGAGCATCGAGAACTGCGCAGCGCTGCACGGCTACACATTCCCCTACGAGGGTGACTACACCTCCCTGTACAATCCCATGGTGGACATACACAAGAACCTCCATTTCGTCGGTAAGACAGTTCTCACCATGGCCGATGGTCTCTATGGGAGCAAGGGCGATCAAGCCAGCGTACCCAAGCGGTGGACCATCTTCGGCAATCAGGCACCCAATAGTATGTTCTTCTCCCGAGACCCGGTGGCCATAGACTCCGTGATGTATGACTTCCTGGAGGCCGAAGCCGGTGTTAACGCTGGCGGGGAGCGAGCGGTCCTGACGAATGGTACAGCCAGATACGCTATGTGTACGCGGACGTGGACATCTGCGTGAGGCTGAACGGTCGCTGGAGAGATGGCACAGCCCATCTGTCCTGGAACAAGCCCTTGCACCCTGATCTGGCGGGTTACCGCGTCTGCTACAGCAGCGATACTGGCACCGTTGTTGACCAAGGTTCATCCCCCATCGACATTGCGGTTCCGGACCAGTTGGCCATCGATCTCACCGGGTTGACTATGTACTCCCTGTACGACTTCTGCCTGGAGCCTTACAAGACCGGCGGCGAGCCAATGGGCGAATCGAACCACGTGCCCATCCTGCCTACGGACATCCTCTGCCATCTTCCTCTGGCCTTGGCTGGATGAGGCGAAGCTGCCCGCAAATCTCGCCTGGAGACGATGGATGCCCGAACAGTTGACAAATCCTGCTGAGTGCTATATGATCCATGCGTCATGGTGCGGTACTACTGACGGCTATCCAGTTCCCGGGCGATTCGAGAAGCACGCTGAGAGGAGTGAGGAAAGAATGATGCAGAACAGGAACGGTCGGTGGCTCTTCATCGTTGGTGGCATGTGCGGCATCCTGTATCCTATCCTGGACTTGAGCTTCTTTGCCCTCTACCCGCTGGCAGCGGGAGGTGCCATGCTTTCTGGCACTGGAGTGCAGGCGTATATGGGTCGCTTGGCCGAGCTAGGTCAGCAGCCTTTGGTCGTGGCTCTAGAGTGGGTACACACCCTCTTGCCGCTGCTACTGTTGCCCTTCGCTCTGGCCCTCTATCGTCTCCTGCCTCGAGAGAGCCAGCGGAACTGGGGACTACTCGCTCTGGTCTTCCTCTTGCTCAGCCTTGGGCTGACCTTGCCCAGCAATGCCATGAACGCGACCCTCAACCACGACCTGAGCCGCTCCTACGTGGAGGGCACGACTGAAGCCGAGCAAGTTGCCATTTTCGCTGCTTTCCGGGCCCTTGGCGCTTGGCACGGGGGGCTGAACGAGATGGCATCGGTGTTGTACCTGGCCTTCGTTGGCCTCAGTAGCGGGGGCCTGGTTCTCAGTCGCACCTACCGCATCCGCGGATGGCTGGGCATCGGCGGGGCACTGTTCGCTCTATTCAAGCTAGCGCCAGTCTGGCCGGGCATGACCAACTTCCTTTGGACAGGCGTGGCCTATACCGTTTGGCCCATAGCCATCGGTATCGGGCTTCTACGCGAGCTGACAGAAATCGAGGAGCCAGGGGTGTAACAAGCAGTGACGCCTTCACCTCATGCCGCGAGCAGCGAAGCAGCTGACGGCTTCCCTGTTGCCCCGCCCTGCGCTGAAGTTGCCCTCTCAGCGCACCAGTGATACAATTACGCTCAGCCGGGAAGAGAGGCCTCGGGGAGTGCTCTAGCGCGTCTCCGTCCGTCTCTTCTTTCGAGGCTTGGTGTCACGAGAGGTCGAGGAATAGCGTCCAAGGTGTAGCGCAAGCACCTCTGTTGAAGTACTGGAACGACAGGCGCCCGCATGCTCTACCCCGCGGGCTTCCTGTTGGGCGCTGATCACGACCCGACGCACAGGTATCCTTTCACGCTCGGCCGTCGCGTTTGCGAGAAGAGAGGTCGCCCTCGGGCCTGAGGGCTGGCAGGATCCGATCCAGGTCCACTTCCTCGCACTTTGGCTGTAGCCCCATCGCTGCACAACCAGAGGCCACAACCCGAGGTGGCTAGCCACCGGCGAGGCTTCGGCAACGACCAGCATCAGCCTAGCCAACGCACATGTGACCGGATTGCCGGGCTGACCCGAGTCTGTGGATCTTTGCTTCGCAGACAGACGAGGAGATAGCCAATGAAAACGGTGGTCGCCGCCGCATTGGGCGAATGCGTGCACGTGGCTGGTGTCATGAACTTCCTGCGCTTGGCAGAAAGGGCAGGATGGCGGACCGTGTTCCTGGGCCCGGCCGTTCCCGTGGAGGAAATCCTCGTAGTAGCCCGCCGGGAGCAAGCTGACTTGGTGGGGGTATCGTACCGCCTCACCCCTGAGACCGGGGAGCGACTACTGGGCGAGTTTGCCGAAGAAGCAGATGAGCTGCGCGGGACCGGCGTGCGTTTTGCCTTCGGCGGGACGCCACCTGTCGCGGAACGGGCCCGGGCCATCGGCTTCTTCGAGCAGACCTTCGATGGCAGCGAACCCGTCGAGATGGTGCTGGCCTACTTGAAGGGCCAACTGCACGCTGAGATGGTAGAGCAGGATTTCCCTCAGATGGCGGTCGACCGCATAGGCTGGAAGGCCCCCTTCCCCATCATCCGACACCATTTTGGCCTGCCGACAGTGGAGTCCACGCGGGAGGGAATAGCACGCATCGCAGAGTCAATGGTTCTCGACGTCATCTCCCTGGGCACCGACCAGGACGCACAGGAGCACTTCTTCCACCCCGAACGCCAGGATCCGCGCCGTACGGGGGCTGGAGGAGTCCCCGTTCGCAGCGCGGATGATTACCGGAGCCTCTACACGGCCAGCCGCCGCGGAAACTACCCTCTCTTGCGTACCTATTCAGGCACTGATGATTTCATTCGCCTAGCTGAATTGTACGTTGAGACCATCAACAATGCTTGGTGCGCCATCCCCATCTTCTGGTTCAACCAGATGGACGGCAGAGGACCGTGGGGCCTAGAGGGGTCCATTGGCGAGCACCAGAGGGTGATGGCGTGGTACGCTGAGCGAAACATCCCCGTGGAACTAAATGAGCCACACCATTGGGGAATGCGCGACGCGCCGGACGTGGTCAGTGTTGTCGCGGCCTATCTGTCGGCCTATAGCGCCCGTGCCTTCGGAGTACGTGACTACATCGCCCAGTTCATGTTCAACAGCCCGCCAGGACTCTCCGACGCCATGGACCTGGCCAAGATGCTGGCCTGCCTGGAACTCATTGAACCTCTGGCCGAGCCCGATTTCCGTATCTGGCGGCAGACCCGCACCGGGCTCCTCAGCTATCCGGTGGATCCGGATGCAGCCCGCTCTCACCTGTCGGCCAGCGTATATGTTCAGATGGCACTCCAGCCTCACATCGTCCACGTGGTCAGCCACACCGAGGCTCACCATGCCGCCACGGCGGATGACGTCATCGAGGCCTGCAAGTTCGCCCGCCGAGCTATCGAGAACGCCATTCGTGGACAGCCGGACATGACTCTCGGCCCTGGTGTCCAGCAGCGCCGGGAGGAACTAGTCACAGCAGCCAAGACCACACTGGAGGCCATCCACACCCTGGCGGCGCCCACAGTGGCTGACCCTTTCACTGACCCTGCAACCTTGACCAGAGCCGTGACCACAGGGGTGCTGGACGCACCCCACCTGCGGAACAATCGCTTCGCACGAGGCGAAATCGTGACCCACATAGACTCCCGCGGAGCCTGCGTGGCCGTAGATCCCCGCACCGGCCGGCCCCTCTCAGAGGGAGTCAGAATTGGCAAGCTTGGGATCCAACATGGGTAGGTACTTCACGGAGTGCAAGCTACCCGGAGAGTTCGAGGAGGAAATGGACTAATGGGTAAGAAAACGCGTTACACGGTAGTCGGTGCTGGCCATGGCGGCAAGGCCATGGCGGCACACCTGGCCCTGATGGGGTTCCCCGTCACCCTGTACAATCGCACAGCGCAGAACGTAGCCGTCATCAAGACGCGGGGCGGCATCGAACTGAAGAGCTACGAGGGCGGGCCACATGGCTTCGCAGAGCTGGCAATGGTCACCTCGGACATGGAGGAGGCCCTGAAGGGAGCTCAGATTGTTATGGTCGTCGTTCCTTCCTCAGCTCACGCCGACATCGCGAGGAAGGCCGCGCCCTACTTGCATGATGGGCAGATTGTGCTGCTGAATCCGGGCCGCACTGGTGGAGCCATGGAGTTCACCAAGGTATTGAGTGACCAAAGCTGCCAAGCCGATGTCACGGTGGCGGAGGCCGAGACGTTCATCTACGCCAGCCGCTCGGAGGGCCCGGCCGAGTCCCGCATGTTCCGCATGAAAGACGCAGTGCCCCTCGCAGCGCTCCCTGCCAACCGAACGGACATGGTGCTCGAAGCTTTGAAATCGGCGTACCCCCAATTCATCAATGGGGTAAACGTGTTGCACACGGGCCTCAACAACATGGGCGCTGTGTTCCATCCCGCTCTGACCCTGCTCAACGCGGCTCGTATCGAATCTACAAAGGGTGAGTTCCAGTTCTACATCGATGGAGTCACGCCGTCCGTGGGCCTCGTGCTCGAAGTACTGGATCGAGAGCGCGTGACCGTCGCTGCAGCCCTGGGCATCCGCGCCCGCACTGCGCTCGAATGGCTCAGAATGGCCTACGACGCCACCGGCGCCAACTTGGCGGAGGCAATTCTCAACCAACCTGGTTACATAGGAATTATGGCGCCTCGTACTCTGCGCCACCGTTATCTTTTCGAGGACGTGCCCATGAGCCTGGTACCGATAGTGGCCTTCGCGCAGCGATACGGCGTCTCCGTCCGTGGCATGGAAAGCATCATCCGCCTGGCATGCTTTGTCCACCGTACCGACTACTGGCGTCGAGGCCGGAGCCTCGGCAAGTTGGGAATCGAACAGTGGAGCGTCAGCGAACTAACGGCTTACGTGAACGAGGGCGTAGTGCCCAGTGGAACGACGTGGTCCCCCATCTGGATGGGATCCTGAGGCTACAACAACTGGGCCGTGCGATGCCTTTGTGTCTAGATTGGTAGGAAGAGGCTTGGTCATCGTGGCGCATGATCGCGGACTTCAATGGTATCCGTCCTCCCAAGCTGCCTCGCGAGATGAAGATGAATCCTGCAAGCATGGTCATTGTAGTCCCCAAGCGTGCTCTACGCCCGTGTGTCGGGACGGTGAACCCCAAGAAGCGACATACGGTGTTATACAGTGAGTGGGCCGGCTGCCCTCACTCACCGATGGAACTGGCTCTAGCATCGGGATGATGCTGCCCTGGCTGCCGTGACTCACCGGTATCAGGGATTCAGAGCCTTCCGCCATCAGCTCAGGATGTCCTCTGTGATCGTGTCTGTCGCGCGCGCAGAGTGCACGTTGGAGGAGGACCATGTATCTCATCAGCACCAGCGACGTGGAGGAGCAGGCCTTGGCACGAGGCGCGTCTCGCGCCGAGCTTGAAATACCCCGCCTGGTATTCCTGACCTTCAACCGTTGTGTCGTGGAGGAGTTGTCAACGTCATGCCAACTGCAGGAGTGGGAATGGCCGGCAGCGGGCTTCACTCCGGCCTACAGTCCACCACACAAGAGCTGGCGAGGCAAGCTCGACGAAGAGGAGATCCGCGCTTTCATCCCACCCATGGGGGCGTCCACCCTGGTCTCTTTCTGCGAGGAGTTGATCCACTACGGCGCCGAGGTGATTTTTGTGCTTTGCGCCTCCTGGGGCCTCGGTAAAGAGCAACTAGAAGAGGGACAGATACACCTGCCAAGTTTCGGCGTGGGCATGGACGCCACGTCTCCCCATTACGGCAACTGCGACTGGAGGGTAGAGGCCGAGCCCAGGGCGTTCCAGGCTCTCGCGGCCGGACTGAATAAAGTAGGGGCGCGATGGAAGCAGGGGGGCGTAGGCTGCTGCGAGGCCTTCTATCGTATCACGCCACAGATGGCCGAAGACTTCCGAGGGCAGGGCTGCCTCTCCATGGAGAACGGTGAGACCGCAGCGCTCTATTCCTTGGCCAGGGAACGCGACATCCCCATCGGGGTGCTGTTGCAGCCATACATCGATCTGGAACAGGGCTGGAGCCTCTCTTACATGGGGGACAAATACGCAGAGAGCGGCAGGTTGCAGGTGCGAGCCGCACTGGAGGCGTCAAGGAGCCTCTTTGGAAAAGGAAGCTGATGTGGTTGGCCTTCAATTCTGGTCAACAGCGACGTGCCCACCAGGCCTCCAACGATAAGGAGGAGATGATGAACTCGGAACATGAGCATCCACCACGGGAAAAGCCTGCTGACGACAACGGATATTTCGAGAAGCTGACCCAGGCGGTCTTCCAGACGGGGTTCAGCTGGAAGGTGGTGCGCAACAAGTGGCCCGCCTTCCAGAAGGCCTTCGAGGGGTTCGACATCGACAGCGTCGCTGGCTACGACGAGCGTGACGTCGACCGCCTGCTGGCCGACGAGGGAATAGTGCGCAACGGTCGCAAGATCCGGGGCACGATAGAGAACGCTCAGATCATGCAGAGATTGATCGCTGAGCACGGTTCCTTCCACGCCTACTTGCGTACCCTGGACAGCCTACCCTGGAAGAAGCGGCGGAAGACACTGAGCGATGCGTTCAGATACTTCGGCCCCACAGGAGTATACTTCTTCCTGTGGAGTGTAGGGGAGGAAGTCCCTCCCTGGGAAGAGCGGGACAAGTAGCGAACTGGCTCCTGCCTACAGTGCCGCGAGGGCCAACTCCACGCTCTTCTTCGGACTGACCTTGACTTGGGCGTCCGCGGTCTGCCCCATCTCGTCGATGATGATGTGACTGCGGATGATGCCCATAAACGCCTTGCCGTACATCTTCTTCTCACCCCAGACGCCGTACATGCCCGCCACGGCGTGATCGGGGTCCGAGAGCAGCACGAAGGGCAGATTGTTCTTGGCCCTGAACCTGCGGAGCTTTTCCGGAGGATCGGGGCTTACACCGATGACTACGGCGTTGGCAGCCTCGATCTTCTCGAATTCATCACGGAATCCGATGGCGTGGTTGGTTCACCCCTTACTCAGCGCCTTGGGATAGAAGTAGAGGATAACCTTCTTGCCGTGGAAGTCCGACAGTCTGACAGGCTCCCCGCTGTCACTCACTAGCTCGAAATCAGGTGCTTTGTCGCCAACAACCACCATGTCTCTCACCTCTCCGCTGACAGAACCTCATACGACAGCCCATCTTCGGCACGACACATATGTATCTCTGGAGGAATCCCCGCGGCTTCCTCGTATTCTTTGCTCACGTGGGCCTTGAAACGCTCCACCGCCTCCTGGGCCACGAGGCTGACTGTGCACCCGCCGAAGCCTGCTCCAGTCAGCCGTGACCCGAATACTCCCTCCACTTCCCTGGCAGCTTCAACCAGAGCGTCCAACTCGGGAGAACTGACCTCGAAATCGTCCCGCAGGCTGCGGTGGGACTCGTTCATCAGGAAGCCGAATCTCTCGAGGTCTCCCGTCTTCAGTGCAGCGACGGCATCCAGCACTCGTTGGTTCTCAGAGACCACATGGCGCGCACGTTCACGCAGCGGGGAGGGAAGTTGCCGCTCACACGTGGCCAACTTCTCATGCGATACCTCTCGCAAGGACGGCACGCGCAACAGTTCAGCCGCGCGCTGGCATTCTTGCCGCCGGACGTTATATTCAGAAGAAAGCAGATCGCGCCGCATCATCGTATCGGCCACCATGACGCTGACCCCTGGAGGAATACGCACATATTCCAGCGTCAGGTCCCTGCAGTCTATCAGCAGGGCGTGATCTCGCCTTCCCATCACGGCGATCAGTTGATCCATTACTCCACAATCCACACCTACGAACTTCCTCTCCGCTCGCTGACATAGCAGGGCCAACTCCCGCTCATCCACGTCCAGCTCGTTCAGCAACTGGAAGGCACGGGCCGTTGCCACCTCCACCGCTGCGGACGAGCCCAGCCCCGAGCCAATCGGCACGTTCCCCCAGATGAGGGCGTCCATCCCTCGAAGGGAATGACCAGCGGCTTGGAGCTGTGTCGCTACGCCTCGCTGATAGTTGCTCCAAGGCTGTTCTTGATCCCGATCGATGGCGTCCAGCGAGAATTCCGCACTCGTGGCGAAGTTCGCCGCGTATAACAAGACGCGCCGATCTCTCCTCTCTGCTACTGCCAAAACAACGAACCGATCGATGGCCACGGGGAGTACAAGACCTTGATTGTAGTCCGTGTGCTCGCCGATCAGATTGACCCGGCCTGGAGCAGAGACTAGCAACATGGGCTCACGGCCAAACGTCGTTTTGAAGAGGGACTTGAGACCGCTGTCCCGGTGCGAGAGATAGATTGGGCTCACCATTTGCGTTGCTATTATAGAAGAACGCGACGCCGCCGACAACTGGCTTGGCTGCTTCCTTGCCAAGGTCGCCAGGTACGGGTATAATTAAGAGGACGAGGAGAAAAGCAGCGATAATGCCAGAAAAGGGGAGATTGGGCGATGCTGGGCGAACTGCTGGATTGCTAGCCGAGATTCTCAAACAAGGCAGGCTGATCCTGCGCCTTCTTGGCGATCGACGCGTACCGATCTGGCCCAAGCTCATCATACCGGCCACCATAGCCTATATTCTCTCGCCCATAGACCTGCTCTCAGATCCCATAATCGGGCTCGGACAACTCGATGACATAGCGGTTTTCCTGATAGGCCTGAAGCTGTTCATCGAACTGTGTCCGTCGCGTATCGTCCGAGAGCACCTGGAGGATCTGTCTTCCGTGATCGACGGTTCCTACCGGGTCGTCGAAGAAGAGAATGAGCGGGAGGAAACTCCAGCAGGACAGATTAGCGCGGCGGCTCAGGAACCTTCCGGGGCAGAGCTCCCGACGGGCAAGGTGGAGCGGGATTAGGCCCGCTATTCCAGGTGGCGCCGTCATAGTTCATCAATGTGGAGGAAGGGCAGAGTACAATGACAGATGCTGAGTTGAGACAACCTGGAGAGGTAGCCCGAGAACTGAACATCTCTACGTCAACCCTTCGGCGATGGGCCAAGGAGTTTAACACCTACCTGTCGAAGAAGGCTGGCAAGCCAGACGCAACAGGGGCCGAGGCGGGGGCTCACCGCCGATACACCAAGCAGGACGTGCAATTCCTGAGCCGGGTGAAGGCGCTATTGGGCAAAGGGTTCACCTACGACCAGGTCATCCACAGCATAGAGCGCGAAGCTCCTGGCACTGGGGAGGAGACTCGACGACGGGACGAGGCGTACCAGATAGTGGCTGCCGACACGGAGATTGAAGCGGCAGCGGTTGGACCAAGCCTCGTCGTCGTGGCCGATGCCCTACGCAATATCAACGAGAACCAGCAGGCTCTCCAAAACAGCCTGCAAGTGAACCGTAACCTCCTGGGGGTCCTGATCCAGGACAACTTCAACTTAAAGGAAGAAAACGCCAGGTTGAGGGACCGGATGCTGAAGCTGGAACAAACGATGAACCAGCTCAGGCAAGAGAAGGAAACGACTCCTTTGAGCCGAGCCCAGCAGAAGGAACTCCAAAGCAGGAGGGGCTGCCTCAGCACCCCCACGAGATAGCCTTTCCTCTTCGCGTTTGCTTAGTGTCATGGCGACCGGCAAAGCTGCTATGGTGCCTGTCACTGGTGACAGATCTTGATAGCCTTTGGATGAGTGACGGTGGTCAGACGATTCAACTTGGGCGACATCCTACTTGTCAAGAGGCTGCAGGGGCAAGGTTCATGTTTCGATCTCGAGACAGCTCTGCTTTGCTCCCCAGCTCCCTTGTCCATGGCCCTCTTGGAGTGTCTGGCGCTGAATCAGGGCCGCTGTTCCACGTTCGTCGACACACACTCCTCGACAGGACGGTTTGTCCGCGGGTTTCTGCAGGCTTGGAACCGAGCAGACGGCCTGGGGTGTGATGTAGCATTCATCGCGCCGTGCCTGGATGGGTCAGCCGCTACCTCCCGACTGTGGTGCGACCTTTTGGAGCACTTGAGCGTGGTCAAGGGACGCTCGGGGCTGCAGCGCATCTTCGCCAAGGTCTCCGCAGATGGAAAGGCGACAGACATCTTCCGCCAGATCGGGTTCACGGCATATGCGCGCCGACAAGTCTTCCAGCTGGATCATCTCCCCGCCAACATCAGTCTTCCTAGACCTGGGTGCTGGCGCCCGCTTCAGAAAAAGGATGTCTGGGGGCTACAGCGCCTGTGGAGTTCAACGACGCCACGCCAGGTGCAACACTTCGAGGGTGGTAGAGTGGAGCGAGACCTCAATGGGCTTCTGCCCTGGTGGAAGGAACTACAAATTAAGGAATACGTCTCATCAGAGGGCGGCGAGCTTCGGGCCCACCTTCGTATCGTCGGTGGTCGGCACGGCTACTGGATGCGGATCATGGTGGCACCCGCTGTCCTTCAAGAGGTGAATAAGCTCTTCTGTGAGGCAGTGTCTCTCCTGGCGGCTTACCCAGAGCGGCCGATCTATTGCGGGGTGCGTGAATACGAACCGGGCCCGATGGGTGCACTGGAGGAC
>CAZBJW010000089.1:0-15793 GCA_964492135.1 uncultured Anaerolineales bacterium
CCCTGGAACTGCCGCCTCACTTGCGACCGGTGGCCATAATCCCCATAGGCTACCCAGCCAGGCGGCCCTCGCTGCACAGCGATCGGCGGCGGCTGGAAAGCGTCACACAGGTTATCGAGTGAACCATCTGTCCACCACGCAGGTCTGAAGTGACGCGACTCGCACCGACATGCCCGCATCGATCTCCACCTTGACCGAGGCCTGCGGAGCGGGGTATAATTCGGTCCGCTCGAATATCAACTTGCTCGCTCCCCTGCTGAGCGGGAAGGAGGAGGCCAGCGATGACGACCAAGTACGCGTTCTTCGACGGAAGAATCGTGCCTATAGAAGAGGCAAAGGTCAGCATTATGACCCACGCCTTCAACTACGGAACGGGCTGCTTTGAGGGTATCCGAGCCTACTGGAACAAGACCGAGGAGCAGCTCTATGTTTTCAGGCTAAGAGAGCATTACGAACGCTTTCTAAATTCATGTCACATTATTCTCATCTCGCTTCCCTATGACGTCGAGGACTTGTCCCGCATCACTCTCGAGGTACTAAGGAAAGAGGGTTTTCGCGAAGATACCTACATCCGTCCTCTGGCGTACAAGGCTGACGTCGGCATCGGGGTCAGGCTGCACGACGTGGAGGATCGGTTCGCCCTATTTGCTACCCCCTTCGGCAGGTACATCGAGAAAGAGGAAGGAGCCAAGGTGGGTGTGTCCTCCTGGCGCCGGATCAACGATAACGCGGTCCCGGCACGAGCGAAGATCACCGGAGCCTACATCAACTCCGCCCTGATCAAGACGGACGCCGTTATGAACGGGTACGATGAAGCCATCGTACTCACGCAGCAAGGTCATGTATCTGAAGGCAGTGCCGAGAACCTCTTTATCGTCAGGAATGGCAAACTGATAACCTCACCGGTCACGGAAGACATCCTGGAGGGCATAACGAGGGCCACGCTCATCGAGTTGGCTGCCCAGGAGCTTGGAATCGAGACGGTCGAACGTCCCATCGACCGTACTGAACTATATGTGGCCGAGGAGGCCTTCTTCTGCGGTACAGGCGTGCAGATAGCGGCCATAGCCGAAATCGATCATCGTCCGGTGGGAACGGGCGAGATCGGCCCCGTCGTAAGCCAGCTACGGGATTTGTACTTCGGTGTCGCGCGAGGGGAGAGGGACGAGTACGAGCACTGGATCACCCCGGTCTACGCTACCGTACCTGCACTGTGAGTTCGGCGCCTGGCAGCTAGCGGCTCAGAACCTCTAGGGACACGGGTAAGAGAATGTGATCCCCCAGCGGGGCGCCCTCGGAAGTCGTCACCTCCAGTCTTCTGAGGGTCTCCAGTTCGTAGATTCCAATCGCCACGTCGTAGGTTCCCGGCGCGACATCCGCCTCCAAGGGAATCAGATGCTCATCCTCCACCGTCTCGCCATTCAGCCAGGCCCACGTGGGATACATGCCGTTCATGGGGAGTCCATCGGCCTGGGCGCGGGTCTGCTCATCTTCACCTACGAGGTGAACGAAAACGGTGTAGCTTTCAGTCATTTCTGTCAGTGCCTCCCAGTATAGAGTGAGCGCGATGTAATTGCCCGGCGTCACGCTGGTTTCTGAAAGCTCGTAGCCCAACAGGCCAATTCGATCCCCAAACCTGAAGGGCCCCAGCAATTCGACGTTGGACAAATCCACAGGCTGCACCCGGCGGACGCGCACCTTGCCCAGCTCAATGCTGTCTGAGACCACATCGCCACCTTGATCCAGCACCGCCAACCGCTGGCCGTTGTCCGGCCGGTAGAGCCCTACCCTCAGCGCGTATAGACCGGGCGCGATCTCGGGAGACATGGACAGTTCGTGAAGGTCTGAAACATAGAACCCGGGCGACCAAGTGGAGGTCGGAAGATCCGCCGGATTGGTCTTTTCGGAGAAGCTCCAGGAGATGTAGTCCGGCCGGAGATCGTCCAGGTGTATGAAAGCGCTGTAGTCCTCTCCCAGCCTGTGCTGAGGCTCCCAGTAGAGCGTGACACGCAAGCGCTCCCCGGGCTCCACGCTCTCGCTGCTCATGTCGTATCCCAGGAACAGCACCTCATCTTCCAAGTTCACTCCTCGTGGGTGCTGCACTCCCAGCACCTGACCGGGAGGGGAACTGGTGCGGAACCATGTCGTGTGCGGATCAATGAAGCTAGTCTTTGCCAACAAGAGAAGCAGCAAAGCCAAGATCAGAACGCTGGCTTGTTTGAACGACAGGCGGCTCGGCATCCCTCGCCTGGGGGGGAATCCCTCTCGGTCTCGGTGTCGAACCGCTAGCAGACCGGCCATGCCAATCAAGAGCAGCACAGCCCCTCCTGACGTGACGTTGGCCAGGGTTCTGACGGGCGTGTCACCAAAGCGCACATCGACTTCGTGCTCACCCGCCGGCACTTGCAGGGTGATCAGACCTTGCGGATATGAAGGGGTCACCGGCACGGGCCGCCCATCGACAAAGGCTCGCCAGCCGGGGAAGTATGTGGTGTTGAACTGAATTGTCACCGGTGTCGAGCACTCCACGCGATATGCGTCGGACGCCACCGTGTGGCCAACGAGCTCAGCACGCGCGGACACAGGCAGACCCCCCTCATCCAGCTTTGAGATCGGGCTGGACGAAAGATACTGAGCGACGAGAGGGGAGACCGTCGGTTCCTCCACGACCCAGGTGGGAAGACACTCGCTGGCGCTGGTGGTACCCAGAATCTCCGTCCTCAATTCATGCTGCACCACATCCTTGGGCGTCAGGTCTTCGCGTCTGCCGGCAGGCCATCGCTGGTATAGATGGGCGAAGATTGCCACCACGGCGAAGATCAGGGACAACGCCAGTAGGAGCGCGCTGGAGCGCCGCCATCGCAGTCCTGCCCACAGATGCACGCTGGTACCGGCGAGAACGGAACTGGCGAGTACAGCAAGGCCCAGAAATCGCCCGGGAAACTCCGTGAACGCCAGCAGTGGCACGTATTTCCACACCGGGGTTGAGACGGGCAGCATCATCGCGACTGAGATAACGAGCACGAGCAAGAACAGCACTCCTTGCGTCCTCTGCCACCGGGCAAGGGGTGCAACTATCAGCGCCAGCAAACCGAGAGTTGCCAGTGTCACCTGAGCAGTTCCGAGGTTCAATAGCCAAACGGGATTGAACGATCGACTGTCGGGCACGACGGAGGGAGACAAGATCTCGGCAAGGCCAAGGAAGTGCTGGCGAAAGTCGAAATAATCCTCCATCAGTCTGTCGAGCTTGACAAAAGGCTTCTCCATCAGTGCGGGAAGCAAGAAGAGCGCGACCAGGGCCAGCGACAGGACAAGGGCTATAGCAGTGCGAGGTATAGCGCTCCTTCTGCGTTGTGACCAGATGGTCCACGCAGCGAAGGATATCAACAGCGGAAAGAAGAGCATGCCGCTGATGTTGTGGCTCATGACTACCGCACCGCACAGCACAGAGGTTGTGACCAAGTAGAGAGGGTTCTCTCTGGTGATGAGCCGATAGAGGGACCACAGAGCGAGGGGCATGAGGGAGAGGGCCAGGTACTCAGCATAGACTCCTGAGACGAAGATGTCCCTGAGCATGTAGGGAGCATAGATGTAAGTTGCAGCGGCCAAGACGCCTGCCTGGGCGCCTAGCTGATCTTTCACCAGGGCATACATGCCTCCAGCGCCGGACAAGAGGCAACCGATCAACACCAGCTTCAGCGATGACTCGAACCCCGGGCCCAGTACGTGTACCGCCTCAGTCACCAGATATAACAGTGGGGCAAAGTAGTTGAAGATGGGGTAACCGTAGCCAAAGGCCATGTCGGGCGCCCAGCGTGGATAGAAGACGCCGTCGCGCCAACTCTGGTCCACCTCCACCGTCCGTAGCAGATGTAAATAGCCATCTGCGGTCCTGGGCAAGCCCGGCCGAGTGAGTACGAGGCCAACGAACACGGGCAACGCGATCACGACCAGCAAGCCGAAGTCCAGCCGTGCCAGTGGCCCGCGCACGTACTCGCGCCCAGATTGCCGAAGGCGCTCAGCGAGAGAGGTCATAACTGGCCCCGAAGGTCTCACCAGCAGCCCGCATCCCTGGCTATCTGGTCCCCCTACGTAGACCCAGCCAGGACAAGACATAGGCGATAGCCGCGATGACATAGAGGCTTCTTATGCCGTAGATCAGAGAGGCGTACTCCGTCATGCCGCCCACCACTGATCCAAGAAGATTGGAGCCGAAAGCTAGCTCAACTGTCCGCATCTTCCTCAGCGAAATAGCGAAGATGATGCCTGCGAAGAACAAGGGAAGCGACGTCGCAAAGCCGGAAATGAGGCCTCTGAGCAGAAAGTGCTGTCCGAGAACAGTGCTCACCGGCACCAAGTAGTTGAGCAAGAGGGAGCATAGTAAAAGCACGTAGAACGGCCTGACATCGGACGGTTTGAACTTACTGACCAGGAGATTGGCGCCCAGGATCATGGCCAGAATCGCGGAGATCACGACAGAGTTAACGATCCAGGTGGAGCCAAAGAGCAGAGCCGCCTCCGTGATACTCTTTGTCTCAAGGAGGAAGAACGCACAGCCGAGGAAGAAAAAGTGGAGATTCACCTTGGTGGACTCCGGGAAGACCCGGAAAACCACAATCGCCGACAGGATCAGTAGCAGCAGCAAGACCTGCCAATAGACGTCAGGCACCGTGTGCTCCCTCAGGTACAGGTAGGGCCAGTCATCGGTCGCTGGAGGCACCACCCCCTGGTAGTCCAAGCGCCTTTCCGCTGTCAGTGTTTGCAGGCGGTGCTCTTCTGTAAGCTCTGCGTTGTCCATGCCCGGCCCGGTCATGAAGGTCACGCCCTCGTCATATGCGACTTCGAAAGCCACGGGATCGCCGTCAAAGACGTCGGCCAACATGTCTCTGAGCCGAACGCCGATCCACTTCGTGGCCACGGAGAAGGTCAGTGCCACCACACCGTCGTCCTTCAGATGGCCCTTCGCTTCCTCGAAGCATTTTACGGTGTACACGAAGTTGTCCAAACGAACGCTGGACATGCTCGAGAGAAGTGTGTGAGAATCAAGAAATCCAAAGACGATCAGGTCATACTTTCGATCGTTCTTCTCAAAGAAGGAGCGAGCATCATCGATTATGACATTGGTGCGAGATGATTGGTACGGCATCTCAGGGTGGAGTCTCTGTCCCAGCTCTGCGATGAGAGGGTCTATCTCTACAGCATCGACCCGCTGGGCGCCGTGCCTCAGTGCACTGGCTACGTCGTTTCCCGCTCCTGCACCCACGATGAGCACATCCGTAGGCTCGATGAAATCGTAGGGCAAATCGTAGGCGCGCTGGGCTGTCTCGACGTCCGGGGATAGGTGCCCGTAGCGGTTCACAAATTCGGGCGAGAGATCCAGAGCCTTCTGGTGGTAGTCATGATTGACGACCAGTTTGTGCCCCCAGGCCACGTCTTCCTCGCCAACGCGCGCACCCTTCAGCATGAACTGGTCGACGTCAATCTTGTAGTAAGGAGACCACAGCGAGTCTCCGCGGTACAGGAATAGCAGAGTCAGGCAGACCGCAGCTACCCCCACATTGCCCCACAGTACATACCGTCGGCCTCGCAGAAACCACAGACAGAGCAACAGGGCAACGAGAAACCAGCTCAAAGGGGGCAGACTGAGAAACGCCATGGCCGAGAAGGCCCAGATTCCAAATAGGCTCCCCAGGATATTTATGGTGTACCCAGTCAGAGGGGCGAACTTGTTCATCAACCTGCCTGTCATCTGACCGAAGGGTACGAAAATGAGCACTGTCAGGAAGAACAAGTAGATGACCGCACCGAAGAAAATGATGGTGCCGATGACAGATGCCCGAATGCCTAGGTACCAGATGAACTCCTCCTCTGCCGGGTAGCGTATGACATCAAATACCGATGTGCTCGTCCCGAAGATAACTAGGCCGCAAACGAGAGTAACAAGGGCCAGCGTGAGGGGGAAGAGATTCTCTCTTCTGCGCACTAGGCCAAAGCCGATACCCAAGCCCATGAAGGCAGCCAACAGCGGCAGGTTCTTGAAATAGGCGAAGAGACGGAATTCCGCAGCAAGCCACCTGATGACCAACATCTCCAGAAACAGTCCCAGGAAGCTGATTAAGAACAGATCGAGGGCTTTCTGCCTGGGACTCTGGCCTGCATAGAAATCGTCAGCAGGGCGCAGGACGCGGTCGATCACGTTGTAGAGCTGATCGTGGAGTAGATAGCTGAGAAGGCTGACTAACACCAGGAAGGCTCCGAGCCCTATGATCGCGCTCTCAAGGCGTGCCGAGGCTCCTCTAACAGAGTCCTCGGTTAGCTCACGTATCCCCAGTTGGTCTATGGTGAAGGACTGGCGGGAAGCCAACCCCAGAACGATCAACAGTAGGCCTGCCACGGCGAGGGCAAGCCATGGCCACCTCTCTCTGGCTGCTCTTCCAAGGACTCTCATTTGAGTTTACCTCGTTGGCCTGGCAAGGTGGCACCAGCCTCCGCGCATCACGGGGAGATGCATCGCCATATTGGCGTCACCCGGGGAGAACGCCCGGTGTTCACATGCTCTCGGGACGGAGCTCTAGCCATCGCGCTCGGGCAGGATCCAAACCTTGCCCACTCGGACTCTATCCTCATCCGAATCTGCGAGGGTGAGATAGGACCCGGCGCTGGGATCGTACAGACGCGCCCATAGGCGATGCCTGCCGATGGGAATGGAGGAATCTATGACCAGGTCGAAGCGATCGCGTACGATCTGCCCCTCTGACCAGAGAGACGTGGGATAATCACCATCAACGGCTTGACGGAGAACTTCGTGTAGCTCACCTCCGCCTTCGTCAGTCATCAGCACCGAGACCAAATAGTCCTCTTTGGGCTGTGCCAGCGCCTGCCAGTAGAGGCTGATGTGAACGGCATCACCGGCCTTCGCGTGTAGCGGTTCCAGGTCGCAGCCGAGGAGCATCACCTTCTCGTCGAAATTGGCATACCTCTCCCGAGGGATCTCAATCTCCTCGATGCTGGGCGGAACTGCGGCCTTCATCACTGAGAAAGGCTTCGATGTGACCGCGCTTTCCGATAGAGGAACGCCGTTGACCGAAGGCCGAAGGCGCACCCCTGTCACCAGATCGTACATACCGAGCTTCACTTCATACTCCAGAGGTGGTGCATCATAAGGAATGCTCAGGTCGAACACCTGGGCCACAACGTCCCCTTCTATCCAGCTAGATACGGGGTACCCCAAAGTGTCGGAGTGCGCCCAGATGTATTGTCGCCCGTCCACCACATGGGCGAAGAACGCGTAGCGCAAGTCCGGTCTGATGGGCTGGGAAACACGCCAGTACAGAAACAGGGACAGGTCACTGCCTGCCTCAAGGGCTGTGGGCAAGTCGTACCCCAATAGCTGCACCCGGTCTTGCAGGTTGACGCTGAGGGGATAGTCCGGTTCCGGGTCATGCAGCCTGTCCACCTCGTCTCGAGAGAGCCGATAGGCAGCGAACCCCGGTGCTCCGTGAGGATCCAGAGGCGCATCCTCACTTGGCAGATGAGCGAAGAACCGATCGGCCAGGTCTGCTCGCAGCGGACCGGTTGCGGGAAAGATGTACAGCACTCCCGAGGAGGGAGAGGATCGCGGAAAGACCACCGCTTGCTGTCCATCGAACCATCTGATGGGGCGCTGCTCTCCCAGCATGAAGTTCAACACCTGCTGGTCGAGATCGGCAGCGAAGGACGCAGATATGCAGACCTCCTCGTCACCCCCTACGTGTTGTCTCAGGTACTTCGCTACGGCGCTCAGGTCGGCCCTGTAGATGTCGCGGACCTCACCGTTCTCGGCCCACGCAGTGAAGTAATCCCGATAGGTGAATGCGGCATTCGAAAGGAACAGCAACGTCACGGCGGCCAACAGAGCCCTCCTCCCGATTACGCCAAACCTGCGAGTCACCCAGTCCCAGGCAAGATCGATGGTCAACGCCGGTAGAGTGTAGATGGCTGTGAGGGAGCCGATGGCCCTGAGAGTGGATGGACTGTTGCGCGTCACGGCGCTGGGGACGATGTTGACGCCCAGCCATAAGAGCAGAAAGACGTACTCGGGCTTCCCCATCCTAACCAGGCAGATGACCAGACCTCCGCAGAAGAGCAGGAAGGTAAGGGGACCGAAAACCGGCTTACCGGCTAGGTTGTACCGCCACTCCGGGTCCCCTCGCACCCCGAACATACCCAGCACGTTCAGCACGTCTCTCAAAATGGGACCGGGGTCGCCAGCCAACAAGACATTGACGTGATCGCTCAAGTCGCGCGCTCGCGCCGTGGAGGTTGTGGTATGAGTGTAGAGATGATACCCCATGGGCAGAAAGATGATGAGGCCGATCAGCAGGGCGAGAAGGATACCGCGCCAGCGTCGAGCAAGCAGCGCCCTGTGGAAAGGCACAAGATAGAGCAAGGTGAAAAGCACGATGGTCACTGGCACCAGAAGACCGGAGGTATACGTGTAGAAACTCGCTCCCAGGAAGACCCCAGCGAGGGCAAACCAAGCGATTTTGCCCCGCTTGAGGCCCAGCCAGAAAAGATAGAAGGCAGCCAAGGCCATCACAAGAAGCGTGATCGGTCGCAGTGCTACGCGGCTGTCGAAGATATGCCAGAAGGAAATCGCCAGGCCCGCTGCGGTCAACAGTGCCACCCGGCGCCCGAAGAGCTCCCTGATCAGCGAATAGCTTATGACAACGCTGAGGATGCCGCACGCCAGAGAGACGAAGCGCAGTGCGAAGAAGTTGTGTCCGAATAGGGAGATGGACACGGCAGCGATGTAGGGGAAGAAAGCTTCCTCACCACCATTGAGGTCGAAGAAGACCGGCCACCCGCCATCGAGGATGTCAAGGGCGAAATTCGCCTTGAAAATCTCGTCGTGTTGCAGACCTGGGGGAGCAGCCTCGAAGAGAAAAGTTCTGAAGAAGGTGGCTGCCAGCACAATGACGACTACGACTGCAAGTTCCCAGATGCGGGGAGATCCACGGCCGGCCAGCAAACCCCTGAGTCGCTTCAAGATGTTTCCTCCTCGAAGCCCATCAGAGCTGCATAGAGTCATTATAGCCATCTGCCAGGTGTCGTGCAATGCAATACCACCATGGGCCTAATACCTTGGTGTGCTGGGCTGCGACTTGTAGAATGGAGTGCCCGAGATGCTACAGGCTGTCCAAGCCATGGAGACCTAGCCTCATCCAACGAACACCGCTCAGCGACCGACGCGGATGGGAGTGTCCTCCAGGAGAATCCTGTCCCCCGTCTCCCGGCCCTCCGCATCGAAGACCCGGAGGCGTGCCATCGTCGCCAGGTTGTACATGCCCGTCTCGATGAGGTATTCGCCAGCAGGGGTGCCGTCCTGCACAGGAATCTCATAATCGTCAATCACGTACTCGCCGGCGATCCAGCTGCTGGTTGGCAAAGACCCGTTGCCGGGGATGCCGTCTTTCTGACCCCAGAAACGATCCTCATCGTCAATCAGATGGTTGAAGACCGTGTAGGAGGTATCCATCTCAGCTATCGCTTGCCAGTAGAGGGTCAGCCGCAGAGTACCACCCGCACCTACCTCCAATGTATCCAGATCGTAGCCCAGGAACTGTACAGCATCGCCCACACGGAGAGACATCGGATGTCCAATGCCAGGCGGGGGGTCCATTTGATGGGACCTGCCCAGTACCTGTATCGTACCCAGTCGTTGGCTATCACCCCAGTTCAGTCCATACCTGCGAAGAGGGACCGCCTGTCCGTCGGCAAGGCGCGACAGCGTCAAGAGCAGGTAGTATTCACCGCCAGTCAGGCTGGAAGGGAGCAGCAAGCTCTGGAAACCACGAACCAGCTGCCCTGCTCTCCAGTGGCTGGTAGGATAGTCGGCATTGGACAACGGGCCGTCCAAGGCAGCCCGATCTTGCCCCCCGCCATCCTGAAGCCGGACAGAGACGTAGTAGTCCTCGCTCAAGTCCGCCACCGCCTGCCAGAAGAGGGTTATCCCCAGGGTATCGCCAGGTCGGAAGCTCTCGCCCGCGAGGGAGTATCCCAGCAGACGGATACCGGGTTCGAAGTCGGCCTCCCGAGGATATTCGACGGACAGGGCTTCTACGGGAGGTACAATGGCTGGAGCTTGCACCTCTACCATTCCTAAGACCGCCTCCACCCCTTGGGGCTCCCCGTTCCGGTCCAGTACGTCCAACCATCGCCCGTCCTCCAAGCGGTACACTCCTAAACGAAGCTGATATGAACCCGGAGGTGTGCCAGCGGGTACCAGCAGCCCGCACCGGTCAAGGATCTCGCCGCCCACCGGCTCCTGATGAAAGGGACGGAGCCCGCCCAACGGCTCACGGTCCTCACTTGCCCATACCTGTCCTTTTTCATCGGTCAAGCGCAAGGCGATCTGATGCCTTCCGTCCAGCTCTCTGTCTATCCTCCACCTCAGGTCCATGAGCACAGCACCCCACGCAGCTTCAACCGGCCCAGGAGTCAAACGGTATCCCAGCAAGGAAATCCTCCTGCCGAAGTTCATCTGTCGCTCACTCAGCTCCAATTGTTGTCCTCCGGCATAGCAACTCAATCTGGTGCTCTCGGTGAACCAGCGCCCTAGGATGGCATACTCCTTCTGGGAGAGGTAGCCTTCTACATCGCTTTCCAGGATTCTGCCGAGGGCTTGGTGGGCCGGAAACCACAGGAAGCGATGCCCATCCAGTAGACCGTCTAGGTCCCGAGCCATGAGGGCCGGATCGGCAGCCCACTTTTCGCTCGTCACATCGGTAGCGTCTTTGGGAGTAAGGTAGAGGTGGGGAAGCTGACCATCGTAGTAGGCCTGGAAGTAGCCTATCTGCCATGGATGGATAGCCACTATGACGTCATCAGGCATGGCAAGCGCCTGCACCGTCTCTATGAGAGGACGGTAGTCCTCCCCCGCATAGCGCTCGTGAGTGTACAAGTCAGCGAGGAGGGGGATACAGACGGCGACCAACAGCAGACAGACAGGCCACGCCGCCTGAAGGCGGTGCCAGATCCAGGTCAAACCCAGAGCCATTAACAGGTAGAAGGCCGGGGCTGAGAATAGGAACAGCCGCTCGATGCCAGGCGAGGTGAAGGGATAGCGCAGATTCACCAGATAGCCCAGGGAGAGGGGAATCAGCAGATACATCAGAAGGAAGGCAATGCCCTGCCCTGGACGCCCACCCGCGGAGTCGGCCTGAAGGCGGTTCCTGAGATAGCCCACTGTACCCAGCACGAGCACGGCACTGAAGACCAGCGCCATCCACGACAGATAGGCCCTGTCCTGACTCAAGTGGCCCACGGAGAAGGCCTGCAGATGCTGCTGGAAATATGTGAAGAAACTGACTGGAATGTCCCCTTCTTTGACCAGTTTCGTACTCACATACGCTACGAGCTTGCCTCCGGCGTACAGTACCCAGGGCAAATAGACCAGCAAGAGCACAATCTGCGCCCCCAGCCATTTGACCAGCAACGCTCTGCATCGCCAGTACGCCGCCAGGAGAAAGACGGTCTGAACAACTGGCACGAAGGCCGCGTAGTACTGGGTGTACATCGCCAAGCACGTCACCAGAACGTAGAGCGCCCAATGAATCCAAGATGCGCTCCCCTGCTCTTCCCTCTGGAGCAGGGTCAGAAAGAGGTACACCGACGCCAGCACGAGGAGTGTAGCGAGGGCATACATCCGCGCTTCCTGAGAGTAGTAGATCTGAAAGGGAGCCAGTGCCATCGCCAGGGCAGCCATGATGCCCACACGCACGTCGAACAGACGGCGACCAAGCAGAAAGATCAAAGGAATGGACAATGTGCCGGCCAGGGCGGAGAAAAGGCGTACCGAGATGACACTACTCCCAGCGATGAGGGTCCACAAGTGCAGTATCAGATAGTAGAAGGGAGGATGGATGTCGATAGCAGTGCGAGCGATCATCGTGGGAATGTCGGCGGTGGCGAAATAGACTGTCCACCCCTCATCCCACCAAAGGGGCTGAAAACCGAGCCTGATGAGGCGCAGGATGACGGCCACAAAGGTGACGACCAGGAGCCAGATACCGGTTGTGCCCCTCCCTAACCCGCCAAACGCATAATCGGCGGCGCCCAAAGATTTCGCCATGAACGTCCTCATACATTCGAGCATTATACCATATGGCTCCGGCAAAACACACAGCCAACGGCCTTGAGGCGTCTTCCTTGTAATCTGTCCAACTTGAGGTTTGGACCTTTTTGAGTTACAATGAATAAGGAACGACAAGAGTTGAGGTAGTGCTCATGCAGGTGATCTTGCTCAAAGACGTGGAGAGGCTGGGACAAGCCGGAGACCTCTGTAACGTTGCGCCAGGTTATGCGCGCAACTATCTCATCCCACAGGGGCTGGCCAGGGCGGCGAGCGAGGGTGCGCTGAAGCAGCTTGAGTTGCGCCGGCGCGCGGAAGCAAGACGTCAGGAGCAGCTGGAGGCCGAAGCCCAGCGATTCGCCGCGGAGCTAGAGGGACTGACTGTGACCCTGGCAGCCAAGAGCGGTGAGAAAGATCGGCTGTACGGCTCGATCACCAGTGCAGACATTGCGGGAGCTCTGGAGCGGGAGATCGGCACAAGCGTGGATCGTCGCAAGTTTGAGCTGGAGGAGCCCATTCGAGAACTGGGCACGTATGCAGTGCCCTACAAGCTGCTGCCCGACGTAACAGCCAACATAGAAGTTCTCGTTGTGAGGGAAGAAGAGCTTGGCGGTGACGAGGAGGGCGAATCGCAGTGAGAAGAATCGACAAGGACTCACCCGAGTACGATTTTGTAAGGCAGCTGCTACAGAATGTGAAATGCGTCGTCTGCTCTAGCGAGTATGACGACGCAGATGTGGCCATCATGGGACAGCAAGACGACGTGTGGATGCTGATGGTCTCTTGCCGTAAGTGCGCCACTCAGGGGATCATCCTGGCCATGATCAAGGAAGAGGAGCAAGTGCAGGTAATCACGGATTTGACACCGGAGGAATGGGAGCGCGTCAAGGACCTCCCTGCCATCAGCACCGATGATGTCTTGGACGTGCATCGCTTTCTGCGCGAGTTTGACGGCGAGTTTCAGGAATTGATCGAGGAGGATTTGGACGAGGCGTGAGCTGGCAGGGCAAGTAGACCCCGCCAGGAACTGACAATAAGGAGCCGCTGATCGCGTGTCAGCGGCTCGTTTCGTTGCCACCCATGGGGCTTCGGCCGGGGCGCGTCAGTAGTCCCTGGAAAGCAAATGTCGGTTGCCGATACGAACGTTGACCAGCCCCGCCTGCTTGGCGGCTTGCTCACACTCCTCGGCGTGCCGCACCGAAGTCCGGGGTAAGTCCGGCATGAAGAAGTGAGGGTGGAACCCCAGGAGTGAATAAGGGATGCTTGGATCCAGCGAGGCGATGAATTCCGCCAAGCGGGTGACCTCTCGGGCGTCGACATACCCAGGGACCAAGAGAGTACTCGCCACGAGCAAGGGCGGCTGCTCTCGCGCGGGCAGACGCTCAGCCACGCGGGCGAAGTTCTCCAGAGTTCGCCGGTTGGTGACGCTGGTAAGCACCTTGTGGAGGTTGTCATCGTAAGCCTTCAGATCGAACTTCACACACCCTCCTGTCTCCAGCGCCAGGTCTACCGCCCGTTGTAGTAGCCTGGGGTGCATGGAGCCGTTGGTTTCCCAGCACACACGCACCCCGCGCTCCGCCAGAATCTCGGACGTCGAAAGAGCGTGCAACATCTGCGCCGATGGGTCACCTCCAAAGTAACACACGCAAAACGTTCGTCGATTGGCCTTGTCCGCCAGTTCCTGTGCCGTCATGCCTCCCCTGTCCGGTGACATCTCCCGATAGTGCCAATTCTGACAGAAAAGGCAATTGAAAGTACAGGCTCCATAGAACACCGCCAGGTTGTTGTACCCGTACTGCTTGCTGCCCTCGCACACCCAGGCCGCCACACAATTGGTGGGCAAAGGATCATGGTACCAGTGCAGGATGCCCTTCGCGGCAGTGCCAGCCAGATGCACCAGCTTGCCATTACGGTTCGTCCGAAGCCCGCAAAAGCCACGCCGACCTTCGCCGATGCGGCACTCGTTGACGCACAAGCGACACGCGACGCCCTGCCGATCGCGAGGGGGCTCCGTCGGCAACCCGAACTCCCGGCGTGACATCGCCTGCACCTCGCCGATGTGCGGCATCACCTCCTCAGGCTGCGCGCGGATGCAATCGAGGCAGGAAGCAAGGTTGTGGGAGACGAGGAACGATTTTCCACATATCTGGCACTCACCTTGCGGCATGTCTGTCACGCTACCGCTCCGGGCACCGTCTGACACCAATTGTAGCAGCGGGCGTCACTTGTGGGCAATCCTGGGCCTTCTAGGAAGAGCGGGAGAATGTGAATCAAAAGAGCCGCCTGTCATGCAGGCGGCTCCTCGAAGCACACACGGTTCAAGCGAGTCGCTAGAGATAGACCCCTTGTTCCTCTACCACCTCACCCGTCTCCAGGTACCTCTGCAGATCTTCCTTCGCTTTGTGGAAGAGGGCGATAAGAGCATCGTCTGTCTCTTTGTTCATGCCGATAATGCGCTTCCCACAAGCCGAGCAACCAAGGGACGCTTTGTAGCTCCCGGGATTGCACCGCAGGCACCCGCATAGCCTAATCATCATCAGGGAGAAGGCCAGGGCATCTTCGTCGGTCTCCGGCAGATCGGTGATTCGCTTGACCAGACTCCGCCACTGCCCATCCCCTACGTCCATCAGAGCGGGAACGCTTTCGTGAGGAAACAACAACTCGGCTCTGAAGTATACAGTTTTCATTTCGAGTCCTCACCTCTCATCTACACGACGTGGAGAAAGCACGGACAATTGCACGGAACCAATTGAATAAACCAGTGATTTGACTAGCCTCCTCCTGTCGAGAGAGATGGAAAACGTAGCATACTGGCAGAATGTGCCGCCGGCCCGAGTTCCCAGTCCCCTATAGAAAAGTGGTGTGAGAAGAAGGTCCTCACACCCACGGGAGACTCCAGTATTATTTTACCAGATTTTCGTCAAGTTGTCAAGGATTTGTCAATACAGCCAGCTCAGCACATATCCGCTGTCCTACATATAGTGCCTGGATCGTCCATGGCCCACGATGTGTAGTGGCGTGCGCCAACCTGATTCTTCTACCGCGCCGTACACATTCGGTCAATGGCCGGCACTCCCCGTGCTGTGTCAATCCTGCGTCCGGAAGCTCAAGACCTGGGCGAAACAGTGTTGCACACAGCTGGGCCACAGCTCTTGATCCACCCTGTCGAGGCAGAGATCGCACTTGATGGCCACACCCTCCTCATCGAAGAAAATCGCCCCGTAGGGGCAGGCCTCTAGGCAAAGCATACAACCCGTGCAACTGTCGGAGTCCAGAACAACTATGCCTTCCTCTCGTTGCGCGATCGCTCCCTCAGGGCAGGCATCGACACACGCAGGCGACCCGCAGTGTACGCAGACCAAGGGCAGGTAGTGACCTTTCTCCTCCGCTTGCTGCCTCGAGGCGTCGTTCCGTTCGATCTGGATCCAGCTGGCCTTCCGGGGAGGGATGCCATGTGCCTCCTTGCAAGCTATCTCGCACGCATAGCAACCCAAACATTTCCTGGCATCAACACTTAGCATTCCATTCACCGTTCTCCACTCCCTGGTCACTCCTCGGCAGGATAGACCTTACACACGATGCCCCGCGTCTGGATGGCACCTACAAAGGGATCATAGGGGGGATCATTGCCAATCAAGACGTTGATGTTCGCGCGACGGAACCCGTGGAGCGTCTCCACCC
>CAZBJW010000090.1:0-15632 GCA_964492135.1 uncultured Anaerolineales bacterium
TCGGTAAGATTCTCGATGAGTTAACGATTATCTGCAAAGTAAGATTTTAGACGAGCCAATGCGCACCCTTGACAGCAGGGCGAATGTATGCTATACTTATACATAGCTTAGCTATGTATAACCCGAGAGGGCGTATGGAGCTTCAGCGGCAGATCCGCAAGGGTAGTACTCCGGTGCTCATTTTGTCATTGCTTGCAGAGGAGCCCATGTATGGCTATCAGATCGCCCGGGAGCTGGAGCGGCGCAGCGAGGGCTACTTCACTATGAAGGAGGGTCTGCTTTACCCGGGCTTGCATCAGATGGAACGGGACGGCCTGTTGAGCAGCGAGTGGCGCACCGTAGTGGGGGCTCGGCGACGGAAGTACTATTTCATCACCGAGAAGGGCCGCAAAGCGCTGGCAAGCTCGGTGGCGGAATGGATGACATTTACCGAGAAGCTGATGGGAGTGATCAGAGGGCGTGGCCATGTCGAGCCTGAAGTCATACCTGGCTAAGCTGGAAGCCTGTCTGAGTAGCCTGCCCTCGAGCACTCGGCTGGCTATGATAGAGGAATTACGTGTCCACTTGGAGGAGCATGCAGCCGCACTACGAGCGGAGGGACTGGAAAAGGAGGCGAGCATGGGTGAGGCCATTGAACGCTTTGGCGAGGCCAGAGAGATAGGAGCAGCCCTGCGGGATGTGCACGGCCGCGGTTCGTGGGGCGAGGCTCTGGCAGCAGTGGTGCCCTTTCTGGCCTTCGGACTGACGACGGTCTTGTATGAGATCCTGCCATCCCCAGACCCCGTATGGCCTTGGGGGTTCGTTGCGTGCTATGTCGTCCTGTTGGTTGGTTTAGGTGTGGGATGGGTGAAAGGGTTCCCCCGCTGGTCTTACCCTTACGGAGGGTTGGTATTGGTACTTACCTGGTGGTGGATGGGTATCCCTGGCCAGGATCTCTGGGCTTACAAGGTCTGGATCTTGAAAGGATACAACGGACTGTTGGGATGGTGGGCATGGATACCGTTCTTGCTGATGGCGGTGATTACCTTGCTACTGACCCGCTCGGTGCGACCTCTGCGCCAACTCCTAATGGGCGTGTGGCGTGACTGGACCCGCCTCTCTTTTGGCCTGTACGGGGTCATGCCGATCTTGGTGTGGATGAACCTTGATGAGGTTAGCGCAAGCTATGCGGTGCCATGCGAGATAGTATCAACCATTCTCCTCGCGGCAGGAACGGTGTCGTACGTTCGCAGTGCCAGGATGTCGCAACGGGCGTTGGCCCTGCTGACCGGCATGACCCTGTCCTGGGCATTGGCGACGGTGGCGCCAGCGATCTTCTACGCGGATGTCGTGTGGAAGCCCTGGAAGAGCCCCGTTCATCCTCAGGTGGCGGTGCGGGGTGTCTGGCATGCATATGGACGAGGGGGCGTCATCGTGTGGTCGGTTCTAACCGTGGTAATGTTCGCGCCAGCGCTCCTGAGCCTTCTTCGCAAGAGAGTCGAATCCGTGTGGGCCCGATAGTCTGCGATTTGCACGGACAAGAGACAAAGGCTAATAGAAACCGAGCACCCAGCCTGCTTTCAACACAAGCGGTTGGAACCCGAGTCAGCCCTTTCCGTCGCTTGTTGCTTCAATGTGGCGGTTCCTCCGAGACACAACCGCTACTGCACCCTCACCCGGAAGGGGCTTTTCTCATTCTCTCGGGTCTCTAATTTGCCCTCTAGGGCGTGACCGGGGCTATGCTGGGGCGAAGGACGTCGCTCAGGAAGCACTTGACTTCACAAACTGGAAATACCCAAAACCCAACGTGAACGGCAGGGGAATTGCGACGCTGAACCAGTCAACTGGATTGAATAGGGCAGAGAGTCGGGGTATTAGAACCACGACGAAGGCAATGGCCGATTCGATACACTGAGTGATGACGATGCCCGCCGCGCCTCGGAGTCTGCGGTGTTTCTGGCGACCCATGTCAATAGAGCGTTACCGAGGTGTCCTCCTCCAAGGACGCGTCCGACCACTATCCGGGTCGGGAGTACCGTGGCATCGAGAAATGACACAAATCGCTCCCCCAATACCGAGGAGCAGGATGACGATGGGCGTGCCGCAAAACAACCTGGCGACCAAGTCAAAAAAGCGCGGGTAGGGCGCAGCGACGACGATCTCGATGTCTCTGAGGCGTTCCTCGGGTACGCCCATGTCCCTCAGCCCTTTGAGGATGGAAGCCTCCCCTTCCTTACGGACGAGGGCATGGACGCCGTCCTTGGTCTCTACAGTCACCTCGTTGCCGCGAACGATTAGCCGCTCGACCTCGCCCTGCTCGATAGCCCGCGCAACTTGGCCGGCGGTCCAGATGTCGCTGGGCTGCCCCAGGCGACCGACAGCCCAAGAAGCCGCCAACGCGACTACTCCCGCCAGGAGCAAGAGCCCCAAGAGCAGTCCCAGGCGCTTTCGCCAGTCGGGCGGTTCAGCTATTACCAGGACTCCCATCTCTCCTCACACCTCGATAAATGATTAAGCCTTGCTTTGGGAAGGATACATCTCTTACCTGCTCTTTGCAAGGCATACAATACAAGCACCAGTGGCTCCAGCGAGCACCGCGCTGGAAACCCGTTCATAGGGACTAAGGGCTTCTAACCGAGAAGAAGGATAAACCCTCGCCTTAGAGCGAGGGCTCATCCTTACTGGCGAGTGGCGGTTCGTTCAAAGCGTCTCAATGATCACGAGTCGGCCAGCCGTGGCGATAGCCAACAGGCTGCCATCGGGAGACCAGGCTACTTCTTTCACCTCCAACCCTTGGGTGAGTTGTCGCTGTCCTGTCCCATCTTCTCGCATGATCCAAAGGTTGCCATCCGCATCCCAATAAACTAGTTGTTCCGAATCGGGAGACCAGACCGGGCGTGGCCAGCCACACCAGAACGGCCCGGCAGCAAAAGCCTCTACGTCGGTTACCTGGCCAAGAGGCACCAGAGCCTTCACAGTATAAGTGGCCGTATCCATCACTCCCATAGATATGGCAAAGGGTTGACCGGGGATAAAATCAGTGCCCGTGATATTCCCTTGCTCATCCTTGCTCGGGTTTCCGAGTAACAGGAAGGCAATCTGATCACCCTTAGGAGACCAGGCTGCTCCCCACACATTGGAGAGCACTCCGCGGCCCCTTTTCTCCACCACATCCCATATGAAGAGGCTGGGAGATGTATTTCCTTCGATCAATGGAGCGTTTGATACCCCCTCCCACTGTTCGTAGAGAAATTTTGTGCTGTCCGGTGCCCAGGACTCGAACTGCTGGTAGCGATCCTCGCTGAACTGGGCCAGATGGGTCTCATCTGGCCTGACAACGTCAATGACTGTGAGCAGCCCAGGAGGGACAGCGAATCCCCATTCGACGACCAGGAACTTCTGATCTGGAGACCAATAATACCTCCCTCCTAACAGCATGCTCAGGGTTCCTCCTTCCGGCGAAACCAGAGGGAGCGTTGTCTTCCGGGTTAGGTTGGCCTCATGAAGAACCTCACCAGGTGCCCCACGATGGATGACAAGGGTTAATCGTTCGTTGTCTAACCAGCGATCTATCACCAGTGATTTTTCAAAGCCCAGGTCTATCTCTTGGAGGACGTTTCCGGATAGGTCAATCGTTTGGAGAACCCATCTCTCTGGCTCCGACCAGATGGTGGCGAGGCATTGGCCATCTGGTGACCACTTGGGCTGGATGCCGCGCTCCATGAGCCTCTTGGGCGTGAAATCGGGCGCGGTAGCCAGCCACACTCCCCCCCCTTCTACATAAGCGAGCGCTTGGCCATCCGGTCGCCAGTCCATCGAGGGGTTCGGCATACATTGCCAGACGAAATACGGGCCAGCCGGCAACTCGATGACCGCCGTGGTGAGCACCTGCCCGGCCTCAACAGGGGTGACGGTTACCGTGCTAGACGTGGGGCTTGCAGTGGGCCTAGGTGAGGGAGATGGCCTACTTGTGGGTATAAGGGTCGGGGTGGCCATAGTTGTGCTAGTGGGGGTAGCAATAGAGGTCGTGTAAGGCGTCATCGCTGGTGGCGATGGCGCGCCGATTTCACAGCCACTGTTCACCAGTGCTACCAGCAGAATAATGATGACCCTCAGGCTAATGGGAAAAGAAAACCGTCGCATGACAACTTCCTTTGCCATAGGTCAGAGTTTCAAAGAGATATCAGAGATAGATTACGGAACTGTATAGAAACAGTTATCAGAGCCCCCATTGCCACACAGTTTGCCCCGATTCACTGTGCAAGCGCCGCAGCAGGGATGTTGCGAGGGGCAGGTCCCGCTGGTTCCATACATGTAGAGCATACCGTATCGGCGTCCTCCTTGCGTCTGGTCGCTCGAACATCGGCACCTGTTCGGATCGCAGGGATACATGCATTCTGGATAGGTCCCATTTGGACACCAGCCGGTGTAGCCTTCCGGAGTTCGGCCATAGTAGATATCCGCTGCGGCCCAGTCGGTTGATGAGGTTGTTCTGCAGTTATCAGCACAAGCGCAGAATCCCGCATTGATAGCCGAGACGTACTTTGCACATAACGTCGCACCACTTATGCCGAAGTTCAAGCATGGATTTGACGGGGTGTGAGCAAAGACACGGTTGCGCATGGTCCAACCGACATTGCGCATGCCCCCACCATTCTCGCCTCTTGCTTCGCAGTAAATGGATTGGGAGATGTTGGTAAGACACGACTGCAGCGGTGACGGCTCTTCTGCTTCTCCTTCAAAGTAGAGCCCTTCTTGAGCCACGCTGCCCTCAATTCGATAACGTGCTGGGACAGGGAATATGGCGCTGACAGGTGCATAGCGTGCATAAGCCTGGCGTGCCTCACCTATCCGCCCCATCCGTTCGAGAGCAACGCCGCGCAAGAGGTGTAGGTAAGGGGAAGGTACAGTTGGAGGAATGAGCTCCAAGACCCTGTTCAACTCTCCTTGGTCCAGAAGCCATTCAGCGTAATAGGCCAAAGCATCTACATTACCCTTCGGCTGGAGTGCAATGGCCTTCTTGTACCACTCCTCAGCGCGGAGGTCTCCGAGCATGGCCAAACCTTGGGCATAATCGAGATGGGTCAGATAACTCTCATCGCCAAGTTGCAAGGCTTGTCGGAAGAACTCTTCCATGTGTGCTACGTCTCGCAGCTCTGCCAGGCCCACCGCGATGGAATAGGTGTACCGCACCTTGCCGTAGATTATTCCAATCTGCGCTGCGTGTATGAATTCCTCAACGGCGAAACGTAGATCATCCGCCTTTTTCGTGCTCTGATATCGCTGCCAGAGTGCTCCTCCAAGTCCTGCGTGGGCATGACGGCTATCCGGCTGGAGCTCTACCGCCCGGGTGAAAATATCTCTCGCTTCCTCCACCCGATTCTCCCACAACAATTTGTTCCCCTCTAGATAGAGCCGAAGTGCCTCAACGGTCTCATTAGGATCAGGAAACTCCGCGGCATGAGCCAGGTACGTATTCGCGATCAGTTCCAAAACCCCTGGCTGCAGGTCTACCTCTGGTGGAGGTGGAGTAGCACTTGCAGAGTAGCTATATAGGCGGGAGTTCTCGGCTGCCGCTGGGGCTTCCGATGTTGTGAAAGCTGTTGCCAGCAACACCGCACACACCACTAGCACGGAAGCAACTACTGCCGGTACCCATTTGATTTTACCATGAAATCTCATTTTCGCAACCTCCTGATCTCTTTCTGTGACCCCAATCTAACTTTCTTAGCCTGCCCCCCATTAGTTGCTCGCTACGCATCACCCCTTTCCAAAATCCATGTCGCACACCCATCAACAAGCATACACCAAATCCCCCCTTTGTGTCCCTAGGGAAAACCCTAGTTTTTACCTAGGGATTTCCCTAGGTCTTGCTATCCTTTCTCGCGATGCCCCTAGACCTCCGCTGGGTCTGGCAACCTCTGCTGCAAAGCCTTAACCACCGCTTCGGTCCTACCCGCGGCTCCAAGTTTGCCCAGGATGTTGGTTAAGTGGTCCTCGACCGCTCTGATGGCTATGCAAAGCTCTCGTGCGATCAGAAGTTAAGTATAAAAAGGCCCTCCCCATTGGAGGGCCTTCTTTTTAGGGGTTACCGCTACCTACTGCTTAAAGGCCGGACACTGCCAGCCGCTCTACAACAGCGATGTACCATTTCCCGGCACGCCGAGTCGATATCGCTTCGTTCAGTGTGGCACCATCATCAAAGATAACGCGTACTTTGTCGCCCTTAATGTCGATCAAATCATATCGCATCAGGTCCTTCTGCATCTCCTGGGCCTCTTCAACAGACATTGAGGGCTGCAGACGCGGGGCGAGCGGTCTTCCCCGTGCAACTTTACTATCTCTCTCCTCTCGTTAGGCAGGTGAAGAAGGTGGCTCCCACCCGCGAAAAATACCCCCGCCAGCGGTGCCGGCCAAGCGGCCTTTGGTGTGGCTAAAGCAAAGGATAGGGCAGATATGCAAACCTGCCCTGGAGGTAGCACAAAGGGCACTAGTAGTGCACGGAATTGGCTATCTTCAGCACTTCCTCGAGTGGAAGGGTGTCTGAGTAAATAGTGATCTGCAGGCCGTCAACCCACCACGAAACGCTGCCAGGATAAGGACGTTGCTCTCCCCTCATCTCCTGCACCCCCGGACTGGTTCCCATCCCGGGATGATGATTGACAGTTACCTTGCTAAAGACAGGAGTTTGAGCGATGATGGCATCCCAGTCAGGAGGTGAATCCATCTGATGAATGATCATCTGGCATCCATCGGAGAACACAACGGCTACTGAGTGTCGCTCCACATATACCTCGTTGCCCAGATCGAGAGGTGCCTGGACGGTCGAAACCCAGACCTCTTCTATCGCAGCCGCGTCCGGCAGACGAGCCGGGAACGGGATAGCGAATGGCACCCTGGCCTTTGCTTCTGAGAGTGTCACCTTGTCGGCAGGATAGATTGGCCCTTCCCATGGCCAGTTCGGGAACTCTAGAAGGTCGACTTGGTCCTCTTCTCCGATGAAACCATGGGGCGTTCTTTGGAGGACATAGACGGCTCCGGGTACCGCCATCACTAACACCATCACTACAACCGCGAGGCTTGCTATCCGCAATCGATGTGATTTGAAAAGCCATCGAAGCTGCTGATTCATCATCCGCCTCCTAATTCTCGCCTCTCTCATTTCTGACTGTTTTGCTCGCTCTCACTCAGGCTGTTCAGTTACCCGTTAGGACATAGAACTCGTATGTGGTTGGATGATAGGCGTGGTAGTAAGGGTCCGAATCATGATCATACCACGTTTGCCAATTGCTGAAGTTGGCGCCCCAATCTGAGCGTTGGAGGTTCCACCAATGGCCGCCTCCGTAGTCGCATGACCAGTGTCGCTCCCTCATCGCCCCAGGCGTGCCCACATCAAAGTTGGTTGTGACCGTCTTCTTCCCTATACCATCTATGACGAATCGCCACAGCTTATCCGAGTGGTAGTTGTAAATCTTGTAGCTGTGGGACGTATATGGAGCTAGTCCATCAAAATTCGCATACTGTATGTAGCCGTTAATCATCCAGGCGGCGAACCAGCGCGGACCCCAGGTGTGAGCCTTTCTCCAACCGAGCTCCACAAGATTCCATGCATCAGCCATAACCCAGTCAGAATGCACGAACCTGAGGTCGTCTGAGTAAACGTCGGGATTAAGTGTGTAGTTCTCACCGTACACACCGTAAAAAGTGATCCAGCCACCAGTCGTTCCTCCGACCTCCCAGTCAACAGAGTAGCATGCTTGAGGAGAGGGAGACACCTCGCTGCGCGTTGCTCGGGCTGGGCCTGGGAGGGCGATGGAGAGCATTCCCAGAACTATCCCAATCGCTACAACCCGGCAGATACGATTCCCTGCTTTCATGATCTCGTCTCCTTCCTTACCAGAGTCACGCCTAGATGAGTTATCGCCCCTCTCTAAGGAGCATAACCGCTGTGTACAAGACTGCTCCCCACTGAAGAGAGCCCTACTTTACTCTTCACCAATACGTTATATACTAAAGTTTCTCTATTTGTCATGCCTACTCTTGACGAATCCTCACCAGTTAATCAGCTCAAATTCAATTGGTCGGCACCTTTCTCTTCTTCCTCGCATCACCTCCTCTTGAAAGAAATACACGCTAGCGGAGTTGCGCCCCCGGTGGAAATGAGGGGACTCAAACACCTGCCCTCATACTGACCAACTTCAACTACAATATATCACAAAATCCCCCTCTTGTCCCTAGGGAAAACCCTAGTTTTTACCTAGGAATTTCCCTAGGTTTTGCTATCCCTTGAGTCGCAATGCCCCTAGAGGTCCCCCGGTCTAGCAATCCCTGCTCCAGAGCCTTAACCACCGCTTCGGTCCTACTCGCGGCTCCAAGTTTGCCCAGGATATTGGTTATGTGGTGCTCGACCGTTCTGATGGCTATGCAAAGCTCTCGTGCGATCAGAAGTTAAGTATAAAAAAGGCCCTCCCCATTTGGAGGGCCTTCTTTTTAGGGGTTACCGCTACCTAACGCTTAAGGGCCGGTTATCCTCAGGCATTCCCCGCCAGCCATGTACCATTTTCCATCACGCCGAACCAATATCGCCTTCTCCAGCGCGACAGCATCCTCAAAAATGACAACTGCCTTGTCACCGTTGATCTCTAGCGAATCGAAACGGAAAATCTGTTTCCGCCATTCCGCAGCCTCCTCAACCGACATCGAGGGCCTCGGTGGCGCAGAAGGTGGCGTGGGTATGGGCCTATTCGACTCCTTTATTTGCCTCAATTCGTCAGATGTGAGATAGTCCTCAGGTAGCAGGTAGTCTCGGCCCTTAGCCATCGCCTTTGCCATCGCCTCCTCGAAGAGTCTTGTCCTCTTCGCATAATCCACATAGGCAGCCGTCATGTAAGTCAGATACCCCGCATTGTCGGGGACTGTGCCAAGCCATTCTTTGAGTCGGTCATGCTGAAGGCGAGGTAGAGGGACATTGAGGTCATCCACAAACACAGAAGGGAACCCACTGGTGTCGAATGTCCGCGCCGCGATGTCAAACTGCCGGTGGGCTTCCAGAACAATAGCCTGAATCTCGCGTGCTTCCTCGGGGTCAGGAACGCTAGCCGCGCTGGCCTCACCGATGGATGTATTGTTGCTGCCCAGGACTCTTAGAAGCACTACCCCACCCATCGCCACGAGGATTACCAAACCTACTAAAAGAGTCAATTTGTACTTTCCCATAACCTTGTCCTCCTCTTTTGTCGCTGGTTCGATCCACGCCTAGTCCGTGTAGATGGAATATCGTCTTACCACTTGACATGCACCGACCAGTATGCTGTTCCAGGGTCTGCGTATGCATACCATGCAACCCTCTTGCGCGGAGGGGTATGCTGGTCTTTTAGCCCTCCCCCGTCCCCAACGATTACGGCAGCGTGATCTGGTATGCCGTCAGGCGGGCCCTCTTCTGTCGGGAAGTCGGATAGAAAGATATCCCCTTTGTCCAATTGGCTAGGCCATCCTTTGTACTCGAACTCGCTAGGATACTGACTGAAGTGTTGGTTCATCTTGGGGGTGTTATACCATGTCTCTGAATCCCCGTACCACCTATGAAACCAATGGTATATGCTCCATATGTTCAAACCACGATAGGGATATCCCCCTTCGTGCAGAACTTGGGATGCATAGTTGGTGCAATCGAGGTCGTAATAGCGGTAGGTAGGCCAATTGTGTGGTTCTTCACAGTTGTTGCATGTCCAAGCGTCAGCATAAGCCTCGGCGGCATTGCGATTATAGTTGCCAGCCAGGACTTGTTGAGAAAACACAAGCAGCAACATTGCCACCAGGCCAATGCTCGCTAGGGCAACCAATGCTCTCTTATACTTGGTATTCCATGTCATTTTGCTTTCCTCCCCCGATCATAACTTTCATGAGCCAGTTTGTCAAAACCAAAAACATTATATCACCGGATCGCCATCTTGTCCCTAGGGAAAACCCTGGTTTTTACCTAGGGATTTCCCTAGGTTTTGCTATCCCTTCTCCCGATGCCCCTAGACCTCGGCCGGGTCTAGCAACCCCTGCTCCAGAGCCTTAACCACCGCTTCGGTCCTACTCGCGGCTCGAAGTTTGCCCAGGATGTTGGTGACGTGGTACTCCACCGTCTTGACGCTGATATGAAGTACCCGGGCGATCTCTTTGTTGGCCTTGCCCTGGACCACCAAGATCAGTATCTCGTGCTCCCGCTTCGTCAGGCGCTCAGCCATGACCGCTCCTCGAAAAACTCACCTCGACTCAGATTTTGGAAGTTAAAAGAATAGCTCCTGCCCTCAGTATCTACTAATAGAAGGCGGGAGCCAGATACCACTAAATCCTCCTTCGGCAGCCCAGCCACCATAGTGATCAGATCACTTTAGGTCTGAGGCTTTGCGCTCCTCGCCTTTCGGCAAGATTGCCCTTTCGGGAGAACCATTACCAAAAATTATAGCACAAGATGTCACTTGTCCTCTCCCACTACGCCCTGAGCCTCTTGAATCAAGACGGCACCTCAGGTTCTTCTTGGTCAGAGTCCAAGGACAAGGCCGACACCCTTTCCTCAGTACTCGGAATGAGTCGCCCTTAATCCCTACGACACTTGCACAACTGGCTATTGCAACGACCCTACGAGCTAGGCACTTCGCCCCTTTCTTCTTTTATGTTATCGGGTTCCACTTACTAAACCACTTACTGAAATCCCGGCTAGGTCTGTTCTTCCAGGAGAAAGAAGCCCATTTCTTGCTCCGCATTGGTATGTCATACCTCACATCCGATGAACCACTTGCTATGAACGGGCCTAGCCACCGTACATAATCAATCCTTTGGCCTGAGATGGGACACCGCGAAAGAACCCCTGCCCTACGGTTTCCATCGGAGTGCATCCTCCGATTCACCACTGTTCTGCAACCGCTCCCAGAGCTGTTTGGCGAATAACTCCAAAGAGTCGGCATGGATAGAAGCAAGTACCTCTCGTTCATCCGTGCTGAGCTCAAAGTCGGCCAGGATGTCACTCGAGTTTGAGAGCAATGCTTCACAAAACGATTCATCGACTAGTGCTAGACCTACGATAACATCCAAGGTTCTCCTAGCCACACTGTTCCCCATGCAACGCTCTCTGCGCATCTTGGTTCATTCTCTTTCCTTAGTGGGACAGATTAAGCCTTGTCCCCCGTCTCTATCAAGCATCGCTGCCTGAATGAGCACAAAGCCCCCAAGGGCGATCATCATATCTCCCAGGCTGAAACTGCCTGAGAGCGGCCAGTCGCGTGGGATGACGAAGATATCCGACAGCCACCAGAGGGTTGTCTCTTCACGCTCTAGGATGATATCCTTGCTGCTGGCCACTCTGGCCCCAGACTCCATACTATAGACAAGATCTTGATGGCCCACGGTCACCAACGCTTCCGGCGTGACCGGCATATACCCTCCATTCACTACCATCACAGCGAAATTCATGAGCACACCCAGAGCGATAAGCTTCATGCCTGGCAAACGGCGGTTTCCCCATGCCATGGCTAGCAGGCAGAGGTACGAGCCCACTAACATGAACGCACGCACCGTCAAGAGGCCCTCGCTGCGCTGTACCGGAAAGAATATAATGTAGACTTGCACTAAGAACGCCAGGAGAGGAAGCCAAGGCCAGCGAATAGACAACTTACCTAGATGTCTCAGGCTGCCTCCGCGCAGCATGGCTATGAGAATAGTGGTCATCATAACAACGAGAAGGATCATGGTCATCCTCACTCTGTCTCACGGAGCAGGCTGGCAACAACTTGGACTTCGCCTAATTGCCGCCGAAGCTCTCCGGTGCTCCACCTGCCAGGACCAAGGTCGCGATAGCCAGTAGTAGCCAAAGCGCCTTGATATGTATGCTGCCGTTCGCCGCTGCGCGGGTGTAGAGATCCCTCAGTGCCCGCATCGTATCACCTCCTTACCCATCAAGCTACGAACTCAGAACAAGATACCAGCCTGCTCCAATGAGAATTATCGGAGGTGATTCTTAGCAGGACACTTACTGGATCACTTACTGTCCTCAACAGGGCGCAAGAAAAGGGCTGCTCCAATGGAGCAGCCCTTTTCTCTTGCCGGCTCGGCTACACCTGCTTCTTCAGGTTCGTTAGCCTATTCTTTCGGTTCCCGAGTCCCCAGTGCCTCCTTCCTGATCTGATCGAAAATCTCCGCCGTTTCCTTCGCAGGGGAAGTGCCTAGCTCCAGTTCGAGGAACTCGGCGTAGGAGAGATATCGCTGGATGGCCATCGTTGGCTCTCCCGAGAGGGCCAAGCAGTGCATGATGCCACGCATGGCACTCTCTCGGTAAGGGTCTTTCTCTAGGACCTTGGAGAAAAGCTCCATGCTCTCTCGAAAGGCCCCCTTGGCCAGCAGGAGACCGGCCAGTTCACTGAGAGCATCGAGATACCGCTCCCTCAATTGCTCGCGCCTTGTCATACACCAATCAGAATATGAGTCTCCCATGTAGTCTCCTTCATACAGTGATAAGGCATGGTGGTAGAGCTCCTCAGCCTCACCCGGTTTAGCTTCTCTCGTCTTTCGAAGTAGCCGCTCAAATTCCTCTACATCATACCAATAGCTGGTCGACCTATCGAAGAGGTAAGTCTCGCTGTCCCGGTCGAAGACTACCGATGTTGGGGGCACGGTACGCCGCAACCGATGCATCGTAGCGTGGAAGATGCTGTTCAGCTTGCCACGCGATTTATCGGGCCAGAAAACAAGACCGATCTCTTCCTTGCGCGCCGGGCCTCTCTCTACAAGGTAGAAGAAGAGTTCCTTTACCAGGGTCCCACCCCACTCCGGCTGAGCGACATCGTGGTCTCCCACCTTGATTCTTGACCGGCCCAGTGCCCGGATCTCCAGGAGGGGAGCTATCTCAGGTTTCTGGCTCGGCACCACCTCTTCTGGGATCCTTGGAGGGAATTGATTCATTCTTTCCAGGACGGCAGAGAGCATATCTCCACCCAACCCTCGCTCCAGAGCATGCCGGAGAAGCGGCTGCATACTCATGCCATCCACCACGAGATACTGATCATAGGTCGTTTCCTGGGACAGATCGAGAGATGTACGCATCCACTTCTCAGCCCGCGGAATCTCCCCCGCGAGGTAAAAAGCGTGCGCAAGGTGAAAGGATGCCCTGGCTAGTTCGCGCTTGGCGCCCAGCTTGGTCAGACTGTCACAGGCGGATTCCAGGTGTCGGATGGCTTGGCGCAGACCTCCCTGTTGGTAGCAAAGTATGCCCTTGGAGAGCCGAGCAAGCCCTAGATCATATTTCGAGTTCTGGTCTTCCGCCATGGCCATGGCTTTATCGAGAGCCACAGCCGCCTTTTTCTCATCTCCCTTCAGCCGCCAGACGTCGCCCTGAGCGGTCAACAGGTAGATCCGCAAGAACCCTTCACCCGCCAGTTGAGCTATCTCTAGACCTTGCTCGTAGAGATCAATCGCATGGTCAAGCTGCCTCAAGTCTCGGTAGACATCACCTATGCTGGTCAGGATCAGCACTTCAACACGGGAGTGGCCCGACTCCCGTGCTTTGGATAGTCCATCTTGCAGAACCTCAAGCGCCTCAACATACTCCCCTCGGTAGTAGTGACCTACTCCAATGTTGTTCAGGACCTCCGCCACCCGTCCCAGGTTGCCTAGTTTCTGCCAGATAGCGAGAGCGGTGCGATAGTGAGGTTCTGCCTCCCCCGGTGTCCCGCTGCGGCGCAGGGCAGTCGCTAGGCCCTGATTGACGTTGGCTATCTCGTGGGGGTCGCCAATCTCTTGGTAGATCTCCAGTGCGCGGCTCAACTCTTCCTGAGCGCGAGCAAGGTCAACCACCGATGCGTAACACATGCCCATGATCCTGTGTGCGGCGGCGACGCTGGCCCGATCGATCTGGATCCTGGCTGCCAGGGATAGGATGTGGCGGCATCTTCTGACCGCCTTCTCGTATTCTCCGCGAAACTGCAGGAGTATCCCTTCTCGAACGAGTACTCGGGCCACACCGGCCATATCGCCAATGCCTTGAAACCGCCACCTTGCCCTCTGATAAAGCCCCTCGGCGGCCGAGAAGTCTCCCCTCTCAGCACAGATCATACCCCTTGCCAGGAGGAGCATGGGATGGTTGTCGCTTACCTCGGGAGGTAGGGAGTCGATCAAATCTGCAAGTGTCCGGAGCTTGCCAGCACTGAAGAGGCTGTTGGCCAGATCCTCAATGGTACGAGCCGCCTCCTCATAGTCTCCGGCTTCGATGTAGTGGCGAGTAGCGGTAAGACCATCTCCTCTGCTTTTCAGCAGGCCAGCGGCTTTCCGGTGAAGAGCTTCCAGTCGTGCCTTCTCATCTGGCTGGAATCTGCTTCTGAGGAATTCTTGGAAGAGCTGGTGATACCTGTATGTGTGCGGCTCTCCCTCCAGCTTGGTAATGAAAAGGTTCCGATCCTCTATGACTCCCAGCACCTCCCTCGAATTGTCTATGCCCAGAAGCTGATCACAGAGATCCGCCTCCACCACCTCAAGTATCGAGGAGCCTTTCAGGAAATCCTGAAGCTCTTCTTCTTGTTGATCGAAAACCTCTTCTGCGAGATAATCGAATAACTTGTGCTCTCCTTCTTTCCAATGCATTACGGTCTCAATGAGGCCCTTCCACAGAGTGTGAGTGGACAGGAGAATACCTGTGATCCATCCCTCCGATTCTTGGGCCAGCTTCTCCGCCTGCTCGTCAGGTACATGTAGGTTATAGTTCTGATTCAGAAATTGCTGAATCTCTTTGGGTGTAAAGCGTAACGGGTCATTCCCAAGGGCTGCAACCTGCTGACGAGCCACGAGCCTGAGCAGGGGAAAATGGGGGGTCGTCCTAGTGGAGACTATGAGGCAGCAACTCTCCGGTAAATGGTCCAACAGCCAGACGAGGGCTGAGTTGACCTCTTCGGATTCATCCACAGATTGGTAGTCGTCCAAGAGGATGACGAAGTAGTCTTTGACGTCGTCATGGATATCGTTCACCAGGGCTCGAAGGATGGCTTCTGTCTGAATGTCGTTTTGGGCACTCCTCAGCAGGGAGGCAACCTGGCCTCTTGCCAGCGTGGGAAATCGCTGAATAATGCTGGCTACCAGATGTTCCAGGAAAACCCTGACGTCTCGGTCGGTCTGGTCGAGGGAGTACCAGCAGACCGGTAGATTGGTGTCGTGAGCGTAGTCGATCAGAAGCGAGGTCTTTCCGTATCCAGCGGCCGCGGAGATGAGGATGAGCCTACGGTGGATGTTTTCGTGGATGAAGTCAACCAGTCGGGGCCGGTGGAGCAGAGTGGGCTGCTTTCGAGGTAGAAGAACCTTGGTCTTGACAACCGAAGGAAAGTCCATGGATCGTGCTCCTGAGGTGTGTCACGCAATGACCTGGCCGGTCTACGACAAGGGCTCGTCTACGGCCGCAACAGACGAGCCCTTCTTTCGTGAGTAATGCCGCGATGTCAGCCCCAGGGCATCTGCTGCTCCTGGTCAGGCTGCACCGACTTGGAATGCTAATCGGGGGGAGGTGTACCTGACTCCGTTTTCATGACCACTATATCATACGAGGGAATATCCGTCAAGAGATGGGCCGAGAGTGGAAGCGTTCAAAAGTTGGGAGATGGACTCACTCCCACAGCCCCGTTGGCCTA
>CAZBJW010000091.1:0-15488 GCA_964492135.1 uncultured Anaerolineales bacterium
ATCCCCATGAGTCCGAAACGACCACGATCGCTGAGATCGCCAGGAGACTCCGGCGCCACAAATCCCACGCCATCATCCTCTATGAAGACAGTGATCCCATCCGGATCAAACTCCAGCCTGACATCGACCCGACTCGCTTGGGCGTGCTGCTCCACGTTATTGAGAGCCTCCTGGACGATGCGGAATACAGCCAGTTCGACTTCGTCGGCGAAGCGACCAGTCGTCCCCGTTACCTGCAATCCCACTTGAATGTCATCATGCACCGCCAGGTCATCCGCCAGTTTCTGCAGAGCGGGAATCAGTCCCAGATCCTCCAGATACACAGGCCGCAAGTCGCCGATATAACGGCGCAAATCCGTGACTATGGCGTTGGTTAGGTTCCTGAGCCGCGCCAGCTGCCCAGACAGATGCTCCGCGCCAGAGGGCACTTCCCTCTGAGCCCTTTCCAGCCCCTGAGAAAGCACAATCAAAGCCTGTACCGTGTCGTCGTGTAGCTCGTGACCAAGCCGCAGCCGCTCCTCTTCCTGCGCCCGGCCCACCGCAGCCACGTAACTTTGCATCGCGGCCTGGTAGGCGCGGATTCGCTCTGCCATCTGGCTCAGTGTGACCCGCAGTTCGTCGATCTCCGCGATCCCGCCCACAGGATTGCCAATCGCCGAGAAGTCCCCCCACGCTATCTTGGTTGCCCGACGGCCCAGTTCTTCCAGGGGCTGGAGGACCTGCCGTACTCCTACGTAGATGGCGAGGACGGCAACCAGGGCTACGAGAAGCACTACCACGGGAGCTACCAGTGAATATCGCATCATGGGGGCGACGAGGCTGCCCCAGGGCTCCTGAACTATCACGGCCCAACCCGCTTGATCGACAGGAGCGCGGGCCAACATGACGTCCCGGCCAGAAATGTCTACGTACACCCCGGTCCCAGCCTCAAGCAGTTGCTTTTCTTCCATCGCCAACTGAGCTAGCGCATTGCTTCCCGTTTGCGACTCGTCGGGATGCCAGAGGATGGTTCCCTCGCCGTCGACCAGATAGGCTCTTCCTTCGTCGCTCACCGTCAGGGAGGCCAACGTCTCAGTGATACCGCAGTCTTCCAGGGTAAAGATACCGACCACCGCGGCCCTGTGAGTCTCGATCGGAACCAAGAGGGCTATCATGGGGCTGCCAGAGTCCGGGCGTTCCAGCGTTGCCAGTATGGTCGAACGCCGCCCACCCATACTCTCATCCACTGATTGCTGCATGATTGCCTGCAGTTCACCGGCCCAAGTCTTCTCGTCGAAGGTAGCAGCCACCACTTCACCATTCTCTCCCAAGAAGCCAACCCCTCCATCGAACATCGGAAGTTGGGACGACAACTGCTTGAGCAAGGAGGCATAGTCTATGGACTCGCTCTCACGGAACGCCTCGTGATCGCGAACGTTCTCCAATGCAGTCTCGCATCGGCCCAGACGCTCTTCAACCTGCTTGGCAGCCACGGTGGCGAGGGCCAGATCCCTGTCCTCCACCAGCCTTCTCATCCAGCGCTGGTGGCCATAGATGCTAGTGAAGGACAGGACAAGCACGAGGATCCCCACCGGGAGCACGATCCACAACAGTATCTGACTACGCAGGCCTCGCCGCAACTTCTTGGGCCAAATGAGCCGTCTCATCCGCTGCTGTGCCTATGCCGTGTCATCAATCACTATCCAGCCCTCTTGAAAGGCCTTTAGCACCGCTTCAGTGCGGCTGCTCACGTGGAGCTTGGAATAGATCCTCGCCAGGTGCCCTTGCACTGTGCGGCCGCTTATTCCCAACTCCTGTCCGATACCGCTATTGGTCAGACCTTTTCCTGCCAGACGTAGGACCTCCAATTCACGGTCCGTGGGCCTCTCCACCACCTCATCGCCCTTCAGCTCCAAACGACCTGACCGCACTCGCTCCATCAGCCGCTTGGCCACCACTGGGTCGAGGGCTGCTTCGCCCTCCATCACTTGGTGTACAGCCCGGACCAATTGAGTGGAGTCAGCGGTCTTGAGGATGTAGCCACTAACGCCTGCCTGGAGGAGTGCAAACACGTAGGGATCATCGTCGTACGCCGTCAAAATCAGTACCTTCACCCCTGGATGCTGAGCCTTGATCCGTCGGGTGAGGTCGACTCCGGACATCTTCGGCATCCTGATGTCTACGATGGCTACGTCAGGGTGTTGTTCCCCCACCAAGTTCAACGCCATCTCGCCATCCGTAGCCTCACCCACGACCGTTATGTCATCACTCTCCTCGAGGAAGCGCTTGATCCCCTCGCGAACGAGGGCGTGGTCTTCGGCCAGGACTACCCGTATCTTTCCCATGCTGATCCCTCCCCCCACATCTGCAGCGACATGCACCCAACGCATGATAGCAGATGGATGCAGCATTGTCCAACGAAACGCGGTGAGTCCCCAGAAAGCAAAGGGCCGGCGAGCCACGGGCCCAGATCCCTGGCAACGCCAGCGCGCCGCCCAAGTGTCATGCCTCCCAGCACCTCAGAGGGGAACTGGAGTTACAAGCGAGGCACTACTTCACTCGCCACTCGCACGGATCTCAGCCTCAATGACCTCCTTGAACACGTCAAACGGCTGCGCACCCGCCAGAGGGCGACCGTTGATCAGGAAGGCCGGGGTGCCCCTTGCTCCCAGGGACTGTACAGTTTCCCTCTCCGCGACAACAAGAGAGCCATATTTACCGGAGTCTAGACACTCAACGAAAGAGGTGGTATCCAAACCCAGGTCAGCCGCAAGCTGCTTCAACCTTTCGGTGCCGAAGTCACCTCCCTGAGGATCGTACAGCAGATCATGATACTCCCAGAAAGCATCCTGCTCCCCTGCGCACTCGCTAGCCTCAGCAGCAAGCTCCGATCCTGGTCCCAAAATGGCGAAGTGCCGATAGCCGAAGCGCACCAGTCCTGTCTGTATGTACTCTTCATCAATCTGACGCAACGCGCCAGTGGCAAACAGCCTGCAGAACCCTCACTGAAAGTCGCCGAATTCGATGATGGTGACCGGAGCTTCGGAGTCTCCCATGAAGTGACGCGTCTCCGCAGTAATGACGTCTGTGAGGGCTTCCCTCGCTTCGGGCGTGGGGCTGTTACTCAAGGTGGGTGTGGCACTAGCAGTCGCCGTAGAGGCTGTTGGGCTCGGATGTTGCGGGCTCTGAGCCGGCGAGCCTGCACAGCCGACAAGCACTACAATCGCCATCAAGGCTGTGATGGCCGTAAGTGCTCCAGTTCGCCCCGCGAAGGACATCCTCATTCGGGTGCGAGGACCGAAACGCTTCAAACCCTTACTATTCTCAGGTCCCATTCTCTCTCCTGTCCCCGATCTATCTTTTGTGCAAACGGCGGGTATGCCCCTCGCCCGCCGCATGTCTGCATCCCATGTTCATCGGCCGACATGAACGGTCCGGTCACCGCATTGCAGCCGACGAAGTGTCGAGCCAATCTACCTCATTCAGCGAGCACCTATTCTACCTGTCCTCGTAGCTCGCTCCGTGACGGTACCATCCACGGGGTTGGCAGAACCAATGAGAATCCGGGAACAGCCATCACTTGCTTTCGGACGAGCTCAGGAGCTGCTCTAGAACGGTCGCAAGTTGCGCTTCTGTTGGTGACCCGATGAACACCTCGGCGATTTCTCCGTCATGCGTAATGACAAAGGTTTCCGGCACCCCCTGGACACCGTAGGACTTCGCAACGCGACTACGCGGATCCGGCCCGTTGGGATACGTTATCCCAAACTCCTCAATGAAAGCCAGCGCTGGCGCTTCAGTGTCCTGATAGTCTACCCCGATGACAGTGACTCCCTGCCCGCGATAGCGCTGCCAGACAGACTCGAGCATCGGCGCCTCCTCCCTGCAGGGCGGGCACCAACTGGCCCAGAAGTTGAGCACAACTATCTGTCCCTGAAGGTCACTAAGGGAGACCTCACCGCCATCGAACAGTTTCAAGGTGAAATCCGGCGCCGGACCCTCCCGAAGTGGTCCCGCTCCTCTGGAGATGAGGCCGTAGGCCAGCGAGGCCAGCACGACAGCCAGAGCAGCAAGAGTAACCAGGAGGCTGGCGGATCCCCTGACAGATCTCGAGGATCTCCCGCGCGCTTGCGGTGCTACTCCCGCCTCCCCCTCCACCGGTTCATTGGTCTGCATGATTCCTCTCATCCGCTGTCTTCTCGTTGCCCAGCTGTCGACTCAACTCTCCGCACTCAGTGCCCCTTCCTTACGCCCACTCCTGTCCTGCGAGGCCGTTCACTGCGCCGCATCTCGTATGAACAGAGCCAGCAAGTGTCAAGCCTGCGTATGCGCGTCCAACACACCGACCTTCGATATTCCCAGGCGAGGCATGCTGCAAATGGCTTCACCAGCCCGGTTCATCGCGTTCGGGGCAGAACTCACTGCGTTTGCTTGTTGAGCTACGGTTATCTTATCACGAAATCTGAGAACCCCACAACGGGAGCGGGCCCTGGCCAACTGAACGCATTGAGGCCCTTCTCCAAAAGTTGCTAGTCTCTCCAGGCAAACCTCCCACCACCGGCGAGTCACTCAACACAACCCAGACCTACATCGAACACGTCCACTTGAGTCAGGACCGCCGCACAGGACTGAGATTTGGACAATGCGGAGGAGCGCGCTGCCCAGGTCGCCAGCGAGGAAGCGTACAACTGGCCGGCGGGCTACTCGTCCCTTATGGCCGCTCTTACCTCGGCGGCGACCTCTTCAGATATGTCCTCTAGATCGTGCACTTCAGCGGCGTGCTCAGCAGCCTTCTTCATAACTTCCTCTTCAGTATCGGCCCGGATCTCGTGCCGGCAGTCGAACCCTACATCGCTGCAACGTAACACTTTCGTCATTTGGCCTCCTCTCTCATCAAGTACGCTGGCGAGCCCCTCCATCACGTCACTTTCCTGCAGTCTGCTCACTTATGCGAATCCTCTGGATATCACCTTGGGTGGGCGGCATAATGCTCAGCCGAGTGAGAGGAACTCGCGTATCCCCTTCTCACTGTCACTGCGGCTCAGCACAGGTGAATATCAAGTGATGTCGGGCACGCGGGCACCTACCCTGGTGCGGTGACTTCGCCAACGTGCCCGTTGACCAGACTTCCGCCCTTCGCACGCTCCAGCCCACCACGAACGTGTTTTCGCCAGGTTCCTATGGTGTGCGGCGGCTGGGGGATGCCGAGGGGGTGACTAATCTCCCATCATCTGCTTGGCCAACTCGAGCCCCTCCTCGGCTGTGACAGCCGGGAGTACGGTGATGCCGAAGACGTCAGCCCATTGGGTGGTTATGGCCATGATGGGGCCGACGCTGTCTGCCTCGAGGATCGAGACGACCGTCGGATCGCCCTGCAGCCAATACTCTCCCACCACTCGAACTCCCTCGGGGTATTGCCATTGCGCCCGTCGCGCAATGGTCTCCTTGGGGCTCTCTCCTGTGGCTCCAAGTAACGCTACGAACAGCATGGTGTATCTCCTTTCATGGACGTTCACTGCTGAGATTGAACGGGCGCGATTCAGTGGAATCGTGCCCTCATCTTTGTGATGGCAGCGGCTGATCAGTCCAAAGGCTTCTGTGCCACTGCCTGTGTATGGCGCTCGACCAAGCTCCGCCACTGCAAGCCATTTGACTAGCGCGAAACCCGGCGAACCGCTTGCCAAGCCAAGAGGGCGAGGCCCAAAGCCAGTGAGGCCAGACCCACAACCAGCGTAGGTGAGTAGGTCCGGGCTGGAGGACCTAGTCCAGTCTCCGGCAGCGTCACTGGAGCTTCTCCAGTGGGCAGCGTCTGGGCATAGGCCAGTACGTCCACCACATCCTGCAGGCTCCAACCCAGATCAGCCGTGGCCGGCATGGCCGGATCCGAACCGGGCTGGCCGAACCGACCCTTGTGCAGGAACTCCTGCGGGTTGTCGATGGCGATGGAGCCCACGTACTCCGGTTCCTGCTCATCTCCGAAGTTGATCTCCGTGCCATCCGCGCCATGGCACGCTGCGCATGTGCTCACGTATAGCTCCTGCCCATGCCCCGTGCCACCCCTGATGGGGGTCTTCGTGTCATAGTCAACGTACTGTCGAACATCGACCAGGCCGTCTTTCAAGAAAGCGACCAGGTCGTCGATGGCGGCATCATCCAAGACCGCCGAGAAGTCATGGTCTGGGTTGGTGGCTCCCCTCAGCGCGGCTGCCAGTTCCTCCACCGTGCTGGTTTGCGCGGCATCGTAGACACCAGGAAACCCGGTGAAGTGGGAACCAGAGCCGTAGGCCCCATCCTTCCCCGCCTAGTCCCAGCCGTGACATTCCTTGCAGCGCCAGGTGTCGTCACCGGACCGGATGTTGCTGGACTGCATAGCCCACAGGGCTTGGCCGACTATCTGTGCGTCTGCGCCGGTCTCCGCCCACCACTTGTCGTAGAGGCGGCCACCTCGGCTCACAGACTGTGCCTGGGCAGCGACCGAGGTCACTACCAGCATTGAGCCGACCAGGATGAGACTTAACGCCAAGACAACTGGTCTTTTCATAAATTGTGCCTCCTTGATTCTTTCTGCTTTCTTCAAGCGATTTCTCACGGTGCGTATACTAAGTGCCGAGCGTATCTCCCCCGTCAACCACAACGTGAAGCTGCTGGTCGCAGCCACACGTCGCTACAACTTGGGCTTGTGACCGACACGTCTCGCCGATGACAAAGTATGCCCATCCTTCAGGTACCAATGCTGCCGCACCCCAGCGCCGGAGCCGACGGCTCCCCCCCAAATTTCTCCAATGGTTTCCGGCGCTGGGGTCTTCTACGCCGCAGACGCGCCTTGATGAACGCAATCTTCAAAGGCGCCTGAGTTGTCAACGCGGATGGGCGGGACATCAACACTGGCTAGTGAGAGTGGATCTCCATTGCGCCCGGAATCGGCTGCTTCTCAGGGTCTGGGACTCCCTTCTCATTCACCTCCACCGCCTCGGTGAGGATCTCCCATTCGCCCTCCCCATTTACGTTGTGGCAGGTGAAGCAGCTGCCTCCATAGTGCAGCTTGAACCACTGGCTGCTCATGTGGGCGGGGTGAACGATGTCTCGCAGAGAAAGAGGTGCTGCTGCCCCCATTCCTTCGCGCGCCCCCGTTCCCGCTCCGTGGCATGACAGGCAAGTGGTGACGCTCACCTCCTCGGTGGGAGCAAGCGAAGTCCCGTCTGGAGCCACTTCTGGGTGTTCCTCGCCTCTGACCTCTGCCCGCTCGTGCGCCTCGTAAGGAAGTGTGTACTGGCCGGTCTCTTCGTTCTCCAGCACATGGCAGGCGGGGCATCCGCGCGGGACCGCCTCGACCGCTGGAAACGGAATTCCCTCGACCAAGCCAGCCGCGGCCTCAAGAGTAGACTCCTGCTCTTCGGTCAGGCCCTCGCCCGCAGGGCCCTGTGGCCCAGCGGCTCCTAGTGGCCCCTCGGCGCCCGCACACGCCGCCACCCCAAGGGCCAGCAGCATCATGGTACCAGCTAGCAGGATTGTTCGCTTCTTTGTGAGAAACTCGCTCATGTTCGTTTGTCTCCTTTGGTTTTTCGCTTCCGGTCCGTGACTAGTCCGTGACTTCTACCAGCGTACCCGGTTAGCACTTACTCCCTGCATGCTTCTCCGTACATCCACCACTTCCATTCCGGTATCTGGCTGCAGTAGTGCTCTCTCTGTCCACTCCCACCAACATACCGTACCCCGGCACCGGGCTATGCGCTCAGGCGCTAGAGAAGAGCCCCAGGCTACTTTCGGCACCAGCAGAATCCGTGGCTGCATCGGTCGTCGCCTCCGTTTCAAGCTTGGCTGGCCGTTCTTCGAACCCCCTTCGGAGGATCGGTAGTACGAGCCAGATCGTGGTCAGACCCATCAGTGCTCCCGTCAGCGTGCGCATGAGCCAGTTGAAGGAACCGACCCCGTCTCCCACATAGAAAGCATTCGGAAGAGCCCCGCCGCTCACCGGACGAAGCCACGCGTTATCGAGCCGGAAGCCCCAGCCCGTAACTTCGCTCACTAAGTGTGACCCGCCGTCCAGTGCCATGAGGAGCACGGCCAAGAGCCAGGGTGCGAGGTACCGTCGTCTGGAAGGGTGCCATCTACCTCTTAAACGCGGTCGGTCCCAGAGAGCGTACAGAATGCCTCCGACGAACAAGGAGGAATAGATTGCGGTGTTGCGGTGGGCCAGGCCGAGTTTGTAGCCCATCTGAGCCGTGCCGACGAACCGCCGGGGCCACACCGGGTCCATGCCCGCGGCGAGCAACTGTTCCCAGGAATAGGCCTGCACCAGCGTTGGGCCGAAAAGGAAATAGGATCGCTGCGGCAATTGGTGGCAAGTGACGCCGTACAACGCGTAGACAAACCGCCCCGGCCATTCTAGCCCCAGCGCCATGAGAGCGGGAGCGGCTACCGCTCCTGCGACGAACAGGCCTAGGGCGAGATTGAAAACGAGAAGCCAGTGTCGTGCCAATCTCTGGGTCGTTTTATTCAACGGACAGGTGCGAGGCGAATCTCCCAACATCATTGTGTGGGCGGAGGTGGCGGCGTATCGGTTGGGGGACCAAAGTCTCCGTAGCGATGTTCGATCTCCGCGCGCACCTCGGCGAGCGATCTGCCCCCATCCAGCATCTTGGACGCATCCAGCGCCACATTCATGCAGAGATCTCAATAGGAGGCATGATTGTCGTACACGAAAGCGCCAGTGGCGTCCGCGCCTGAGATGAAGCAGTCAACCACTGCCTCGTGGCCGAATTGACCACAGGAGCAGTAGCAGGGGATATACGCCAATTCTGCAGCATGCAGAGTGGCGGCGATGTAGGCCGCCTGAACCTTCTCCGTCCCGTTGAGGACCCAGCTCGGCAGCTGCAGCGACTGCGGTTCGACCGTCGCTGTGGACGGAGCAGTCACCCGAGTGGCCGCCGGGGCCTCCGCCTGCGGCGCTCCACAGGCTGACGCGAGCAAGATCACCGACAGGGCCACCAGGCCGCCAGCCAGCCACAGAGTACCGCGCCATGGCCCTACGCGCTGCCTCGTAGGCAGCTTACCTGTCCGTGCCTCATGCGTGATTCGTCTAGGCATTGTTACACTACCCCCCGATACGAAATAGTGCCTCGATAACACAAAACATGCCCTTGACGGGCATGTGTACAATAATACAGCCTGCACGTTTGATGTAGTAGGGCCGTCTGGCCTGTTCCAGACCGCGCCATTCTGCGCCTAGGAACCTGCGCCGGGATGACCTTTCCCTTTTCATAATGGGATGCTAGAATTGTTCATTGTCTGATGGAATGCAGATAGAAGTGGGAGACGGGAGCGCTCAGTCAAGTGGACAGAGGTGCCGGGCCTGATGCCATCGATTAGTTTTCCCCTGGCCTTTGCGGCTGGTCTGTTGTCCTTCATTTCGCCCTGCGTGCTACCACTGGTGCCTGTCTACATCGGCTATCTGTCGGGGACCAGTCTTTCCGCCAATATGCAACCCAAGCAATGGGAAGTGTTCAGCCAAGCCTTGTTCTTTGTTGGCGGCTTCACTCTGGTATTCGTCATTCTCTTCGGCCTGCCGGCCACAGTGCTGGCCGGCGCGCTCCAGCGTTACAGCGATCTGATCACCAGAGTCGGCGGGGCGATCCTGGTCCTCTTCGGTCTACACATCATGAGGGTATTCACCATCCCCATGCTGAATATGACCAGACAGCTAGAGATAGGATCACGAATGGAGATGGGTTACGCTCGTTCAGCCCTGTTTGGTGTGACCTTTGCTGCAGGCTGGACCCCCTGCGTCGGACCTCTATTGGGCGCGGTGGTCACGCTCGCCTTCGCTGAACCCTCCAAGTCCCTCGGGTTCATACTCGTCTATGCGGCGGGCCTGGCCATTCCCTTCCTGGTGACGGCAGCCTTGCTCACACAAGCCGTCGGCTGGCTGAAGAAGTTGAATAGGCACATGCGCGCCGTAGAGATCGCAACTGGAGTGCTACTCATCGGGGTGGGCATCCTCCTCGTCACCGGCACGTTCAGCGTGCTCAACACGATTTTCGTCGGTCTCACACCTCAATGGCTTGCACGATACTTGTAGGCCGATCAGGACGCTCTGCTAAACCTCACTCACGTCTGTCGAGAGCGCAGGCCGCTGAGCCTGACTACCAAAGGAGGAAAGTGCGATGCAGGCAATCAATACCCTAATGCCCTTCGTTACCACGGTGATCACTTTCGTATTCGCTGGCATGGTCCTGAGACGCTACGCCATCAGGAGGGGATTTCACCTGCTAGGCTGGGGTGTTGGTCTCACCCTGTACGCCATAGCGGAATCGATGGCAGCCATTCATGGCGTTGCAGGATGGAACCCGCTCGTCTTTCGGCTGTGGTATCTCTTTGGAGCGGTCCTCGTGGCCGCTTGGCTCGGCCAAGGAACTGTCCACCTGCTCGCGCGCCGCTCTTGGGCGGACGCTCTATTGATCGTCCTGGTGCTCGGCTCTCTTTTTGCGACCTTCAAGGTCTTCACCGCTGCGCTGGACCCTACGCTCCTGCCAGGCACCCAATTGAGCGGTCACGCCATCACGACCGGCGGGGTGCGAATATTGACGCCCTTCTTCAACATCTATGGCTTGGTGGCCCTGGCCGGTGGGGCCATCTATTCTACGGTGGTCTACTGGCGCCACCGTGCCATGCGCAACCGTGCCATAGGTACCATCCTGATCGCCCTCGGTGCTCTGGCACCGGGCCTGGGAGGCACACTGAGTCGCTTCGGACTGACAGAGTACCTATATCTCAGCGAATTCCTGGGCGCGGTTCTGATGTTCGTCGGCTTCATCTTGTCCACTGCCCCGTCCGGGGAGTGACCAACCCCCTAATCCCCCGCGCATGCCCAGCGCGCGCAGCCCTCAGCGCCGCCGAACGGCGGTGTTCCGCACGCGCCATGTGACCCTACGGCCCCTCGCCGGCGTCATGTACGATATCAGGGATAGGCGTGCACCTTCTGTATCGATCTGCACGGGCCACCTCCGATGCCAGCCGGTGACGGGATCATGGTTTGCCAGGCGTGGGTCTTTGGCAGGGACTCGTACCAGCTCCGAGGTCTTGAGATCCTCACAGCAGGGAAGCGGTAGGAGCAGGTACGGATATGAAAAGTTACGTCTTGATGGCCGTGGCGTTTTTCTTACTCATGTGGCTGCTGACGGGCCTGGGAAGCGTTTGGGGCGCGCGCGCGACCTATACGGTAAACAGCACGAGCCACACGTATGACGGTTCCTGTGACGTCGTGGGCGCGACGACGGACTGCACGCTGTGGGAAGCGATCAATCTGACGAACGCCAACGGTGGAACCGACACCATAGCGTTCGACATTCCCATCACCGACACGAACTACCGCCACAACACCCCCGGTGTGTGGAGTATCGTTCTCACGGGTACTCTGCCCTCTCTCGCTGGTGAAATCGTGGATGGCACCACTCAGGCCACGAACTATCTCTCTGACACCAATCCCTACGGCCCCGAGATAGAGATCTCTGGAGAGAGCCTGGGACCGGGCGTGACTTGCTGGACAGTTGGGTCGGGCGGCACAATTGAGGGCCTCACCATCAACCGCTGCCCATCCCACAGCCTTTGCATCAGTGGCGATGGCAATACCATCATCGGCAACTACATAGGCACCGACGCCACTGGCTCCGCTGACGTAAGCACCACCTACGATGGCATCCTGCTAGCCAACGGCTCGGAAAACAACAGTATCGGCGGCCCAGGCGAGGAAGAGCGAAACGTCATCTCCGGAAACAACGGCGGCATCCGCATGTTCGGCGCGAGCGCCACAGGCAATGTGATACAGGGTAACTACATCGGCACCGACCGTACGGGTGCTTCGGCTCTGGGCAATAACCACGGCATTAAGATCCAATCGGGGGCTCACGACAATACCATCGGCCCCAACAACGTCATCGCCTACAACAGCTCGGACGGCGTTGTGGTTGACGGTGGCACCACCACTGGCAACACCATCACGCAAAACAGCATACACAGCAACGGTGCCCTGGGTATCAGTCTGACTTACGGCGGCAATGACTCGGTTGCGTCACCGGTGATCTCCTCCACCACCTGCGTTTCCGCAGGCAGCACTGCCCCCCCTCAACGCCACCGTGGAGTTGTTCACCGGGCGCGACGACGAAGGAGAGACGTACCTGACCAGCGCCTCGTCCGACGGCTCGGGAAACTGGAGCGCCTCCGGCTTCCTGGCCGATGAGGCATACCTGACGGCCACGGCCACTGATACCGCGCGCAATACCTCCCAATTCTCCGCTGTCGCCGGCTGCGATCAGCGGATCTACCTGCCACTCATCACGAACACGAACTAGTCAGCGGCCAATTCATCACCTACACAGCGACTCCACCTTGTTCCTGCCTAGGGAATGTGCCAACATGCCGCTACTGCAAGCTCATCGAAGCTTCCCTGCGTTGGTGATCCCCGACGGCTGCTACTCGCCCACTCTCCCTGGGTCCGGAGGTTGAAATCACTCTGCAGGTGCTGTTATTCGCTAGCCAACTGTCAGTGATTGGTGTGGAATCGGTGTGATGTACCATGAACACTAAATGAGAACCACTGTGTGGTGAGAAGCGCAACCACAACCTCTAGTGGTCTTCGCCATCGTTCGCTTGCTCCCACCGAGGAGGTGAGCGTCACCACTTGCCTGTCATGCCACGGAGCGGGAACGCGGGCGCGCCATGGAATGGGGGCAGCGGCACCTCTTTCTCTGCGACACATCGTTCACCCGGCCCACATGAGCAGCCAGTGGTTCAAGCTGCACCACGGAGGCAACTGCTTCACCTGCCGCAACGTCAACGACGAGGGCGAGCGGGAGCCGCTCACAGAGGCGGTCACCGTCAACGAGAAGGTGTTCCGGATCCCGACAACCTGCCGATTCCGGGTGCGATCCCGATGGGGGCTGAGTAGGGCCACACGCCTGCCGCTTCCCGTCTTCCCGAGGTGACCGCGCGTGCCCTCTGAGCATCAACTCAAGGGGCGCGCATCCATCTCGCGTCGACCCCAAGCGGCGGCTCACTAGGCGGGCCAGATGGAGCGACGAGGGGCTGCACTGGTGTAGGGCGCTGTGGGGCCTCGCCTGCCTGTGGCGAGACCCTCTGGACTGTGGTGACGGCGCGCCCTCGGCGGCGCCAGAGGAGAGGTGCAGGCAAGCAGCTGCTCAGTCTCAGGTAGCGGTCGCGGATGCCCGCGCGGCGAGGGACTGTCGAGCTTCCAGACTCGGGAGCCCAACACCAGACCAGCAGGAGACAAGGCCGGATTTCGGCGGTCCCGGTCACTCACCCCAGGGCTGCGACCCCCGCAACATGCTAACGCACCGCCTTGAAGGTCACGTTGATGAAGCCGTCGTGGTAGCCGGTCGCGGCAGAACAGCCGGGGAAGTCAAGGGGGATGGTGGGCGAGAGAACCGACGGACTACCAGGGCTCCGAATCACAGTCAACAAGAAAGGTACCGCCTTGTGGAAATTCTCCGGTGCCAGGGGAGCGAAACCAAACTTCCCATCGGGTTCCGTGATCCTCTCCTCGTGGTGGCTCCACCATTCTAGGCGTACCCACACACCCCCCAAGCCCCTTCCGGCAGCGTCCACGACCCGCCCCTCGATGGAGGGGGACCAACAGCTCGTTCGAGTCAGAGCCTGCGCGGTTCCTGCGATGTAAACGAAGGAATAGGGCGACGTGGTTGCGGTGGGCGTAGCCGGCGGAGGCGGTCGTGTGGGAGTCGGTGTAGGCGACCGGCGGGCGGGAGTCGGTGTAGCAGTAAGTATGGGCACCAGAGTTGCATACCTAGCGCTGGCTTGCGACGTATCATCCACCGGCAATTCAGTGGCTGCGACATAGCAGTCCGCAGCTCCTTGAACGTCGCCGGCCTGCGCGCGCTCCTCCCCGCAGCGGACGTATCCCTGATACAGGAGTTCCACGGCCTGCCCTGCAGCGTAGCCAGGCTTGGACTCATACACGAGTCGAAGCTCTTCTACCGACCGTTCCCAGTCCTCCTCCTGGAATAGCTCAAATCCCTGCACATACGCCTCGGCCACCCCTCGCTCTGTCGACACCGATTCATCCACAAGGCTGATCTGCGCCGCCTCATCGAAGAGCTCCATTACCTCCTCGTAGACCTCGGCGGGATCGGACGCTTGACCAAGCAGCTCTTCCGCGCGGCGGACAAGAGAACTCACCAGGAGCGCCTCCACCTCCTCGCGGCGGTACTCGGGATCCCCCGTTCTCAACTGCTCGAGCAGCTCTATAGCGCCGCTCCAGTCCTCGTTCGCAACGCCTAGCTCGGCCTCTGCGAAGAGAGACCCGGACTCCTGCTGCTCCTCAACCAGCTCCGTCCAGTATTTGACGTCCTTGAAGTTGGGATCGACGGCGAGTATGGATTGCCACGCCAGAAGCGCCTCTTCCCATCTCTCCTCCTGAGTCAACTCCATAGCTGTACGGTACGCGGTCTCCAGCTCCTGGAGTTCCCCCACCCTCTTCAAGCCCTCGGCTGCCACAGCGTCATCAGGCGCTTCACTCAGTATTTCTGCGAATAGATCAGCTGCCCGATCGTATTCACCTGCTGCCAGATAACCTCGCGCCAAGCTGTGAAGCTCACGCAGATGAGCGGCTTGTTCCTGTACTGCGCGGGCCGGAACAAGCCAGCGGACGTACACGGCGTACGAAACTTCAGCCAGCAGAACCGCTAGTGCCAAGGCAACGAGGACCAGTAAGACACGCCTTCCAGGTCGTGGGATGCGCATCCATCCTCGTTCGGCTCCCTCCCGGGACAAGGATTCTCTAAGGCGCAGGTCGGACAGGATCCGCTGGAGTTCCTGGTCGCCCGGATACTCGTCCGCCAGCTGAGAGAAGAGAGTGCTAGCCTCTTCCCACTCTCCTGCATCGAAATGAGTCACTGCTTTCTCGTACAATGGGCTCGAGGCCCATTCCGGCTCTCTGCCTACTCGGTCGGCCATCTCCCTACTTTCCACGGAAGCACCCCCTCGCCCTCTGTGGTAGAGGAGGGGATGCCAGTCATCTTGCGGTCCGCTTCCGCCACGGCGGCCCCCTTTCGGCCCCGGGAGCGCTGATAAGGGTTGTCAGAGCCATAATTGAGCATCCTGAACGCTCTTGCCAGGTTGGTCAAATCCAAATACGGGCTAGCGGCGAAGAAACGGCTGGCAAGGTCAAGCTGCGAGACGCGCTGGTAGCACATTGGCCAATGGTCTCGCGCCTCGAAGCAGCTACTCTGGAACACCAACCGAGATGCCAAGTTCGGACACCTGCCCGCCAGCCCACGCCCAACAGGCTAGTAGTTGGCCTTGAAATCAATGATGACCCATTGACGTCCGGTACCATTCGGCCTGCAGTCGATGGTGTCTGTCTCGAAAGGTACCGTCTCCGAGAGCGGGTTGCCGTTGGCATCCACCAGTGCCACGAACCAATTGCCTGCCCGGGGCCCCTGGACCGAGAAGATCACGTCATAATAGCCAGCACTCTT
>CAZBJW010000092.1:0-15196 GCA_964492135.1 uncultured Anaerolineales bacterium
AGCCAAGAGAGCGGCCACACGAGCTATGTTGGGTGCATCGGAGAATTGACCGCAACATCCCAAGATGACATCATCGAAGATGCCACCGTCGATGCCGGTACGCTTCATCACCTCCACCATCACCGTCCTGGCGAGCTCTTGCGGCGGTATGTCCCGCAGGCCCCCGCCGTGGCTACCGATGGCGGTCCGCACCCCGCCAACGACTACGATTTCGTTCATTACGTCATCTCCTGCCTGCGAACATCACGTCCAAGACCCATTGGGTCAGTCAATTCTACACGAAAGGCCTTGAAACGACAACTGCGCTGCCGCTTCTACGTGCCTCTCATCCAGCACTGCAGGATGCTTGGCGCATAGCTGTGCGGTGTGGTAGAATCAGCAGAGTGTCTGGTCAAACACACTCGGTCGGTTGGGGGACCGTGTGTAGGTGAAACGATGCCCATAAGGGTACTGCCAAACGAAGTTGCGTCCAGGATCGCTGCGGGCGAGGTTATCGAGCGCCCGGCGTCGGTTGTTAAGGAACTGGTCGAGAATTCCGTTGATGCGGGAGCCGGCAACATCAAGGTCGAGATGCGTCAGGGAGGACGGCGCCTTATACGGGTGATCGACGATGGAGAAGGGATCCCTGCGGACGAAGCACTATTGGCTTTTGAACGGTATGCGACCAGTAAGCTGGGGTCGGTTGAGGATCTATCTCATATCGCGACGCTGGGATTCCGGGGGGAGGCTCTACCCAGCATCGCTGCAGTATCCCAGGTAACTCTGGTGACTAGGGCTCAAGGCGAGGAGATGGGCACCTTACTCCGGCTAGAGGGCGGCGAGGTGGTGCGTCATGAGTCGCACGGAGCGGCTCGGGGTACGGTGGTCACTGTGGAGAACATCTTCTACAATATGCCTGCCCGACAGAAGTTCCTGCGCTCACAGGCCACCGAAGCGCGACACATCAGCGAGCTGGTCACGTGTTATGCGATGGCGTATCCAGGCAGACGGTTCAGCCTGCTCAGGGAGGGAAGAACCGCGTTCCAGTCCAAGGGAACGGGGGAGCTGTATGATGTGCTGGTCGACGTGTACCGTGTCGAAATCGCTCAGCATATGCTCGAAATCATGGCTGATTCACGCCATATATCGTCCATGACCGTGCGTGGTTTCGTGAGCGATCCTGCGGTGCATCGGGCAACGGGCCGGCATATGGTCACGCTCGTGAACGGCCGCTGGGTGCGCGACCGCCTGCTCAACTATGCTATTAGAGAGGCATACCACACCTTGCTGCCGAGGGGGCGACATCCCATCGCTGTGGTGCAGGTGGGTTTGCCTCCTGACCAAGTAGATGTTAACGTACATCCGGCGAAAACCGAGGTACGTTTTCGCAACAGTGGCGAGGTATTCACCACTGTTCAGAGGGCGGCGCGGAGCACTCTTGGCCGAGAAGCGGCAGTCCCTCGGGCATCGTCGGGCGTTACCTCGCAGCCACCGTTCGAGACGCGCCAGAGACTCCTCGTGGGGGTTGGCGCGACTCCCCGATCCAGTCGTGGCGAACTGGCTCTGGAGGTGCAGCGCACAGCTGACCAGGCAACAACTGGGGGCACCGGGCGCTCCGTGACGGGCAAGCTGCCAATGCTGAGGGTTCTCGGTCAGCTGGGACGCACCTATGTCATCGCAGAGGGGCCGACAGGCATGTACCTGATAGACCAGCACGCAGCCCATGAGCGCGTGCTGTATGAGCGTTGCCAGGAGGAAAGGGCGGAGGCTAGCGTGTCCTCCCAGAGACTCTTGGAGCCGTTAGTTGTGGAACTGGGACCTAGGCAGGCCCGTCTAGCGGAAGAGGATCTGGCGCGACTGGCGGATTTCGGGTTCGAGATAGAGCCATTTGGGGGTGACGCCTATCTAGTGCGCGCAGTACCGGCAGTGCTGGAGGAGGCTGATCTGAGCCAGACGCTCATCGACATCGTCGACGAAGGCGGCAACGGAGATGCTGTGCAAGCCTGGGAGGAGACGGTGACCATCAAGCTCGCTTGTCACGGGGCAATAAAGGCTGGACAGACTTTGAGTGTGCAACAAATGCAAGAGCTGGTAGCACAGCTGGAGGAGACGAGTCTGCCGCGCACCTGTCCACACGGGCGGCCCACCATGCTGCACGTGAGCGCGGAGCGGTTGGAGCGAGAGTTTGGCCGAAAATAGCAGTATCTGGAGGTGTGGGCTTTGAGCAGGTGTTGGGCTCCATCGATCTTGGCGGGAGCGCTGTTGGTAGCGATACTTTTCATCACTGGTTGTGCGGCGGGGAGACCACTTGTCTACGATGTGGACATACAGCCTGACACGATTTCACCTAACGCCGATGGCGTCGACGATGTAGCCAGGGTCACCTACAAGATCTCTCGTCACAGTCGTGTGTACATCTACTTCGTCGATGCCGGGGGACGAGAGTACCATTTCCGCGACGGCAATCAGCGTTCGCCGGGCGAATATGAGGCCCTTTTTGGGGGCGGCATCGAGGGTCAGGTGCTGGCGGACGGTCAATACACGTGGATCGTAGAGGTTGTTGATGATGGATCCGGACAGACCGAGAGGGCGGAGGGCCACTTGACGGTGGTCGACGCCGATAGCACGGGCCCTGGACTGGGGGATTTCACCGTCTTTCCCCAGGTCTTCACGCCGAATCAGGATGGAATCAACGACCGAATATCCATCAGTTATCGTCTTACGGAACCGGCTGAGGTGGAGGTCTACATCCGAGACCAGGACGGCAACCGGTATCCGGTTGGCCTGCCCAAAACGCGATGGGATGAGGAACAGTTCGATTTGGAAGACAGCCCGAGCAGGGTGGCGTTGGAACCGGGTCTCTGGGAGTACGACTACGACGGGGGAATTGACCGTGGTGCTTCGCCACCACCTGATGGCGAGTATACAGTCGTAGCTGTAGCCAGCGATCAGGCTGGTAATCATGTGGTGGAGGAGGCTCCTCTAACCATTGAAGATGGAGGCCTACCTCTGGCCGAGATACAGACCGTAGAGTTCTACCCGACCGTCGTCCCCCTGGGAGGCACGCTGAACGTCACGGTGACTGTGGAGAACGTGGGTGGCGTGGCGATTCGCACCAAAGGTCCGGCATCGGGGACTACGTACACCAGCCGGGAGAACTTCAACACCCTGGGATTCTACGAGGAGCCAGGAATATTCCGCGTCGGTGTTGATTTCGAAGGCAACACCGACGGGCGTCCGTACACCTATCGCTGGCAGTTGGGCAGCGACGAGGATCTGGAGGTGAGGATCATTAACGGTGAGCGGCAGCTATACCTTCTTCCTGGCAAGCGCGTGACTGTGGTCGGTCACATCACCATCATCGACGAACCGCCGAAGATCAACCCCTACTACTGGGCCGGGCTTTACCACGAACAGGTACGGATAGTCAACGATCGTCAGAATCCCACTGAGATCACAATCGGCTTCTGAAAGCCGCACGCGACCAGATGGACCTCTCCGTCGTCGTCGTCAGCTACAACACAAGGGACCTCCTGCACGCCTGCCTGACCTCTGTGATCTCGACGATGAGTTCGACGGCGAACTACGAAGTGTTCGTGGTGGACAATGCCTCTCTCGATGGCAGTGCCGCCATGGTGAAAGACACCTTCCCGCGCGTACGCCTCATGGTCAACCGGGAGAACCGCGGCTTTGCGGCCGCCAATAACCAGGCCATTGGAGAAAGCACTGGACGGTATGTCATCCTTCTCAATCCTGACACGTTGGTTAGAGATGGCGCGCTGGAACGGATGGCGAAGTTCATGGAGGGGCATCCCAAGGTAGGGGTAGTGGGACCAAGGCTTGTCTTTCCAGATGGAAGTTTTCAACACTCGGCTTTCACCTTTCCCACCCTACCCATGATCTTTCTTGATTTCTTCCCCCTCAATCATCGGGTCATCAATTCCCGTCTGAACGGCCGCTATCCCCGCGCTCTGTATGACGCAGGAGATCCCTTTCCCATAGATCATCCTCTGGGCGCAGGATTAATGGTGATGCGAAGGACGATCGAAGAGGTGGGTTCGCTCGATGAGCGCTTCTTCATGTATTGTGAAGAGATTGATTGGTGTATGCGCATCAAGGAGGCCGGTTGGCAGATTGTCTGCTTTCCCAGAGCGGAGATCGTCCACCATGTGGGACAGAGCACAAAGCAGTTTCGAGCCGACATGTTCGTGGAGTTGCACAAGAGTCGCTGCCGGCTCTACGAGAAGCACTACAGCCGGTCCTTTCGGAGCATGGCTCGCTTGCTGGTGACCGTAGGTCTGGCCTACCGGAGCGGGCGGGACCGCTGGGCCTTCATACGAGGTCGCCTGGATCGAGAGGCCCTGGAGGTCCGGCTGGACGCATATCGTCGGGTTGGTATGCTGCCATGACCTGCTGTTGGGCGCTACCCCTGGACACTCCCTGCGAGCAGGGAGATTGACTAATGGCAGAGATATCTGTTGTGGTCCTTACCAAGAACGAGGAAAAGAACATCGCGGACTGTCTGGAGACCCTGCAATGGGCGGACGAGCTCGTCGTCCTCGATTCCTTCAGTGAGGACGCGACCCGGGAGATTGCCCGAAGCCAGGGAGCGCAGGTTCGTCAACTGCATTTCGTCAACTATCCATCGCAGCGTAACGCTGCTCTGCGGATGGCGAGCAAAGCCTGGGTGTTTTTTGTCGACGCTGACGAGCGAGCCACACCGGAGCTAGCGGAGGAGATACCAAGGGTCGTCGAGCAAGCAGGTTTCGACGGCTGGTGGGTTCCACGGAAGAACTACATATTCGGGAAGTGGATCCGTCACGCGGGGTGGTTTCCCGACTATCAGTTGCGGCTCCTGCGGAGAGGCAACGCAGTCTATGACGAGCGCCGCGAAGTGCATGAGCTCGTCAAGCTAGATGGCGCTGCTGGTTACCTGGAGAGCCCGCTAATTCACTACAATTACGAGACGGTACGGGAGTTTAGGGAAAGACAGGATCGATATACCGATTTCGAAGCCAAGATGCTGCTGGACAGCGGGCATCGGGCCAGGGCTCACAACTTCATCCTTCAGCCGCTACGTCACTTCCATTGGCGGTATTTCACTCTCCGCGGCTTCAAAGACGGCCGGCATGGGCTTCTTCTTAGTGCCCTCACAGCGTACTATGAGATGGTGAGATACAGAAAGCTGTGGCACCTGCAAAGGGAGTAGCCTTTCAAGCTCCGTCCGGCTCTCCCTTCGCCAGTTCTATGATCCGCGAATAGCCCTGGCGCAGCAGTTCCCCAATCTCCTCTGCGCATGCCCGGTGGAGCTCTACCGAATGGCTGCCAGACGGATCAAGGATGTCAAACCGCTTGCCCGCCATCTCACTCAGCAGATGTATCTTCTCCCTGGCCTCGGGGAACTCGAGGGCCAACGCCTGTTTGTGATCCTGGGTCATGACGAGGATCACGCTTGCCTGAGTGACGTCCTCAGAAGTGAGATGATGAGTCTGATGGTCGTTGATGTTCAGTCCCAGTTCCTCCATCGCCTGCAGGGTGCGGGGTGAAGCTGTCAACCCGTCCCGCGTCCAAGTACCGGCGGAACGGACCTCGTAGTGCTCATCCCTGCCGTCTGCGCGCAACAGATCCCGCAATATACCTTCTGCCATCGGAGAGCGGCAGAAGTTCCCTGTGCAGACGAAGAGGATCGTACCACCCATGTGTCCCTATGCCAACTCTGGCTCGATCAGCCCGTAGTTGCCATCCCTGCGCCTGTAGATGATGTTCAGTTCTCCAGTCTCGGGGTTGAGGAAGAGAAAGAAGTCATGACCCAACAATTCCATCTGCTCGGCCGCTTCCTCCTCATCCATGGGAAGAACCACGAAACGTTTGGTTCTGACTATCTGGCTTGGTAGCTCCTCTTCGTATTCCTCGATTGGAGGCGGAGGCATGAGTTCCTCTTCTTGGACGCGGCCACGACCCCGTCTCCTGGTCTTGTAGCGCATGATCTGACGATACATCTTGTCGAGTACCGCGTCAAAGGCAGTGAAAACGTCGGCTGCCCTTTCTTCAGCGCGCAAGATCGTGCCCCTCGTCCGGACGGTAAGCTGGGCGATGTGCCGATCTTCGGCGCTCTTCGCACTTTCGCGAGTCAGTTCCAGCGATGCGTCGTCGATGGCGGTCAAGTACCGATCTAGCTTGCCTGCTTTCTTCTCCACGTATTCGCGCACTCTGTCGCTGATCTCCATGTTTTTGCCAGTGATAGTCAGGTCCATGTCCGGGTCCTCCGTCTGTGATGATTTACTCTTAGCGCTCTTGCCACCGCTCCCGAGCCAGTACCAGCGCCCACACTTGGCGAGCGCCAGCTTGCTGCAAGGCAATGCTGCAAGCTTCCAGTGTAGCCCCTGTAGTACACACGTCGTCTACCAGCAAGACCCTCTTCCCCTTCAGGCCACTGTCCGTGCAGTGGAAGGCTCCTCTTACGTTCTCTGTTCTCTGCTTGGCACTCAAGCCCACTTGGGGGGCGGTGCTCTTGACCCGCACAAGGGACTTGTCCATCAGGGGTATGCGCAGCGCTGCGTGTATCTCCCTGGCCAATAGAGCGGCCTGATTATAGCCTCGCTCTTTGAGACGCCGCGCATGGAGAGGTACAGGCACGGTGACATCTATGGGCAGCTGGTTATGCGCTAGGTAATCGCTTGCCAGTTTGCCCAGGGCAGGCGCCAGGGAACGCAAGTTGGAGTACTTGAAACGGTGGATAGCCGTTCTCAGTGGGTCCTCAAGGTATGCCACTGCGCGTATGCCATCGATCCGGAGCGGAGCGCTCTGGCATGAGGGGCAGGTGCGCGGTGAAGAAGTTGCCTGTCCGCAACGGAGGCACAGTGGCGGGCGGATGAACTCAATCTCCTGGTGGCACGCGGCACATATCCAACCGCCACCCTGTTGACAGCTGACGCAGCGAGGCGGGAAGAGAAGATTCAGCACACCTTCACTTGTTGCCTGCCAGCTCCGTCGCAGTTTCAAGGACATCACCCCTGTGGCTGACCGCCAGGGGAGTGTGTGCGCGTCTCTCGCTGGCTTCCGCCTCTTGTGAGGCGGTCGGCCGTATTTGTGTCTGTGTGCAGAGGGCGAGTTCGGGCGCCCGCTTAGAATCCTCCTGAGAAGGCGGTTCTCAGCGCAGGCAAGGCAGGCCCCAGCAGAACCACGAAGAGGGCCGGGAAGATCAAAAAGACCAAAGGTATCATCATCTTGATAGGAGCTTGGTGCGCGAGCTCTTCAGCCCTTTGGCGTCGCCTGATACGCATCTGTTCGGACTGGATGTGCAGAACCCTCGCCAGGCTCACACCCAACTGGTCAGCCTGAATGATGGCGGCCACGAAGCTAGTCAGCTCCGTCACCTCGGTCCGGTCCGCCATCGATCTCAGCGCCTGCCGACGCAGCGTCCCCATTTGAATCTCGACAAGCACTCGTGCGAAGGCTCGGCTAAGCTCGTTGTCCCACTTCTCAGTTACCTTGGACATGGCTTGGTCAAAGCCCAGGCCCGCTTCGACGCAAATGGTGAGAAGATCGAGAGCATCGGGCAGAGCCTTCAATACCTCGGCCTTCCGGTTCCTGATCCTAAGGATCAGCCAGACCGTGGGCACGAAGTATCCGCAGGCGCCTGCGACAGCTGTGACCAGGAGCTGATTCCGCAGCGGCGCTCGTGTGACAAAGGTCAAGGCGAAAAACGCCGCACCAAACAGCGCAGCTGAGACCAGCCTGAGCCCTGTAAACTCGACTGGAGACCAGCCGTAGGGGTTACCCGCCAGATCCAAATTGTGCTGGATGTTCTCTATGTTTCTGCGAGGAGTGAGACGCGCGAAGGCGTTGGCCACGGTGCGCAACATAGGCCTGATCACCCGCTCACTGAAGGGGTCGGCTAGCTCGATCTCCTCCAGAGTCATAGCCTGCCGCGTGCCGAACTCACCCAGACGCTCCTCCACGTCAGATCGGCGTCGGGAAGCTAGACCGACGAACATAAGGATGACGCTTCCTCCAACACCCAAGGCGAGCAGCAGGGGCAGCAGATTGCCAGACATCTCCTACGCCTCCTTACCTGATCCCAAGCACGAAAGGTTACACCTCGATGTTCACGACACGACGGATGACGATCCAGCCAGCACCCATCCCCATGACGGACGCCGCAATCATTTGCATTCCGCACGCATCCTCCCAAAGCTGCGACATGTAGTCAGCGTTCATCACAAAAAGCAGGCCGGCAACTGCTATGGGCAGGATACTGACAATGTACCCGGAGTATCTCGCCATGGCGGTCAAGGTCCTGATTTCTCCCTTGATGCGCACTCGTTCTCGTATCGTATGCCCGATAGTGTCCAGGATCTCCGCCAGGTTACCACCCACCTCGTGGTGGATGTTGATGGCCGTGACCATCATGTCGAGGTCTTCGCTGGTGATGCGTCTGAGGAGGTTGTTCAGTGCTTCCTCAGTGGACAGTCCCAATCCAATCTCTCGGGTAAGGCGGCTGAACTCCTCGGACATGGGTGCGGCCATCTCTCGAGACACCATCTCCATGGACTGCAGGAGGCTGTACCCCGACCTCAGGGAGTTGGCAAGCAGGGTGATGGAGTCACCCAGTTGATCGTTAAAAGCGTGCAGGCGTCTCGTCCGCCTGATACTCAGGAAGAAGCGGGGAATGATGAAGCCCAGTACTCCACCACCGACTGCACCTATGATCCACAGCTGCCGGACCAGAAGGGCGCCGACCAGGGCGCCAGCGACCACGCTCGCGACGCTCATCAGCGCAAATTCGGCCACGGTGAGCTTAAGATTGGCCCGAGCGAGATCGGTAGCCATTCGCTTGGCGAAGCTCTGCCGGGCGAGGGCCCGATCAATAGTCACCACCACTTCTGGGACAGACCTCTCGCCCCTTCCGCGTTTCTTCGGGGCCTCTTCAGCAACAGCGGCCGTAACGTCTCCCAGACGTGTGATGACCCGCGATCGAGACCTGATCACCTGCGACAGGCCGAGAAACAGGATCAGTATGGAGCCGCCGGCCAACAACGGCAAGATGACGGTGAGAAGGTTCACTTGCGATCCCTCCCTTTATCCCCTGAAACGCCCTCTCTGGTCGTAGCCAAACAAGTCCGCATCCAGATGGTAGCCCGCTCCGTCGATAAGCTCTGTGAACTTTGGCCGAACGCCAGTGGGACGCAACTGACCCACGATATGTCCATCGTCGAACCCCGCTTGTTCGAAGCCAAACAGGTCTTGTAACACGATGACGTTGCCCTCCATGCCTTGCACTTCGGTGATATTGACCAACTTGCGCGTGCCATCTCTGAGCCTTTCCTGGTGCACAATCAGGTGGAGGGCGGATGCGACTTGCTCGCGGATTGCGCGGTGAGGGAGATCAGTACCTGCCATCAGGACCATGGTCTCCAGACGAGCCAGGGTGTCGCGAGGGCTGTTGGAGTGGCAGGTCGTGAGGCTGCCATCGTGGCCAGTATTCATCGCCTGCAACATGTCCAGCGCCTCACCGCCTCGCACCTCGCCTACGACTATCCGGTCCGGACGCATTCGGAGTGAGTTGATCACCAGGTCGCGGATCGTGACTTCACCTCGGCCCTCGATGTTGGGTAACCGCGATTCCAGCGAAATGACGTGTTCCTGCTGCAGCTGCAGCTCGGCCGCATTCTCAATGGTGATGATCCGTTCATCGTTGGGGATGTACCCGGAGAGCACGTTCAGGGTGGTGGTCTTTCCGGACCCGGTGCCGCCAGAGATCACGACGTTCAGTCTCGACTTGACGCAGATCTCCAGGAACTCCGCGATTTCTGGCGTCAGGGTGCCAAATCCAATCAGGTCTTCCATGGAATAGGGCACCTTGGAGAACAACCGGATAGTGATGATTGGCCCCTGAATTGCCAGCGGCGGGATGATCACGTTAACACGTGACCCGTCGGGCAGACGAGCATCAACGTACGGTTGGCTCTCATCGACGCGCCGGCCCAGAGGGGCCACGATGCGGTCGATGATGCGCATCACATGCTCGTCGCTCTCAAACCGGTATGACGTCTTGCTGATTTTCCCTTCGCGTTCGACGTATATGCTCTCAGCCCCGTTGACCATGATCTCGGTGAGGGTTTCATCCTGAAGCAGTGGCTCCAAGGGACCCAGCCCCATGATCTCAGCCACTATTTGTTCGAGAAGGACGTTCCGTTCCGTGCGACTGAGGACGGCGTTCTCCTCCGCCAAGACGGTGCTGAACATCTCTTCGATGACACTGCGCACCTCTGCCGTCTGGGACAGATCCATCCGCGGGTCGAGCTCGGCGATCACCTTCTTTTGCACGCGGTTCTTCAACTCCGAGAAAGTGTCTCGGGCCGGGCTCGCCGGTCTACGTTTGAGTCTCAGCTCTTCCAGCTTCGTGGTACGGATCTCGTCTTCAGGCTTCTGTCCTCTCTCTATACGTTTCAGCAGAGACATTCAGATTTGCCTCCTCGGCTTTGTTATCTTTCGTTTCATCCTGGTTGACTAGCCGAATATGCGCCCAATCAGCTTCTGGGGCGCAGTCACACCCTCAAACTCGGCGGCTTCATCGCCAGGTTTCTCCGCCTCAGCCGCGATTTCTGCTCGTATCAAGTCGGCGAGCTGCGCGATGCTCTTGGCCACGGGGGACTTGTGACTGCTGATGACTACAGGTATCCCCTGGTTGGCGGCTCCAGTGACCGTGCCATTGTCCCTCGGGACGGTGGCCCAGACAGAGTGCTTGATGTGGGCTGCGATGTCTTTGTCGGTTATCCCATCGTTTCGGCCGGTTTTGTTGACAATCAACTTCGTCTTACTGAGATAGTCCAGCGCTTCCAGCACTTCCAGAAACAGTCTCACGTTCTTGATGGTGGGTATGTCAGGAGTCATGACCAGTAGGATGCGGTCCGAGAGTTCCAGTACGGTCAGGGCGACGTCATCTAGGTAGCAGGCGGTGTCGACAATGGTGTAGTCATACAGTAGCCTGAGGTTCTTGAGGATGTCCCGCATGTCATCTGCGGTGATCATGTCAGCGACATCCGGCCTTGGAGGGCCCAGAAGAATCTTTGTGCCCGCGGGGTGGGCCAAGAGGATGTCGCTCACGAGTTCCACATCGAGACCGTCCATATGAGGCGCGAGGTCGCTGATGGTCCTGGTGGGCTGTAGATTCAGGAGCACTGCCACGTCTCCGAACTGCAGATCACCATCCACCAGAGCCACTCTGCCTTGACTGTCCGTGAGACTGAGTGCTAGGTTGGTGGCTATGGTGCTGCAACCGCTTCCACCCTTGGGGCTATAGACGGCAATGATCTCGCCTGGCGTGGTGGCCACGCCAGCCCCCGGGACCTGCCGAGTCGCCGCCATCTGCGGGCGCAGTATCTCGGGTTGGACCGGTATCATCCTCGGCTTGAGCTGATAGACGCGACGAATACTGCCGATCAGTTCGTCTGCAGAGAATGGCTTCACCAGGAACTCCCTGGCGCCGGCGAGCATCGAGCGGCGCAGATAGTCGGTCTCCCCTTGCACCGACATCATCACAATCTGAACTTCTGGGACCGATTGGGCGATGGACTCGGTAGCGGTGATGCCATCCATGTCTGGCATGTTGATATCCATCAGGACTATGTCCGGCCGCAGGTCCTCAGCCATCTCGATGCCTTCGGATCCGCTGGCGGCGGCACCGACTACCTCTATGTCTCTCTCGAAGTAGAGCAACTTCCGTACGTTCTCCCGTGTCTCAGGGATGTCGTCGACGATCAGGACACGAATCTTGGTCTCCAGCTGTTCATTCATGAAGGTCGTCTCACTCTCAGAAACCGAAGCGGTCTACTTCGCTATAGTAATGCAGCTACTCACCCGTCGGCGGCACGATGTATCTCGTCGCGTCCGGAGGCATGGTGATCTCAAAACGGGTCATGATGTACTGGAGGCTGACCGTTTCTGTACGTACTTGCTCGTGGTCGTCCCTACCGCGCAGCACGAGGTCTATCGAAGCACCGCTTTCCCGCGCAAACTTGACAACCAAGGCGTCTTGCTGCGTTAGCAGCAGGGTCAGAGTTCTGCTGCGCACCGGCTGTCCCTCTGCTGGTGCCTCTTCTACCTCTTCACCTTCCGGCACTGGAGTAGGGGTCGGCATCAGCCAAGGCCCCACGCGATATACCTCGACGTCCTGGAGCAGCAGCTGAGCCAACAAGACAGCCGTTCGCTCTGGACATGGTACAGGACAGCCTTCCACGGTTGGCGCTTCGGGCTCGGGAAGCTCTTGTTCTGTATCTATCACTTCGTAGGAGATGAGAATGTCCACAAAGTCACCGTTCTGGATGGCCCCGGCGACGTCACGTAGTTCTGCGGCCTCGAAGGCCATGGCCACCCGGGAACGCCCTTGGGCGTCCGGAGTGATGTTCAGAGAGGCATTCTTCCCTTCCTGCACAACGGTCTCTGGGTCGACAATCCAGTCTGACATGATGAAGGAACCGCGCAGAATAGTTCTGGCGGCTCTCCGTCCAATCACCGCCTCAGGGGCCAATAGATGGTTGGTCAGCTTCGATTCTGCAATCTCCTGGGTTCCCACAGCTTCTGCAGGGATGTCCGTATAGGCGGGGATATCCTGGAGCGCTATGACAGCCGGCACCTTGGGTTCGGGTGTGGTCGTGGGAGATGGCGGTGCAGGCCCGGGACCTCTCACCACAACGACATAGGCGATGGCCGCCGTGGTCAGGGCCAACAGCACCCCTACAATGGTAAGTATTGTGCTACCACGTCGCATGTTTCCCTCCTACAGCCTGAGGCGCAAGCATCTGCGCTCCTTCGCCGGGCAGTGAGCGACAGTATATTCTAACACCACACAGTCAACTTGGCAAGACTCGCTTGGCCGGCAGGCGATATCTCGGGCGAACCGTTTGAGACCACGTCATTTGATGAGACGTACAAACACGTCTCCCACCACGCCCTCGTACTCGACGTGCCAGGTGGAGGTGTTCAGGAATCGGCTGTAGAACTCCCCTTTCAAGTACCCTCCGTAGAACTCCTCCGGTATGGCGATAGCGTCGTGGTCGCGGCTTCCGGGCGCCTGATACCGGTGGGGAATACTCGTACTCCACGTCCCGTTCTGGGATAGTGTACCCTGATAGTGCCACTCCTCCACTCCCTCCAGGTAGTAATCGATGCCCTGTCCTTCGTACGAATAGTCGTTGTCAAAGTGGAACAGGTTCATCGCCACATCCGACGCCTCTATCGGGATGAAGCCAAAGGTCAGTTCGATCAGCTCCCCTTCTTCCAGATTCGTGCAGAGCGGTAGATACCCGGAGCCAAAGGTCACTACTCCAGCCGAGTCGTGGGACCACGGGTTTTGCAGCAGGTATACGTTGCGATCGTTAAGATTGACGGGGACGGTATCCGTGGGTGGCGGCCCGGCCCAAAGGTCGAAGCCGTTCTTGCTCGACCCAGTGCGTCCGTCGACCTCGACGTAGAGGCTGAAGGATCCGTCCTCGCTGACGACAATGCCTGGAACGTCACAACCGTCGGCGTCGCAGATCAAGTCCACAGCTTCCCACCCAGGAGGGCTGATCCACTGCAAGTCCGTGCTGGCGTCCTGCTGCTCCCTCCAATAGGCATCCCCAATGTAATTCTTGATCATTGATTGGTCAGCCAGCTGTCGGTGGTAGTACAAGTGATAGTCGGTCACCGTGGCCAGGGCATGGTCGTACGCCTCCTGGGCCCGTCCGTTGAAGTAGTAGTTCTCGTCCAGCGTCAGAAACCAGAGGGGGTTCTCGTCCTCACCCGTGGGCAAAACACAGGCCTGGGGCCTCATCGCTGCCCAATCCCCGACCACACCACTGCATTGTATCTCGCTCAGTATATCACCAAGGTCCTTAACTTCGTCAGGACCATTCACATGGTGGATAGTGACGGGCTGTTCGAGGGTCGTATTGTATCCGTCGGGGTCCAGGATTTCGATCTGCACGTATTCGTGCTGGTCGGTGTATCCTGGGGGGATATGGATACGGAACGGATATCCTTGGTTGAACTCGTTGTAGAGGTCAGCGTGCTCCGGGTTTGCGGCTGGGTTTGGGCCGTCGATATCGCCGTCAGGACATAGGGCTGGGTCCTCAGAGACGGCAGCAGGGCATTCCCCACCGGCGCAGGTCCAACACTGCGGCGTGTAAGGGTCACCATAGAGGGGGTTGGCGTATCTGCCCCAATTGGCCAGATGGACGGGGCCCACTATCCCCCTTCCGCCGGTCTGAGAGGTGTAGATATCCACCATGGACCTGTATTCGGCCACAGCGACGTCGCCTATTTCGACGTAGTCGAAGTTGATCAAGGGCAGGAAATTCAAGGGCAAACGATAGGTGGCGGTGACGGCCCACTGCATGTACTCACTGCTGGGGAGACGGGCGGTCTCAAACCTGGGAAGGGCCTCACCGTTGCTGGTGTCGAATCCATTGGCCAGCATGAACTGCCTGGTCCGCGCGGCTGCGGCCGTCTCATTCGGGAGTTCGACGACCCCCGCGAGAGCAGCGGCGTCCACCGCCCGCTTCAACCTGCTCTGCCCGGCGTAGACGGTGGCTGCGTCGAGAGCCAGCCCTGCGAACAGGATGAGTGCAACGACGGCGAAGGCTATGATGACGATAGCCTGACCCTGCTCATCTTGCACAGTGAGTAGTTCTCTGCATTGCTTGAGTCTTCTCTTCACTGTCCGCGTCCTCCTCAGGCCAGCCGTGGCCTGGGCGCAAGCGGCCCGCCGAGGCCCAGCCGTGGGTGCTCAGTCGATGCAGCCCGTTTCATCGAAGCCGATAAACTTGATGTGGATCTTGCTACCCTTCGTTCCATTTGGGTCGTTGCTCTCGGGCAGGTGATAGCCGGTCAGCTTCACGATAGCGAAACTAGCTGCCCTGTAAGCGCCCTTTTCGCCGCCTTGCTGGGCCCACTGATCCCAGGCCACGATGCGGATCCATCCCTTGTCCATCAAAGCATCAAGGGCGTTTCGTATGTCTTTGGCGTTGCTGACCCCTGTGTTGGCCCAGATCCAGTCGCCCACGCTCAGGTGAGTGTCTGTGGGGTCATCGGCGGCCTGGAACTCACTCGTGGTCGGGTGAGTCAGGGCCTCTACGAGATCGTCGACGCTGCCCCCACTGGGATCGTATGGCCAGCGTAGCCAGCCGAAGTTCCCTTCCTCGGTTCCGTTGAGGATGTCGTATATGTCCTCACC
>CAZBJW010000093.1:0-14922 GCA_964492135.1 uncultured Anaerolineales bacterium
GTATCCAGGCACTGCTCCCGATCGACGATCGCCTTTGAGGTCAACGGGACCTTGCTACCGGAACAGATCAGCTCCTCGATCTCATCTATGAAGAGGCCCATCTCATAGGCAAAGGGCAGGCTCAGGTCGTCATAGTCGGCGCCGTGATCGACGCTAGTCTCGTCTTGACCTTCTCCGTGTGCAGAGCCGTTCAGTCTCATGATCTACCTGGCCGTCTAGTTACTCTCATCCGAAGCGCTGCCCCTTCTGATGAAATCAGGGATATCCTTCACCGCTTGTATGGTCAGCACCTTCGTCGTGAAACCATACCAAGCTTCGTCGCTCGGGCCGCTGAGTATCCACGGGCAGACGGCGAATAGATAGTCGGGAAGCGGTTCGCCATCGGACAGCCTGCTATGTCGGAACCACTCGAACAACTCCCTCGTGTATCGGGCATGGACCATTCCATCTACGCGTGGATAGCGATCTTCATCGTGTGCCCCATACAGCCATCCGCCTTCTCCGCAGATGACAGGAGGTACGAAGCCCAGGCGCCTCTCGAACACGTCGGCGAAGAACTTGAAGCCCAGAACGCAGCACTGGTCCTCTCGCCAGTCCGGAGGATGATTCAGACCATAGTTGTGAGCACAGAACCACACGTGCTCCCACACCTGAGAGTCCGGCCCCAAAGCGTCTATGGCTGCCTCTAGCTCAGCCGTGTGCAGGCACTGTAGCCCTGGATAGCCACCGGCGTTGTACACTTCGGTGGCCTTCTGCGCCCAGAGCCCCGCCCACTTGACTACATACTCTTTGGGTCTGCCGCGCTCCCATCCTCGATGGTCTGAAGGCTCGTTGAAGATCTGGATGTAGGCCGGAATACCATGCTCGATGAGGACGCGAGCATCCCGGTCGAAAGAATGGAGCTTGTTGATTTCGGTGTTCTGCCTGCATAGTGGCATGATGCCCGCATCCCAGATCATCTTGGCGCACCTCAGCAGCTGTTCATCGCCTTGGTAACAGAGGGTCGCCCAGGTGAGCTTCATGTCCTTAGCTCTCCTGACGTCCAGAGAGATGGCCTCACTGGTTATGTTGAGCCCCAAGTGAATGCCCATTCCGTTGTCGCCAGGCGGCCTGGGGAAATCGCTGTAGCGCGCTGATTGCAGTGAAACTGGCGAAGGCGGGAGCGACGGTTGCGGTGGCCCTAACGGCGACCCCTTTTCGCTGGAGCTTACCTGTTGAAAGGTGATCAGCACCGGATGGTGCTGGATATGGGTCAACTCCAGATTGTCGCCATAGAGGCCGAACCCACTCAGCTTCTCGCTATTCCCGACAACCTCCACCGAGTAACTACCCCAACCAGCGAACATGGGCATGGAAGCCGCCTGGTGTCGAGCACCTGGCGGAGCATAGGGGTCATCCTTGGGAACTACCACATGCTCCCCGTTAGGCCAGGAGAAGCGGATAGCTTGGGCATCGGCAATCGCAAAGGCACTCATGTTGCCAGTACCTGCCTGCACCTCGACACGGACGACCTTCCAATAGGGTTCGCTGCCGCTGTCGGGACCACAGATGCGTAACGTGTCGATCATCTCCTGCGAGAGGCCAACAAACTCCACCTCCGCCAGCGAATCAGAGGGCGGTGTAGGAGGAACCGGGGCCGGGTCTTGCCCATAAGCGCAGCGCGGATGCTTGAGCATCCCCTTCACTGCCGTGACGGCCGGGCTCTCCGCTCCGTCCGCCCCATACCAACCGTGGACCCTGCAAGAGTCGCCTTCGTCCGTGGCCAAGAGCCAGAACGTATGATTCAGCACATATTCAGGTATAGACCCATCCATCACCATCCTGGCAATGGTGACAGATCGATCCGCAAGTCGTTTCTCGTCGGCTGACCCACCACCGACTGTGGAACATGGATTTCCCACCGCCCCACTGCCCATGCATATCAGCCCCAGTGAACTCCCCACCGTAGCCCTGATGATTTCGTTATACCATTGGAAGAGGTTGAAGCCTATGTGATCCTGACACTCGGGAGGGCTGTAGTATGGTCGCGCTGCTGGCCAGCGTTCCTGTCCTCCTTGACCCCAAGACAGAGGTTTGTCCCAGGCATGGTTGTGCATGCCCACCACCATCTTCTCAACAAGTGATGCGTTGACCTGTGAAGTCAGAAGCTGCAAAGCGCTCTGCAAGAAGCTGAGATCCCAGTAGCTGCCGTGGGGCCGCAATGCAGGGAAGACCGGAAACAGACCGGCCGCGTCCATCTGTTCGAGGCAAGGCAGCAGCAGGTCGACGAATCTCTCCACAAGCGAGGGGCGACACCAGTCCTGCAGGCGCCATCGCGAAGCCAGATTGGGCTCACCGAATACCTCCACGTAGTGGACACCCCAGCCAGCATATACGCTCAGGAGCTCGGTCAGAATAGGCCTGTCTATGGGCTCAACCACTGGCGTTACCACCCGTACGATGGGCTCGATTTCACTGGCTATGAGTTCCTTGACCATGAACTCCGGAATTGGGCTTTCCAGCCTAGACAGGACCACGAGCCAGCTGGCACCCATACTCTTCAGTTCGGGCATCCACCGCTTGATGTCGTGCGGGCTGTAATGCTGAGTATCCGGGAAATAGTGAAAGCCAAACCCGGTATCGTTCTGCGGCCGCGAGTATCGCTCCAATGTCATCTTTGCCCGTTACCTCTATCTGCGCGTGTCCCACCTCTGGACATCACGACCTTCATCACTTCCCCATCGGTATTGACTGTGACCTTGACCACCTGCCGCAGCTGCTGAGCGCCTTTCGAAACCACCCTTTGCTGAGAAGTCACCACCAGTTCAGTGGCACCCTCATTCCCTTCCCTGGCACAAACGCACTCGCGCGAGGCACACCTCTCCCCCGAACAGTCGACGTGGCACAGGACCAATGGATGGCCCTCAAGGCCGTTCGTTCGAAGGAAAGGCAAACTGCGCTGCACCTTTTGCTGCACCTCCTGGGGAAGGAGCACCGAATCCGTTTCCTTCATCTTCGAGCAACAGGCCAGCGGCGGACAGGCCACTTCGAAGTGCGTTTCCAGTTCCACTGCTCGAGTGGCCCGTGCCAGCCTCAGCGAAGGGTCACCATATAGCACGAAGCTCAACAGCGCCTTTTGGTCTTCCCCATCCAAGTAGCCCTGGCTCGACGCCACTGCCTGAATGAACGCCGACCTAGCCCGCAGCAATGCGCTTCCAATGGGAAGCCCTGCTATCACACCCTCCCATAGATACCTACCGAGCAGGTCGGCACCACAGAGCGGAGGCTCCAAGGAACCGTAAGACATCGCAGTGCTGCCAATGAACCCTAGAGCACCACTTGCGAGGAAGCTCAAGGCTATTGAACCATCACCGTAGTCGCTCTGGAGTTCAGCGCCGTAACACGCCTCCGAATAGATGACGGCCCCGTCCGCATTCACCCAAGAAACGGAGAGGGGCGTGAGCGCAATGGGCAGCAATGGCGAACCGTGCTCTGATTCACCATGACCATACCAGTAGGGGCTCCCGCCAAAGCCGTGGAGATTGAAGTAGCCGAGCGTAGGCATCTCATCATAAGCGCTCAGGAAGTCGTAGTCAGTCAAGGGCGGGGACACCTGTAGCTTATCAGCGTCGCCGATAACCTCGAACACCGCGCGAGATGCCTCTGCCCAGATCTCGGCTGAGTAGCCAACACTGTTCCATGAGTCTTGCCCACTGCCGAATAATCTCACAACAGGATTTAGCCAGCGGCGAGACGCGTTCCCCTTGCCCACCGGCGTGACAGCGTCGTGATGTGCGATGGCAGCGTCCATCAGTTGCAGCAACGTTTCCGGATTGGAGGGGTCCCCATCAGGGAGACGCCCGACGCTTAAACCCGCAAGCAGGGGACTGCCATCCCGAGCCGCATAGGGCCAGTCTGACATTACCTCCGGATCTTCGTCATCGGCAGGGTTGGCGAGCCTGTGGAAGGGAATCACCGAGTCGCCACCGATGATCAATAGCGATCTCAGCTCCTTCGATTCTCGGCTGAGGGCCGAATCCAGCTGCTCGATTAGACCTGTCACCTGTCGTGCATCCGAAGGATCAACACCACTGACGCCAAACTCCTCAAGGCATGAGTCTTCGTCCACATAGACCTTGATCACCTCGTCTCCCGTGGATCCCGACGCGGCATCACACAATTCTGAGAGCTTGGCATCCAGTTCTCGTTGTGCGCCCTCCCCATACCGTGAGACCAATCTCTCGCGACTGGACAGGATTAGGCGGACTGCAACCCCCTGCCCTGAACCGTCAACGGGTACTTCGCTCTCGAGCGCGTCACTGGTGGGTACTAAGGCACCCCTGTGGGAGAGATTGGGAACCACCGCCTCGAGACCGGCGCTCTTTTGGCGCCAATCCGGGCCCGTTGAGATCCGGGACATCTCCATCGAGCCTTCTCTTGCGGCTGATGGCTCAGGCACAGGCTCCACTCCCAGGAGATACCGGACGACGGCTGGAGCGCTGTCCACGATCCCCGTCTCCGGAACTGGCACTTCGAGGCTTCTCAGCATGACCGAATCGTACCGTTCGTCCATGTCAAAGAGCTGTTGTGCGATGAGCCAACTGCAATCCAAAGCCTCTGTGTCGTGGAGCAGCGCCACCCCCATGGCGTCATCCCGTTTGTCCAAGGCTATGTGGCCCAGTATCAGTTGGGGTCTGATCCATGTTGGGTTCTCGTCCAGTAGTTGCTCCAACAACGGCCGGGCTCTATCGGTGCGACCCGCCCTCCATAATGCCTGGGACAGGAGCAGCGCCAGTATCGGCTGCTCTATTAGTTCGTCGGGCCCCTGGCCATAGCCTATCTCATAATAGGGTAGAGCCTCTTCGTGAAGCGAAGACGCAGAGAGAATCCGCGCCAACGTCAGGGGAGGCATAGCGTCGAGTGTCTTCCCTATCAACTGCCTAGTCTCCGAGTCGTAAGGATGGAAGGCCCAGGCCTTTTGCAGGTACTGGCTGTCTGCCGGCTTCGAGCCTTGAGCCACGTCCACGCGGCCCATGCCCTTCAGGGCTGAGAGATTCAGCGGATCGACCAATAGCGGATAGCCGAAGTGTTCTTGAGCTTCCTCCCACTGCTCCAACTCGACGAATGTCTTGCCCAGCAGGCAGTGTGCAGCGACGTGGTTCGGCAGATGCTTCAGGAGATGCTCCAGCACCTGTGTTGCCAGAACTTGATAGCCGAGATCTGCCGCCAGCTTGGCTGTGTCATACAGTGCTCTAGACGTTATCAACGGCACGCTGTGTTGGCCTCCTGTACCCAGTCATCCCGTTCGCTGAAATGCTCGCTGGAGCGAGCGCCTCTGGACACGAAAAAGGCGAGGGCGCTCGTAGCAGCAAGCTGCTTGTACGCCTCACTGTTGTCAGGTGTCAGCTTGACCGCCTGCCTGAACATCTCCACTGCCTCAGGGTACTGCTTCATCTTCTTGTAGATCATCCCGGCCCCGAAGTAGCTATCAAAGCTATGAGGATCCATGCGCAACGCTTGCTCGTATTCCTGTAGAGCAGCATTGTAGTCTCCTTGGGTGGCGAATAACCGTCCCAGGGACGCCCGCGCGGATGCGCTGGTGGGTTGCAGTTCGACAGCCTTCTTCAAATGAGCTGCAGCTTTGTCCAAGTGCCCAAGCCGCTCACAAAGCTGCCCGAGCTTCACATGCGATGTCACGTCATCCGGCGCCATCTTCAGTGCTTGATGATATGCGTGCAGCGCATCATCGTAGTTGCCCTGTTCCTCGTGGATCTCGGCCATCTCGTGGTATGCAGCCGGCATCCGCTCTGACAGTTGGATTGCCTGTTGGAGTTCCTTCATGGCCCCGTCGTAACGCTTCTCCCGCCGATGGAGCGCCGCCATTTTCACATGGTAGTCAGGGTTGGACGGGTCTGCCTGGATGGCCTTGCTATAACTGAGCAACGCGTCCTGAGGGTCACCCTGCGCCTCCGCCAGACTCGCCAGATGCTCGTGAACCAGTGCCCAATCCGGTCTCAGCGAAGCCGCCTCCAGGTATTGCGCAGCAGCATCGTTGTAGCGCCGCATCTCCTCGTAGCACCGACCCAGCCGGAGGAGGAATAACGGTTCATCCGGGGCCAACTGTGTGGCTCTCATGTACGCGATCTCCGCGTCTTCCCAGCGCCCCTGCGATTCCAGGGCGGCACCCAGGTCAGCCCACCAATGTGGGTCATCACCTTCCCGGTCGAGGGCCTTCTGTAGGTACTGGGCGGCCTTCTCGTGCCTCCTCATGTGCTGATAGGCCACGCCTGCATCGTGGTAGTACTCGCCCGTTTCCGGCTCGAACTCAACCGCTGACAGGTACTCCTCCAAGGCCGATTGATACCGCTGGTCCCTCTCGTACAATTCGCCCAGACGATGATGTCTGTCGGCTGCTTCCGGATTGAGCTCAAGAGACTTCGTCAGCGCGGAGATGGCCTCATCATGGCGGTCTGCTTGCTCGTAGGCTGTGCCTAAGGCGTACAAGTAGTCTGCCCGCATGGGCGCGAGTTGAGTCGCCGTTTCCAGCGCGGCGATGGCGGGCTCCAATTGCCCCACGGCGAGATACGCCTGGCCCAGCTCATAGTGATTCGCTGGGTCTTTCGGAGCGATGTTGCATGCCGTGAGCAATTCTTGAACCGCCTCTTCGTGTCTCCCGACCGTCCGGAGCAGCAGCGCCAGATTGTGATGATGGACAGCATTATCAGGCTCGAGCTCAACGGCTTCCCTGCATTCGGCGATCGCCCTCTCTTCCCTGCCCTTCTTGGCAAGTATCACTCCCAATTGGCTGTGGGCATGGGCATCGTCGGACCGCCTCGCCAATTGCTGCTGCAACTCGCCCTCCATTTGCTCAAACCAGCGAGGCGCTTTGGCATAAGGAAGCGACTTGGCCACTCTCGAGGCCAGTGCAGACAACCGTTGGCGAAAGTCTGCCGAGTCATCGGCAAGCTCAAGAGCTCGCCCGTGGGATTGTGCCGCTTCCTCAAAGCGCTCCTGCATCTCGTAGACCAACGAGAGTTCGTAGTGGGCCTCGAAATCACCTCCGTCGAGCGCCAGCGCTTGCAGCAAAGACTCGATCGCTTGATTGGCCTCACCCAACCGTCGTAGCAGGCTACCCTTGAGTCGATGGTAACCCGCCTGATCGGGCGCGAGATCGACGGCCGCTTGGCAAGCCTCCAGTGCCCGTATCAAATCGCCGATATCAGCATGGCCCTTCGCGAGCTCCAGATGCGCCACGTGATCGGTCGGGTCCAGCTCGACCGCTCTATTCAACTCCTTGATCGCACCAGCGGCGTCACCCAGGTGGCGCAGTGCTGCACCGGCACCGCGATGCGCTGCCGCCGAGGCCCCGTCGAGTTCGATAGCTTTTTCGAATTGCGAGAGAGCCTCCTCGTACAGCTGCTGTTCGTATAGCACCTGGCCAGCGGTCAAGACTGCGTCCACGTCGTCCGGCGCCAGTGCTATCGCCTTCCCCAAGGCAGCTGTCGCCTCCTCGAGCTGCTCCATTCGGGCCAAAACGGCGCCGAGACGGAAGTGGTATGTCGGTCGATCAGGAGCCAAGGCGGCCGCCTCTTGGTAATGGTCGGCAGCAGGCTCCAGGCGACCTTGTCCCTCGTAGAGCTGGCCAAGGGCAAACCGGTCGCTCGCATTGTCAGGCGCCAGTCGCACGCATTCCTCCAACTCGGTTGCGGCCTGCTCAAGACGGCCGAGATCCATCAGAATCGCCGCATGCTCGCTCCTGTACCGCCCACGAGACGGCTCGAGATGCACCGCCCTCTCAGCCGCGTGTAGTGCATCTTCCAGACGACCTTGTGAACGGTAAAGCTGCGCCAGGGCGTGTTGTATTTCCGGCTCCTGCTCATCCTGTCCGGCAGCCACTTCCAAAGTCTGCACCGCCTCCTCGTCTTGCCCGAGCCGTCTCAGTAGCTCAGCCAGGCGCGCGCGGTAGCGAGCATCGTCAGGTTTCAGGTCCAGAGCACGGCGATATGAAGTCAAGGCCTTCTGGGTATGCCCCTGAGTCTCGGCGGCCTGCCCGAGATCCCACCACAGCTCGTCATCGTCTGGGATGAGTTTTGTTGCGCGCTCGAGGGCACTTAAGGCCGCTTGGTCCTGACCCATCATCCGGTAGGCTCGACCCAGGGAGCGATGGTATGCTCCTGTCTCGGGGCTCAGCTCAGAGGCCTTCTCCAGGAGAGCTATGGCCTCCTGCGGGTCATCCTGCTCAAGGTAGAACTTGCCCAGTTGATAGTTGCTCTCCGAATCATCCGGGGCAAGATCAAGAGCAGCCTTCAACGCTCTGACTGCCTCCGGCGAGTCACCCAACCTTCGGAGCACGACGCCGTACGACAGCTGATACCTATGCACGTCCGGTGACAAGCCCACTGCCCGACCGTAGGCCGAAGATGCTTCGGCGTCTCGTCCAAGCGTCTCCAGAGTCACACCCAACTGCCACTGGATCTGCGCGTCGTCGGGGTTTAATGATGCAGCTCGCTCCAGGGCGCCCAGGCTCAGATCAGCCTCACCGTGATCGCGCAGGAGTGTTCCCTTTCCCAGCAGGTATGATGCGTTCTCAGGTTCGAGACTGATTGCCTCCTCCCAATGTCTCAAAGCCTCTGCTATGTCATCCTCTTCCGAATACACTTCTGCCAGCTCGGCGTGAACGGGAGCTGGTTCCCGAAGTGACCGCTGCGCTGTCTCCAGCGCCCGAATCGCTTCCTCTACTCGCCCGAGATCACGAAGAACTCTAGCATACACCAGCTGGAACTCTGGGTTATCCCGCGCGACGTCAGCGGCGCTCTCGAGACAGACAGCCGCTTGCCTGGAGAGGCCCATCTCATGCAGAGCCCTGCCCAAGTCATAGTTCACCTCTGGGCTGTCCGGGTTCAGCTCTAGTGCCCTCTCAGCCTCCGCCCTCGCCTCATTGACACGGCCCAGTTGGTATGACACTACTGCTGCTCGGACATGATATTCTGGCTCCTCTGGCGAAGCTCCGATCGCCTCCTGGTATTGCTCCAATGCCTCTTCCGTCGATCCTGTGGCTTCGTTGACTTGGCCCAGAAGAAAATGGGCCTTTCCAGTCTGTGATCCCAGCCTCAGCGCCTCTTCCAGGTAGCCCCTGGCTTCCTGATCCTGTCCCAGTTTGTGGCTCAAGGCGCCCGCGCGGAGATAGTAACTGGCATTGCCAGGGTCCATGGAAATAGCTTGGTCATACAAATGCAGGGCGTCTCCACGACGCTGAGTTTCTTCATACACAGCCCCGAGCTCCGCAATTGCGTCCCCCAGGGAAGAATTCAACTCGATGGCTCTCGTCAGGGACGACTCGGCGCTGTCATATCGCCCCATCTGGCGTAGCAACGTTCCCAAGTGACAGTGGCAAGCTGCGTCTTGCGGCTCCACGGAGATTGCAGCTTCGTACTCGGCTAGAGCTTCCTCACTGCGGCCCTGTGCAGCCAACAGAAGGCCGAGTTCGCAACGGGCAGATGCCAGTTGCGAGTCAAGCTGCGTAGCTTCTCTTAGCTGAGACTCCGCCTCGCTGTACCGTCCGAGATGGCGCATAATCCTTCCAGCCACGACTCGATAGTTGGCCTCTTCAGGATCGAGGGTGATGGAACGCTCGGACCAGACCCATGCCTCATCGTACCGCCCCTCTGAAGCGATCGCGCACGCCAACTCAAAGAACCAGCTGGCTTGTTCTGAGTCTAGTTCGAGGGCTGCCCGAAGGTACTCTACCGCCCTTGTTGGCTGGTTCATTGCTCGGCAGACCGTCCCCGCCCGATAGAGGTACTCGGGGTTCTGCGGGTCGAGATGGGCTGCATCCCCGAAGGCCGCCAAGGCATCGCGGTCCTGCCCCAACCGCTCATACAGGATGCCCAGATCATAGTGCCACTCGGCTCTGTTGGGTTCGAGGGCCAGGGCGCGCTGCAGAGCTTGGACTGCTTCGTCCCATCGCCCCTGCAAAGACAGCAGCCTGCTGATGCGTTGGGGACAAGATGCTGTACGCGGATTGCGTGCCTCGGCTGCCTCATAAGCGGCCAGGGCCTCGCCCTGCCATCCCTGCTGCTCATAGGAGTATCCCAGCTCGAGATAGGGCGCCGCATCATCGGGATCCAGCATCGTCGCCTGCTGTAGTTCTGCCTGTGCTTCGACATGCCTGTGCAGGCGGTTCAAGACTGCGCCGAGGCCGTAATGGTAGGGGGCCACCCCACCACTGAGGGCTATCGCGTGCTGGAACGACGCCAGTGCGTCCTCAAGGCGCCCCTGTTGCAGATAGGCCAGTCCCAACTCGTGGTAGGTGTCTGAACAGGCGGCGTTCGCCCCTTGCACGGCGTCCTCCAGTTCCGACACTGCCCTATCGGCCTGGTCCAACTCGCGATACAGGAGACCCAGGTTTCGCCGCGAGATCAGCTTCTCAGGTCGCTCCGGCCAGGGTGTATCCAGACCTTTCCTGGCATACTTCTGTCTGTAGCCCAGCATTTCCTGACGTGGCTGGGACGTACCGCGCTCGCGCCCCAGCATACCCTCGAACAAGGCATTGGCGTCGTCTTTCTTGCCCATGCTCTTGAGCGCCAGTCCCAACTGATAGACGGAGGTCAGGTCGAGGGTGTCGACAAGAGCCAGGGAGGCGGCGAGTTCGCGAGCCTCCTGAGAGTCCTCATTGTAGACAAGACACTCTGCCGCGATACGAGGGCCCCAGCCGTCGATGCGAGTGTGCAATAGTTGCTGCAAGTAGGTCAACCTATCCGTCAGGAAGTGATACAGATGAACCAGGACACCGCTCCAGTGCTTCGCCGTTTCCTCGGAGTCGAGGCAAATACTCTTGGACAGGGCCCCTGAGTAGGACTCACTCACGGCTTGCGCAGCGAAGAAATCCTGCAGCATCCGATCAGCAAAGGATACCGAGTCGTTGGCCTTGGAGATGGTTATGATGCCTGTGGAGGCAAGCCCGGACAGCCACTGTGGAGAGACCGGGCCTCCGACCGAAGCTTGCTGGGCCAAGGCCTGGCCGCGCTCCAGCTCGACCACCTCGGAATTGCCCACATGCTGCATGTGCAGAGCGACGGCCGCCAAACCGCGCTGGGCCTGGTCGACGTCAAGCTCTTCCGACCGGTAACTCGCAGCCTCCAGAAGCCGCTGGGCTCCTTGTTCCACGACAGCACTGCTCGGCACCCATCCCAGTCCACCAGGCGCTTTGTCCGCCAACTCCACGAACGTGGCGGAGAAGAGAGGAATCCTCAGTAGGTTCCAGAGCCGCTCCTCTCCTCTTGCCCTGGATACGGCGAAGGGCCTGGCTGATTCAGCGAGTTGGCTCTCTATGTAGACCCTGCGCTCCTCATCGCTGAGATCCTCGAGCTCAAAGACTTGCGGGTCTTCCAGCCAGCGCCTGAAGGCGTCGTAGGCCTCGGCCCGGCACGACACGACACACCTGCTATCTTGGGACTCGACCAGACGGGCCAGGTCGACCAGCAAATCGTTATCATGAACGCGCTCCAGACCGTCTAGGAGGAAGAGGATGAGGTTGCAGTCGAGAATGTGGCTGACTGCCTCATCGTGCGCTGGCAAGTCGTATTCCTCGAAGACCCGGGCGAGCGACCCGAGCAAACCGTCAGCGTTGTCGCATTCTGACAGTTCCACGTACAGAGGCACGTACCCGGAGGATCCAGGATCGCCCTGTGCGCGCCAACTCTCCTCTGCCAGCAGACCTTCTGCCTGCTGATGTGCTAGCCAGCGCAGTGTGGCTGTCTTTCCACACCCACCCCCGCCCACGAGAATGATCCTCTGCCAGTCCCGGATGGACGGAAGGATGTCCGACGTTCTCTCGAGGCAGCCGTTGGACCGTGATTCAACGCCTTGGTCACGATCCTCTGGCGCGGCCTCGGAGGCTTGGACGGGTGCGAGACGCAAGGGGACGTATGAGGAGGATATGGCCTGCAGCTTAGGGTCATCCGCCAGACACTCGACGTACCTCCTCACCGTGCTCTGCACATCTATCAGTTCCACACTGCGAGGTTCCTCGACGCCCCCGGTCGCGTCGGGCGGCCTTCCGCTCTCTATGTCGCTCATCGTCTACCTCTCATACTCTGCCGATCATCCAGAAGGCGACAATGCAGATAATGACGCCCACCACACACAGAAAAGCGCCTACGCCCGCCGCAGTGCGAATGAGCTGATTGATGGCTTCTACCATTCGCGACGCAGAATCGATCAGAGGAGCCACGGAATCCTGCGTGAGGGCGCGGCCACTGATCCGTACGGACTGGGCCGACAACTGCTTCATCGCTTGGTGATACTCCTTTGCCAAGATGATCCAGAGCCCAGAAAGCGATGCTAGGACTCCTATCACGAACAGGCTGACTGACATTGCGATCTGAATCTCGAATCTCATGCTCGTGCCCCCCTTCCAAAGGATGACTTGTCCGCCACTATCTGAGTTATCATCTTCTTCATATCGTCAATCACGAAGGGTTTCGTGACATAGCCATGGATCCCCAGCTTCTTCACCTCTTTCTCGGTTTCTGGAGATCCGTAGGCCGTCATCACAATCACCTTCATGAAGGGATCGAACTGCCGCACAGCCCTTATCAGCGCCAACCCGTCCATGTCCGGAAGGCGGAGGTCGACAATAAGCAGATCAAAGTTGTCTGTGAGGACCTTCTTCAAGGCTTGGTCACCAGCATCCACCACTTCGACCAAGAATGGAGGCGTCGAGTCCTCCAGGCTCTGTCGGAGAAAGAAGGACAGCGTATCCTCATCTTCAGCTATCAGCAGCTTCACCCAGCGGTTCGACATTTCGCTCCTGCGCTCGCCGTCCACACGCAAAAATCTCTACTCACTGGTTGGTGCAAGATCTGTGCCAGGCCGCGGAATAGGCGGGCCAGCCATCAGACCAGCGTAGCGCAAGATGATTCGAGGGAGCTTAGATGACCGGGAGGTGAGTGCGTCCCCGGGGTTTGGTCAGCGAGATGCTACATACAGTGGGGGTGACTTCACCACCTACTATATCTTGAACTCATGGGCCGGAGGCGTAGTTTGAGCGATGTGTGCAATGAGATCTACGCCCGGGCCGTGTCTGGTCCTGGTGGCGAGTGCTATACGGATGCAAGATTATAGCGGCTGTGGAAAATCCCGCGCTGAGGGAATTTGCGCACCTTACTGTCCCTGGCGACGGGGGGGCACACGATCAGTTTAGCGCGCTAGAGTGATCGCGTACAGGCAAGTGGGGATGCCCGGCGGGGATAGGAGAAGAGGAGAACCGTACTGCTATGGAAAGCCCGTTGAGAGCCTTTCTGCCATCAATGATCGAACTGCAAGCCGTACTTCTGTATGCTGTAATTGAGGACGTCACGACTGACCCCAAGCAGCCTGGCGGCCCGACTCTTGTTCCCTTCCGTCTGCGCCAACGCTTCCTTGATCATTCGCTTTTCGATGTCCGCTATGGTGGCCTTCATATCAACACCGGACGCCACGGGTGGAATGGGCAGAAGATTGCCTGCAAATACCGCACCCGGCTCCTTGCTGACAATTTCTGCCGGCAGATCCCCTACGTCAATTACGTCAGCATTGCACAGGATCATGGCTCGCTCCACGACGTTGCGCAGCTCTCGCACGTTGCCAGGCCACTCGTACTGGCGCATCAAACGTAGAGCATCGTCAGAGAAGCCTTGCACACTGGTGGCCCTCGTCCTGTTGAAGTCGGCGATAAACGCTGCCGCGAACTTGTCGACATCTTCCATACGTTCGCGCAGCGGGGGTATATCGATAACTACTACGCTCAGACGATAGTAGAGATCCTCGCGGAAGGTGCCTTGGCTGATGGCTTGGCGGAGATCGCTATTCGTGGCGGCGATGATGCGCAGATCGACATGCACGTCTTTCATCCCGCCAAGTCGTCGCATGCTCTCCGTCTCCAGAATCCGCAGCAACTTGGCCTGTAGTTCCGGCTTGAGAGTACTGATCTCGTCCAAGAAGAGTGTACCCTCGTCTGCCATCTCTATCAGCCCAAGCTTCTGGCGCCTGGCGTCAGTGAAGGCCCCTGCCTCATAGCCGAAGAGTTCTGTCTCCATCAGAGTGTCTGGAATGGCAGCGCAATTAATGGGAACAAAGCCCTTCTTCGCGCGGGGACTCATGTTATGTATGGCGTGCGCAATCACCTCTTTGCCGGTACCGCTTTCTCCCTCGATCAGAACGCTGGCCTTACTCGGAGCGACTCGTTCGATAAGCCGCATAATATCCTGCATCCGCTTGCTGTCACCCACGATGAACTCTTGGTCCCGATCCTGTTGGAACCGCAAGCGTTGAATCTCCTGGCGCATGGCTCGCGATTCCAGAGCTTTGGCGGCGGTGATGCTCAGTTCCTCCAAGTTGATCGGCTTCTCCAGGTAGTCATACGCTCCCAGTTTCATCGCTTGCACAGCACTCTCGACACCAGCGTGAGCAGTCAGCACGATCACCGGCAGATTGGAGTCGACCTTGCGGATTTCGTACAGTACATCCAGACCATCTCCGTCAGGCAGCTTCAGGTCCAGTAGTACCAGGTCTATTTGCTGCCTCGTCACGACGTCCAGACCCCCTCGTGCTGTGTACGCCGCCACAGCTTGATACCCCTTCTCCTCCAACGATTCCTTCAAGAAGTAGCATAAGGTCTCTTCGTCGTCGACGATGAGTATCCTCTCGGTCATCGCCCTGCCCTCCTGGCCACGGGAACCCTAACTATGAACCTGGTCCCCTCCCCCGCCTGACTCTCCACCTCAACCTCGCCGCCATGCTCGTTGATGATCCGCCTGCTGATGGCCAATTCCAGGCCTGTCCCTCTCCCCTGCACGCGACTGAAAGGCTCGAAAACCTTTCCGAGTTCCTCCTCGCCTATCCCTACCCCTGTGTCCCTTATCTCCACCTCTACGTAGTCGGCATCCGTCCACGGTTCCGTGC
>CAZBJW010000094.1:0-14717 GCA_964492135.1 uncultured Anaerolineales bacterium
GACATAGTCTACAAGCAGGAATAGCAGACCCCACGTGCGGGGCAGAGGATCTGCGAACTGGGGGTCTCTCCGGCCTGCGCGAGCTACCACTTCGGGGAACGAGAGGTCGCGTTGAAAGATGACAGGCGTCCTACTCCTGACGTGAACGGGTTCGCAGGGGCGCGCGTCATCGGACGAGAAAAAGCAGCTGCGCACTGACAGCACACATCACTACATAGTAGAGGAAGAAGAACGCAATCGCAAGCACGGCTGCTCCCAACTTGATAGTACGTGGCCATCGCGAAGGCGCCGTCATGGCCAACCTCCTTCACCTCCAAACAGAGAGGCTCCTAGTTCGACAGACGAGAACTGTTGACCAATGAAATGAGAGGCGAGGTCCCGGCACCTCGTCTCTCACTAAGGAGGAATAAGAGGAGAAACCTCCCCTGTGATAATTGTAACTAGTTCCGTACCGCTGGTCAATAGTACTCCCTTCCTATTCGTCGGACCGGCACCTGGCACTAATGTCAATCAAAGGGCTGAGGAGGAGATTTGGCTGAGGTAAAGGTCAAATGGGCAGGGGACGAGGAATTCGTAGGCACCGACAGCACAAGGCATAGCTTGGTCATGTCTGGGCCATCGGGAGACAAACCCACGGGGTTGAAGCCTTCGGATCTGATGCTAATTGCGCTGGGAGGATGCACTGGCGTGGATTTGGTCTCCATTCTCAAGAAGCAACGGCAGAATGTGGCTGGTCTGCAAATGCAGGTTAGTGGTGAACAGGATCCTGATCCACCGTGGAGCTTCCGGAAGATCCACGTAGAGTATACGCTGTGGGGGAGCGAACTAGCCGTGCCCGCAGTCGAACGAGCAATCAAACTCGCCGAGAAGAAGTACTGCTCCGTGGGCTCCACCCTGTCAGGCACTACAGAGCTAACCAGCAGCTACATGATCATCGACGATGAGACGTGATCCTTGGGGCGACGTCGTGCCGACGGGAACTGACTGGTACACCAGCAAATGTCACAACACCTTGTGACCTAGTGGCGTGATGACAGAAGCAACATGGGAAAGATAATCGCTGTCGCTGGTAAGGGCGGCACTGGGAAGACCTTGGTATCCGCCTTATTGATCAAGTACTTGGTTGACAACCAGCGGAAGACAGTGCTGGCTATCGATGCTGACCCGAGCACCAACCTCGATCTTACCCTGGGAACCGCCGTTGACGAGACTGTAGGGGATATCAGAGAGGAGACCTCAGACCAGATCAGCTCGGGGACTTTCATGAGTGGCATCAGCAAGCCCGAGTACCTCGACCTGCGAATCAATCAGGCCCTGGTTGAGGAAAGAGGTTACGACCTGCTGGCAATGGGACGTCCCGAGGGCCCAGGCTGCTACTGCGCTGCAAACAATATGCTACGTGCCACGATCGATCACCTCTCCAAGTCGTATGACTGCGTGGTCATTGACAATGAGGCCGGTCTGGAGCATCTAAGCCGTCGCACAACTCGTAGCGTTGACCTACTTCTCATTATCTCCGACCCTACAATGCGAGGCTTGACCACGGCAGAGAGGGTGGCCCACTTGATCCACGAAGTGAAGACCCAAGTGGGTCACATTCGCCTCGTGGTAAACCGCGTGCCCACCGATGAGCAAGGGGATCCAGCTCTTGCTTCCCAACTAGAGCAGTTCATCGCCGATAGCCAGCTCAAGTTGGCAGGTCTAATCCCCTTGGATCCCATGGTGGCAGAGTTTGATGCCGCGGGTCGGCCCCTCGTGGAACTACCCGAGGAGGCGCCTGCGCGCCTCGCGGTGGAAGCCATCTTCCATTCCCTAGACGGCTTGCTCTAATGCTGCGAGAAGGAGTTCCAACGCGCATTACTGAGGAGGTGTTGTGTCCAAGATAGCTGTAACCGGAAAAGGTGGAGTGGGCAAAACCACGCTGACCAGCCTGCTAGCCTACACCTATGCCCGGCAAGGAAGAAAGGTCACAGTCATCGATGCAGATCCGTCACCCAACCTGGCCTGGGCATTGGGGTTTCCAGTCGAGCTCACGGATCAGATCACACCTATCGCCGAGATGGAAGACTTGATTGAAGAGCGCACGGGTGCGAGGCCAGGGGGCGTCGGTGGCTGGTTCAAGATGAACCCCAGGGTGGACGACATTCCTGACCGCTTCAGTGCCACTCACCATGGCATCCGGTTGCTGCAACTGGGCACTGTGAAGAAGGGCGGCGGCGGTTGCATCTGCCCCGAAAGCGTCCTCTTGAAAACGCTGGTAACCCACATCTTGCTTGATCGAGGCTCCGAAGTGGTAATCATGGACATGGAGGCTGGCGTAGAACATCTCGGGCGCGCCACAGCCCAAGCGGTGGATGCCTTCGTCATCGTGGTGGAACCGGGTCGGCGAAGCCTTCAGACAGCGGAGTTGATTCGAAAGCTGGCGCAGGACATCGGCATTCCTCGGCTCTATCTTGTCGGCAACAGCGTTCGCGATGAAGCAGATCGGCAGTTCATCCGGGAGCAGGGCCCTGACCTGCCGATTCTTGGCTTCCTCACCTACACCCCAGACGCGATTGAAGCGGACATGAAAGGGGTCGCTATCTTCGAGATGGCCTCCCAACTAGTGCACGAAGCCGAAGCCATCGCTCTGGAGCTGGATCGGCAGCACGCCAGCGCCCCGAGAAACAACGACAGCTGACCCTTACGATCGCCCGCATCCCTCCTCACATGCATGCCTCCGCCCTGCAGGCGTGAGAGTGTACTCTGGGTCTCATGTCGCTGATTGGTTGCGAGGCACTTGCACTTGACAAGAGATGGCATTTGATATAAAATTGCATGTGGAGCGTATATGAGTCATCATCACGTAATAGTCGAAGCACTGCAACAGATCGGGTACCGATTGACACCGCAGCGCATGATGATCCTGGACGCTATTGCGGGCAGTGACGGGCACATCAGCGCCGAACAGATCCATGACACAGTTCGCGCGTCCTATCCGTATCTGGATATCTCCACGGTGTACAGAACGCTTGACCTCCTGAAGGCCTTGCATTTGGTGAGCGAGACGGATCTAGGACAAGGGCATGCCCAGTATGAGTTACTGAGCAAGGGGCTGCACCACCACTTGATCTGCAGAGAGTGCGGCGGAGTGCTGGACATGGACAACTCTTTCTTGCACCCTCTACGACAGGCCATAGGGGAAGAGTACCAGTTCCATGCGGAGATAGAGCACTTGGCGGTGTTCGGCATATGCAGTGCGTGCAAACAGAATCGCGAGGAGACCGGGAGCTAGCGAGCGTGGTGTGCAAGTAGCTGATCCCCTTGGATCAACGACTGACACCACCCGTCGGCAAACTAGCTCCAGAGACAGATTGCTGCGGAAAGGGGGGACGGAACGATGATACTTGCTGGCACGTGGCTAATTCCTATCCTATTACCAAAGGCGATGCACATCCCCGACGGTTTCTTGACCCTCGTTGTGGCAGCAATCGCCTGGGCACTGTCCATCCTGGCCTTGGCGTACGCCGTTGGCCGCACGAACCGGCAACTGGGTGAAAGACAGGTGCCCCTTATGGGCGTGATGGCCGCCTTCATTTTCGCTGCCCAGATGCTGAACTTCCCGGTAGCTGGCGGAACCTCTGGCCATCTCATTGGAGGCGCTTTGGTCGCCATCCTGTTAGGGCCTTGGGCCGGAATGCTGGTGATGACAAGTGTGATAGCCGTCCAGGCCCTCATCTTTCAAGACGGTGGATTGATTGCTCTGGGCGCTAACATCCTCAACATGGCGGTGATCAGCTGTCTGGTGGGCTACTACGTCTACGTGGGAATGAAAAGGATCGTGGGAGGAAGATCTTGGGCCAATCTGGCCGGTGCTTTTGCAGCTGGCTGGTCCTCGGTCTTGGTCGCCTCCGTCGCTGTCGCAGTGCAATTGGCCGTCTCCGGCTCCTCGCCCCTCCAGATAGCTTTGCCAGCCATGGCAGGCGTCCACACGCTGATCGGCCTGGGAGAGGGATTGATTACCGGGGCCACGGTGGCTTTCATCGCCGCCACCCGGAGGGATCTCCTAGAGTCGCAGCCGCAGGTATAGGAGTGATGACGGATGAGAAACAGACTGTGGTGGATAGCCGGTCTGGTTATCGCCCTGGCAGTCGTCCTGCTCTCTCCCTTGGCATCTCCTTGGCCCGACGGGCTGGAGAGAGTGGCCGAGGACTACGGATTCATAGAGTTGGCGCAGGGTCCGCTCTACGAGCTGATTCCCGACTACGTCCTGCCCGGGGTAGGGCACGAGGAACTTGCTGTTATCCTGGCTGGAATCATCGGCACCCTCGTCGTCTTCGGGCTCGGTCTCGGAGTAGGTTACCTTCTGCGCGTCAGACCATCTGCTGACCAGACGGACGAGGTCTAACCAGCAGCATTGCGCTGACCAGAGCCAGCAGATAGAAGATCTTTCTTCTCAGATTGGTGAGGTGCCTTCGCAGCAGAATCGATGTCTCACATCCACGCTCTCGATCAGTACTACGAAGAAGACAGCCCGATACACCGGCTGGATGGGCGGCCGAAGCTCGCGCTGACGCTGGCTTTCATCATCGCCATCACTGCATTACCTCATGGAGCGTGGCTCTCATACCTACTAATCCTGGCAACGATACTGGCGCTTGTGGTGCTGTCCCACGTTCCTCCGCTGATCATAATGAGGCGGTCCATGGTGGTGCTGCCATTTGCCCTTGCTGCGATCACTCTGGTGTTCACCGTCGACGGGACGACGCTCACCGGCTTGCAAGTGGCTTCTTGGCACATCTCGATAACCCATCAGGGATTGGTCGCCTTTAGCAGCATCATGGTCAAAGCTTGGCTGGCTGTGCTCGTCGCCACGCTGCTGACAGCCACCACAACCTTCCCGCGTCTCCTGGCTGCGATGAAGGGGCTTAGACTACCCAGAGTTGTCCTCTCCACAATCTCGTTCATGTATCGCTACATCTTCGTGATCGCCGACGAAGCCCTACGTTTGCAGCGAGCCAGAGAAGCCCGCAGTGCCAATCCTGATGGCAGGGGCGGTGGCAGCATTGTGTGGAAAGCCAAAGTCCTGGGAGGTATGATCGGCTCCCTTTTTCTGCGGAGCTATGAGAGGAGCGAGCGGATCTACGCTGCCATGCTGTCCAGGGGCTTCGACGGGACGACTCGCACCATGAGGTCACAAGCACTGAGTCTGAGCGATTTGATGACCTGTCTAGGATTTGTGGCTTACTTGCTGGCCATAGTGATCCTGAGCAGAGTCCGCTTGAGAATCTAAAGGCGTGGCAATGTCAGAGGAACTACACAGCCAACTAACCAAGGTCTCTGCCCGACTCAGGCGTCCTGATCAGTCGGCGGAAGAGGCTCGTCCAGCCATCGAGCTGGACGAGCTAAGCTACAGCTATCCGGACGGTAGGAAAGCGCTGGATGGCGTTACTCTGGCCATATCGGAGGGGGAGAAAGTAGCGTTGGTGGGACCTAATGGCGCCGGGAAATCAACCCTGCTGCTCCATCTGAACGGCATACTGACGGGTGAAGGGATGGTAAGAATCTTGGGCGCTGAGCTGGGCGACGGCAACTTGGCAGCCGTTCGCAGCCAAGTCGGCCTGGTGTTCCAGCATCCCGACGATCAACTCTTCTCCCCGACCGTCCTCGAGGACGTTGCCTTCGGACCGCTGCACATGAACCTTGATGAGGATGAGGTGCTCCAAAGGGTAAGATGGGCTCTGGATCAGGTAGGAATGGCAGGATTCGAGAATCGCGTGTCTCATCATCTCAGTCTGGGCGAGAAGAAGCGCATAGCGATAGCGACCGTGTTGGCTATGCAGCCCATGATCTTGGCGCTCGACGAACCCTCCGGAGAACTAGATCCGCGGGCACGACGGGAACTAATCCGCCTACTTGGGGAGTTGCCGCAGACCATGGTGGTCGCCACCCACGATATGCGGCTGGTGAGAGAATTACTATCGCGTACCGTCATCCTTGATGGAGGAAAGCTGGTTGCTGACGGAGCAACGGAGCTATTGCTTCAGGACACCCAGCTTCTTGAGCAACACGGTTTGGAAGCACCCTGATCGTCCGGAATCAGTCTGCGGCCGCGGTATCAGGTATGCAACGGCAACATGGCATCGCCTTCCCCCTGATCCGGCAGCCTTGAAGACTGGGACGCGCTCCTAGACTTTCGGGTCAGCCACCGCACCAGCCGACCTCTTGGCTGGTGAAGCTCTCTCCTGACCATCTGGCAAGAGTCCGATTATCCGTGCAAGCGCCCGGAGACCGCTACCTGTCAGAATCGGACGGGCAGCAAGTCAGTCATCGGACCGCACCCTGCAGCCGGCGTGCCTATTCTCCATCCTCGAACAAGGGGACGAGCTCAAATCTCTTGACGTCCACCAGCCCCTTGTCCGTCAACTTCAGCCTCGGAATCACCGGCAGGGCGAGAAACGACATAGCCATGAAGGGATTGGAGACAGTGCAACCCAGCTCTGCGGCTGCCTGCTCGATGTTCTCCATCTCAGCCCTTACCTGCTCCGCCGAGTTCTCGGACATCAAGCCAGCGATCGGTAGATGCAGAGTTGCCAGAACCTCTCCGTCCGTCGCCACGACCAGACCGCCTTGCATCTTCACAATCTCGACGGCAGCTGTCATCATGTCCAGGTCGTTGGTCCCCACGACAATGATATTGTGAGAATCATGCGCCACTGAAGAGGCCAAGGCACCCCGCTTCAGCCCGAACCCCTTCACAAAGCCTAGACCCGTGTTCCCCGAGGCCAGATGCCTCTCTATGACGGCTAGCTTCAGGATGTCTCGCTCCACATCAGCCACCGCGAGTCCATCCACCGTCTTGACCTGCACCATGAGCTGCTTCGTAACCAGTTGATTCGCCGTGAGGCCGATCACCCGCGCCCGCCCGCTTCCGGACTTGATGCGGAAGTCCTCAAGCTCTATCCACGCGACGTTGACCGTGCCTCTGAGCGGCACCGGAGGACGCTTGCCAATGGTGGCCAGCATCTTCCCCTCCTCCGCAACCAACTGGCCCCCGCGAAAGACCTTTTTGACTTCAAAACTCCTGAGGTCATCCAAGACCACCATGTCAGCCCGATAGCCCGGAGCGATGGCCCCCAGGTCCCGCAGCCCAAAGTACTCAGCGGGATTGATGGTCGCCAGCTGAATGGCTAACATCGGCTCCAGGCCCAGGCTGATCGCCTTCCTGACGACACGGTCCATGTGTCCGTTGTCCAATAGGTCTCCCGGGTCATTATCGTCGCTCACGAACATGCAGCGACGAGCGTTCTCGGGCGTCACCAAGGGCAAGAGTTCCTCCATGTTCTTGGCCACGCTGCCTTCACGAATCATGATGTGCATCCCTCGCTGAAGCTTTTCCCTCGCCTCATCGAAGGAGGTACTCTCGTGATCGGAATATATGCCAGCGGCGATGTAGGCGTTCAGGTCTTTTCCACCAAGATGGGGTGCATGACCGTCTACTCGCTTGTCGCTGGCGATGCCTATCCGGTCCAAGACATCGCGACTCCTTGCCAGGACACCTGGATAGTTCATCATCTCGGCGATTCCGACGACCCAGTCCTCGTGAAGCAGCGGAGCAAGATCGTAGGACATCAGCCGAGAGCCCGCGGTCTCCAGGTCAGTCGATGGCACACAGGAGGGCAGCATGAAATACACCCCCAGCGGATTGCCCTTGCTGGACTCCATCATGTACTTGATGCCGTCCAGCCCCAGGACATTGGCTATCTCATGTGGATCGGTGATGATAGTCGTGGTCCCATGCGGCACCACCACCCGCGCGAACTCGGGAATGCGCAGCATGGAACTCTCGATGTGCACATGACCATCTATCAAACCGGGGCATAGATATGCGCCACCCAGGTCTAGGACCTCTTTGGCTTCGTAGTCGCCGATACCAACCACGCGCGTGTAAGCGACGGCCACGTTAGCTTCGTGAACCTCGCTAGATAGGACGTTGACCAGGCGAGCGTTCTTCAACAGAAGTTCAGCCTCTTCCTCCCCTCGGGCCACTCTGATGATCCTGTCCAGTTTGTCCATCGAGCGCCTCCCTCGTCATGGCAGCAATCCGGTGACAAGAAGGCGGTCGGGAACTACGTTGCTCCCCACCGCCGTCTGACTGTTGCACGTTCACGGGTGCCCATGCGGCCATATCTACTGTGGTTCCAGATTGAAAGTCAGACCAGTGATGAGCCAGCGACCATCCCTCCTGACGAAAGTCCATCGATCACCGCCGGGAGCATGGTCTATACCTATGGTGCTGGTGGTGAGTGCAGTAGCAGAGTCACCCTCCATAGTCAATTCCACATCGGGGTGCGTTACAGAGCTGGGAGCAGAGGGGAAGATCTCGTTGACGTATCTCTCTCGTATAGCAGCTATCCCGGGCCAAACACGATCGTCGTCTGGATTGTCAGGCGTATGGTTGGCATCCCTCACTACGCCTTCCGGGTCCCAGATCTCCATCAGGCGATCGATGTCCTGAGAGACGACAGCCTCTCCTTCTGCATTCAGAAGCTGCATGATGGCTTCTTCGTCGCTAGCCGGCGTTGGAGTATCGGTACCCCGGGGTCGTGGTGACGGAATCTCTCCCGGCACGGTGGGGACACCCGGAGGACTACAACCTGCTGCCAGCATGGCGATGACGATGAGGAGTCCAAACAGCGTCCTGTACACTTCTATCAAAGCCTCCATTTTTGAGATTATCATACCACACTCTACAACGATGTCAAGCGCATGCAGTTGGCTCGGTGGACTCCACGCTGAGAACGTGATAGTCTTAGGCACTGGAGATGAAGCTGTGACGCCAGACGCGGTCTATCTGTCACCACACTTAGACGACGCCGTCTTGTCTTGCGCAGCGTCAATCCGCTCCCAAACCCAAGCCGGGAGAAGCGTGCTGGTGATGACCATCTTCGCCGGTTCTCCTTCGCGGCCTGATATCTCTCCTCTTGCCGCCGAACTACATGCGCTTTGGGGTGGCTTCGCCAATCCCATGGCAGTGCGAAGACGGGAAGATCGCAAAGCGAACCGCCTCTTGGGCGCACGCTGCTGCCATCTGGACTATCTGGACGCCATCTATCGCCATGATGCGGCCTCCTTTCTCTATGGACGCGATGAAGATCTGTTTGGCCCGCTGCACCGCTCAGACCTTGAATTGCCGATACGGGTAGCAGACTCCATCTTAGAGATATGCTCTGCGCGGAAGCCAAACGTCTTCGCCCCGCTGGGCATAGGCAATCACGTCGACCATCAGTTGCTGAGAGAAGCAGCTCTGACTCTCCGGGGGAGATTCCTCGAACTTGTCTTCTACGAGGACTACCCATACGTGGAGGTGCCCGGCGGCCTCACTCAAGCATTGAAAGGGGTCTGCTTCGATAGTTGGACGTCGCACATCCAGAACTTCGATGAGGGATACATGACAGCAAAGATCGATGCCATCGCCACCTACGCCTCTCAGATCCGTCCCCTCTTCGAATGTGCCGAGATGATGGCCCGTCGGGTGCGGGACTACGCAGGGGCACTGGCTTCGGAACAAGGCTACGGCGAGAGATACTGGCGCTGTCGGCGACAGGAACGGAAAGCCTGAAGGCAAACTCCTGCAATCGGTTGAAGCGGGGAATGAACGTGTGATATAATGAAACTCGACAAGTCATGGAACACATTCGTAGCTTCGTTGCCATAGAGCTGGACGACACCCTCAAGAAAGGGCTGGTGGAGACGCAGAACCTGCTGAGGAGTAAAGGCATTGCCGAGCAAGTGCGTTGGGTAAAGCCCGGCGGCATCCATTTGACCCTGAAGTTCCTCGGCAAGGTGCCAGCTGAGAGGATCAATGACATAGTCGTCGCTATCACAGGGGCGAGCCGAGGTATTGGGCCGTTTGCGTTGACTTTCGGAGGTCTTGGCTGCTTCCCTACTCCGAGTCGACCGAATGTGATCTGGATTGGTGTGGACGGAGATACCAAGACACTTGCTCATTTGCAGGAAAGCATCGAGAGCAGTCTCGCGCTCTTGGGGTATCCCCCCGAGAAGCGAAAGTACAGCCCTCACTTGACCTTGGGTAGAGTGGCGAGGCGTGTCGAGACTGAAGAACGCCGTCGCTTGGGCGGACTGATCGGCATGCAAAGTGTTGATCGTCTCGGCCAAATGACGGTTCACCAGGTCAGTCTGATGCAGAGCGAGTTGTCCCCGACTGGCGCGGTATATACGCGCCTGGCCGCTATCGATCTGGAGCGTTGAGATGTTTGTGTCCGTCATTGGTGATGGCATCTGCTCGGCCGAGACCGCCGGCCTGGCTGAGGAAGTAGGTCGGCATCTGGGCGAAAACGGAGCTGTCGTCGTGTGCGGAGGGTTGGGCGGGGTAATGGAAGCCGCCTGTCGCGGGGCGAAAACCGCTGGCGGTCTGACCGTCGGTATCCTCCCCGGTAGGAATCGGCACGATGCCAATCCCTATGTCGATATTCCCATCGTCACTGGCCTGGGAGAAGCGCGCAACGTTGTGGTCGTGAGTTCTGGCCAATCGGTCATCGCCGTCAGTGGTGGATTCGGCACCCTGTCCGAGGTAGGACACGCCTTGAAGTTGGGCATTCCCGTAATAGGGCTAGGCTCTTGGCGGCTTAGCAAAGAAGGCTGGGATACAGAGCGTGGCATCATTGCTGCCACTGACCCGGCCGACGCGGTGCGAAAGGCGCTGGCGTTGGCCAAAGCGTAACAGGGAGGGCGCCATGCTGTTTGAGGATCGCCGCGAAGCGGGAAAGGCACTAGCGAGAGAGCTGGCCGCGTTCAGAGGCCAGGAGAATGCGCTCGTCTTGGGCATCCCACGAGGCGGGGTGGTGGTCGCTCGCGAAGTCGCCGAGGCCTTGGACGTGCCTCTCGACGTCTACATCACCCGGAAGATAGGCGCGCCGTACAACCCCGAGCTAGCCGTCGGTGCGGTAGCTAGTGACGGGACACTGATCTTGGATCACCAGTTGGCGAAACGACTCGGAGTATCGCAAGATTACATCGACGCCGAATCGGAACGTCAAGAGCGGGAGATCAAGAGGCGCATGTCCGAGTACAGAGGCGATCGGCCAGGCCTTGAACTGAAGGGCAAGGTAGTCATACTGGTCGACGACGGCGTGGCCACCGGCGCCACGACTCTAGCCACCATCGAGGCAATTCGCACTCAGAAGCCAAGCAAGCTGGTACTCGCGGTGCCGGTGGGACCGCGGGACACCATTCAACGACTGAAGCAGAAGGTTGACGAACTATATTGTCTTCACGCGCCCGAGGTCTTCTGGGCCGTGGGAGCCTTCTATAATGTCTTTGACCAGACATCGGACGATGAAGTAAAAGCCCTCCTAGAGAGGGATCCGCATCAGGCTGGGTAGGCCCCTCCCTAGCCAATCTACCCCTCTGCAGAAGTGCAATCGTTCGCCACTTCCATCTGTGAGCGCAGGCCTGCCAATCTGCGAGCCAGGGTCTTCAGGCCGCGAAGGACCAGCCAAGACAGCGCCAGAGCGAGGATGAGCAAGGCTACGATGCCCACTACCTGAGCATATATCTGCTGTGGCCAGTCAGCCTGAAAACCAGGACTTGCGAAGAGACCAGATACCCCTTGCTCGGCCACATCCAGATATGCGCCACTCCCGACTCCATTCCACCCTTGCCCGCTGGCCCCGTCTGCGAATATGCCCACGGCTATCAGTCCCCACAGACCGGCAAAGCCGTGCACGGCCACCGCGCCCGTAGGATCTTCGAGTCCGAGCCTCGCCTGCATCAGGTAAATGCTCAGAGGGACCAAGAGTCCAGCCAGACCGCCAATAATCGCTGCCGCCCAAGGGGCGACGAAGGGACAACAGGCGCTGATGGCTACCAGCGAGGCCATGGTGCTCCGTACCATCATCAGCAAATCCGGGTGGCCAGTGACAAACCAGGTGTACATAGTGCCCGTCAAGATCCCTCCGCAGGCGGCAAGAAGGACGTTGACCGCCAGGCGCGGGTGGGATACACTACTCGGCAGCAGTGGTTTGCCCATGACGAGGCTCAACCACCCGATCAACAGAAGAAGGGCGCCCAGCAAGCCCAGCAACGGAAAGTGAATAGGCGGTGGGTCTCCCCCCTCATCCCTCTCCTGTGGCCTGCTGCCAAAGACCAAAATGCCCGCCAGCGCGAAGAAGCCGCCCACAGCATGGATGGTCCCAGAACCTGCGAAGTCGATGAACCCGTGGCCCAGACCCAGCGTGGAGCCCAGCTGAGAGAGCCAGCCGCCTCCCCACACCCAGTTGCCGTAGACCGGGTAGACGAAGATGGCGAACATCAATCCGAATCCCAACAGGACCAAGAGTCTGAGACGTCTGGCCAGAGCCAGCAACGGGATGCATGCGGCAGTAGCAGCCAGAATCCCCTGATAGAGAAACACGGCGAGTAGCTCTTCGTCCAGGGTCTCCACAGGGAGAAGGAACCCGTCCAAACCTATGATTCCCCAGCCTGGCCCCCACACCCTGTCGACCGGCGACCACTCCGAAAGCAAGGCCCTGGTGCCTCGAAGATTGGAGATCAGGCTCAAACCACCGAACTGCAAGCCGAACCCTATCAAGGCGTAGATGAGAACGCCAAGAGCTATCCCCACCAAACCAGCGGCGGCGACGCTCGCCGCCCTTTCCTCCTCAGAGGCCGCCACCGCAACCATCATCAGCCCCGCCGGGATGAGCAACACCACAGACGTCGCCAAAAGAGAAAAGTCAAGGCTAGCCGTCGGCGCACTGCCGGAACCAGGCAACCCCGAGGCCCTCACGTGGCCGAACAACGTGAGGGCCGCGATTGCCGCCAGGCCAGCTCCACAAACTATTCTTCTGAGCATTCCTTTTCCTGCCCCTTGTAGCGAGCATTCTATCACAAATCGGACGGAGGGAAAAGGTACCATTTTCCTATTGCCGCAGGCCCGAAACTGTGATAGACTCATACAAAGATCATTAGCAGCGGGCACAATTCCAACAATAGCAGGGGCGAGAGCACATCCACGAAGTACAGAGCGCTGCAAAAAGGAAGGTTCCTCGCCACCGGCGACATAGCAGATTACTGCGAAGTCGCCACTGTCGCTGTCCTGAGGTGGATCGAGTTGGGCAAGCTGCCCTCCTTCACCAGGCCTGGCTGACACTATCGGGGTACTGCGCACCGACTTCAGAGACTTCCTGGTATGGCACGGTATGTTCGTAGATGAAGGGTCCTTTGGTAAAGGTCACGCTCGAAAACGCATCCTGATCGTTGATGACGAGCCAGGGGTGGTTTCATTCATCGAAGGAGCATTGCGCCTTGAGGGCGAGTACGAGCTTTCCACAGCCTACGACGGGTTCGAGGCCGGACAGCAACTCGCTATCTTCGAGCCGGATCTGATAGTCCTGGATATCATGCTGCCGGGCATGGACGGGTTCGAGATCTGCCGGAGGGTGAAATCGGATCCGAGAACGTCGCACGTGAAAGTGCTTGCGGTGACAGGCTTCGCCACCGAGGAGAATATCGAAAAGATCCTCCAGTATGGCGCCGATGACTGCTTGGCAAAGCCCTTGAAGCTCGACGACTTGAAGAGGAAAGTCCACGAGTTGCTCTCCAGCGGATCTTGACACCAGATGCCAGCGAGGCTCGCTCTGGATGCGCAGCTGGCTGAACGGCCGCCCTCCAGACCCGGCCGATCCCAGTGTTCGGAATGGAAGATTGTGTGAGGCGATGCTTTGAGCGCTTCGCGGCAACGCTTTGTCTGGGCATCGGTGAGCGGCTGCATCGTGAAGTTCTGCCGACCGTCACGACTTTATCGACTGGTTCACGGAGCTGAGCGCCGCTGAAGCGCAGCTTCCCCGAGGACGGAGGGCAAGTCGGATTAGCCCGGAAGACCTCATAGAACGTAAGATCCACGAAGCGCAGGAAGACGGCTTGTTCGATGATCTGCCTGGCAGGGGAAGGCCCCTGGCCCTCGCTGAACACCCCTTCGTCAAACCTGGATGGCAGTTGGCGTACAGCGTGCTGAAGAACGCAGGGTTCGCCCTTGACTGGATCGAGCTGGACAAGTCGATACGAGCGGAACTACTGCGATGTCGAAAGCTGCTCGAAGATCAACTGTCTTGGGCCACTCAGGCTCTGATCTCAAGTGATAGCAAGCGGCAAGTTGAGGCTGAACTCGACCACAGGTATCAGCGGGCTGTTGCGACCTTCACGGAGCGGGCAGAGCAACTGAATGAGAGAATAGAGCTATTAAACTTGAAGGTGCCCTTGACCAGCTTGCAGAGGGGGAGGATCGATATCGCGGAAGAGATTGACAGATTCCGAGGATCTTGGCGCAGGAGCTTAGAACCCCCTGCCCAAAGCTCGTGGCCCTCACCATCTCCCACCGTCGACACAGAGGGTACAAAGTGAACGACGAGTCGCCAGCGGCACTTCAGCTGAGCTTGAAGGACCTGGAGAAGATCAGTGCAGTGGCCGCGGCCGTGAGTGGTGTCTTCGAACTGGATCAGGTGCTGATCAGGGCACTCGACGCAGTGATGGAAGTGTCCAAAGCTGAAAAGGGATTAATCCACCTTTTGGACACCGAGAATCAGGAACTGGTGCTTCGCACCCAGCGAGGGCTGTCACCCGGCTACTTGCGCGCGCATGGCCGCCTGAAACTGGGTGAGCAAGTCATGGGGAAAACGGCGGAGAGCGGTGAACCGACCGTCATAGCGGACTGCTCT
>CAZBJW010000095.1:0-14692 GCA_964492135.1 uncultured Anaerolineales bacterium
TGCTTGCTCCGGTCATGGGCGACTGGTTCAACACCGGCCTCGTGGCCGTGCCCTTCGACCTGGATGAGGCGAACCACATCCTGGACGAGGCCGGCTACGTGGACAGCGACGGCGACGGGATCCGCGAGGACGCCGACGGCAACCCGCTGGAGTACCGCCTCTATGCCGAGGAGATTGGCACCTATGCCCGTGCCATAGAGATCATCTCCGATGGCCTGGCCGAGATCGGCATCTCGGCGCCGCCCGCTCTGATGGACGGTGACGCGCTGTACGATTTCCTCGCCCCGGATTGGGACTTCGATATGATCTACTGGGGCTGGGGGTGGGACCCGGACCCCGACTTCGCCGTGTCGTGCTTCACGTGCATCCAGGCGGAGGCGGGCGGCCTCAGCGACTGCGGCTACTGTAACCAGGACTTCGACGCGATATACCACGAGCAGGCCCGCACCATGGATCGCGAGAAGCGCCGTGAGTTGATGTGGGAGGCGCAGGAGATCCTGTTCGAGGATCGCCCCTACATCATGATTGCCTACATTCCGACGATCCAGGCCTGGCGCAGCGACCGCTTCACTTTCACTGACCTTTCAGCGGGAGATGTTCTCAGAAAGTGGACCCTCGTGAAAGACCCTCAGCCCGTACAGTAGCGCTGAACCACTCAACATTCGGTCGGTCCGGCAGGAGGCCGGACCGACCGGCTTCCAAGTGAGGTGCCTATGCAGCGGAGCGAATACCTGATCCGCCGCACCTTTTTCGCACTGGCCACCCTGGCCGTGGTCGTCGTTTTCAATTTCCTTCTCTTCCGCATTCTGCCCGGCGACCCGGTCAAAGCGATCATCCGCAGTCCGCGGCTAACGGCGGAAGCGCGGGAGAAGCTCAGAGTCGATTTTGGGCTTGATAAACCGGTCTTCTTCGATGGCGGGCGGCTGAGGGAAGGAGATGTGGTGGGAGCATTCGACACGCAGTTCACCGCCTACGTGCGTGCTCTGCTGCACGGCAACCTGGGCATCTCCTTCCGTAGCCGTCGGGACGTGGCCGAAGTGCTGGCGGAACGGGTGTGGCGCACCGTAGTGTTGGTGGCCGGCGCTGAAACGCTGTCCTTTATTTTCGGCATGGCATTGGGATCGGTGTGCGCATGGCGGCGTGGCACTCGGCTGGAGATGACGATCCTATTGTGGGCGCTGTTCAGTTGGGGACTACCCAACTTCTTTCTGGGCATTGTCCTGCTCCTCCTGGCCCGGGGCCACTTACCTGTCGGCGGTATGGTTGTTCCTGGCCTCAAGCCAGAGGCCGGGCTCGTCTACTGGGTCGACGTGGGGAGGCACCTCATTCTACCCACGCTCACCATGGCCATCGTCTACACCAGTTCCTATGTCCTGATCATGCGCAGCAGCGTCGTGGAGGTGCTGAGCGAGGACTACATTCTGACCGCCAAAGCCAAGGGCTTGAACACCTTCCAGATTCTGCGCGACCACGCGCTGAAGAACGCCATGCTGCCCGTGGTGACCATGGTCGCACTCAACCTGGGCTACACGGTCGGGGGGGCTATCCAGGTGGAGACCGTGTTCTCCTGGCCCGGTATCGGCCGGCTGATGTACGACGCGGTGCAGTTGCGGGACTACCCGGTTTTGCAGGGCGTGTTTCTGCTCCTGGCCGTCAGTGTCATCGCAGCGAATCTACTGGCCGACATCCTGTACTCGGTGCTGGACCCGCGGGTGAAGCCGGAATAGAGAGAGGCGTGACTATGGAGCAATTCAAAGGAATCTGGCGCACCTTCCGACGCAGACCGATGGGCATGGTTGGGGCGTTGATGCTCCTCTCCATGGTATTTATCGCCATCTTTGCCCCCTGGCTGGCCCCTTACGATCCCAAAGCAGCGATAGATGTCAAACCCGAGGACCTCCTGGCCCCACCGGATGCTCAGCATCTGCTCGGCCGGGACGACGCGGCCAAGGATGTGTTGAGCCAGCTGATTTATGGTGCACGGGTCTCGCTGACTGTTGGTTTCGCCGCATCCTTCATGTCCATGTTCATCGGCACCGTAGTTGGCCTGGTGTCTGGCTACTATGGAGGACGTATCGGCAACGCCTTGATGCGGCTGGTGGACTTCCTGCTGGTGATTCCCAGCCTACCGCTGATGCTGGTGTTCATCTCCATCTGGGGGCGGGGTCTGTGGAAGATCGTTCTGGTGATCGGTATTCTGGGTTGGACCTTCAACGCGCGGCTGGTGCGCTCGCAGGTGCTTTCAATCAAGGAGCGTCAATTCGTCCTGCGCGCCCGAGCGCTCGGTGCGGGCAACCTTCGCATCATTGCCCGCCACGTCTTTCCCCAGGTGCTGCCACTGATCCTCGCCGAGGCGGTGCTGAGCATCTCCGATGCCATCATAGCCGAATCGTCGCTCAGTTTCTTGGGCCTGGGTGATCCCATGCTGGTCAGTTGGGGCATGATGCTCAACTTTGCCTTCGAGCGAGCCATCAGCCGCATGGCCTGGTGGTTCTTGTTGCCGCCTGGCTTTGCCATCGTCTGGGTCAGTGTGGGGCTGATCATGATGGGGAATGCACTGGAGGAAATCGTCAATCCGAGGCTCAAGACCCATCACCTCTTTGACCCGCGGCGCATGGTAGCGCTGATAGGAGGAGCGAGGCCAAAAGTGGAGGCTGAGGGAGCAGTGGAGTAGAGGAGATGGTAATACTCGAAGTGCGGAATCTCTCCGTCAACTATCTCACCGACGAGGGTACCGCGTTATGCGCCGTGGACGACGTGAGTTTCAGCCTGGAGCAGGGACGATCGCTGGGGCTGGTGGGGGAGAGTGGGTGCGGCAAGACCACGGCCATGCTCGGCGTCCTCCGCTTGCTTCCCGCCGAAGGACGTATCATCTCTGGCGAGGTTCTGTACGAGGGGGTGGATCTCCTTCATCTTTCCGAGCGCGAGATGCGGAAGTATCGCTGGAGCAGGATCTCCATCGTCTTCCAGGGAGCGATGAACGCCCTCAACCCGGTGCGCAAGGTTGGCGATCAGATCGCTGAACCGATCATGCTCCACGAGTCGATGGACAAGAGGGCGGCCCGCAAACGGGTGGACGAGCTGCTCGGGATGGTGGGGATCACCTCGGAGATGGCCAAGCAGTACCCTCACCAATACAGCGGCGGGATGCGCCAGCGGGCCATGATCGCCATGGCCCTGGCCTGCTCACCCAATATCCTCATCGCTGACGAACCCACCACCGCCCTGGACGTCATGATACAGGCTCAGATCCTTGACCTGTTGCAGAAGCTGCAGAAGGAATTGGAGTTGTGCATTATCTTGGTGACCCATGATCTGGGTGTGGTGGCCGAGATCTGTGACGATGTGCTGGTCATGTACGGCGGCAAGACGGCCGAGTACGCCAGCGTAGACGTCATCTACAATGAATCGCTGCATCCCTATACTCAGCGCCTCCTAGAGGCCTTTCCCGACGTTGACAACCCTGCCTCGACGCTGGCCTCTATCCCCGGCTACCCTCCCCTGCTCGATGCCTTGCCACCCGGTTGCCGTTTTGAGCCCCGCTGCCATCGCAAGAAGGATATCTGTGCTGTGAAAAGCCCTCCGTTGCTGGCGGTCAATCCCGGTCACTATGTCGCCTGTCATCCAGACAAGGGTTGATTGAATGGCACAAGAAGCTGCTCACGATAACATCGTTCTGGAAGTCAGCAATCTGCGCAAGCTCTTCTCCGTCTCAAGGGGCATCGTGGGTACCTTGCTCATCAGACCTCAGCGCCACGTCCATGCTGTGGACGGAGTGAGCTTCTCCATCAGCCGCGGCGAGATCCTGGGCCTGGTAGGAGAGTCGGGCTCGGGCAAGACCACTACAGCCTTGTGCGCGCTGGGGCTGATCGAACCCACCGAGGGCGAGATCCTGTTCAATGGCCAAAGCGTCCCGGCAATGGTGCGCAGCCGAGAGCGACGAAGTCTGCGGCAGCGAATGCAGCTCATCTTTCAAGACCCCTACGAATCCCTCAACCCGCGACAGACCGTCTTTGCCACCGTAGCCGAGCCAGTAGAAGTACACCGGCTGACCAGGCGCCGGGAGGAAAAGGTCGAACGCGTGAAGGCGGCCCTGAACGCTGCTGGTCTGAAGCCTCCCGAGACCTTCTTCTCACGGTATCCGGAAGACCTCTCGGGCGGTCAGCGCCAGAGAGTGGTGATCGCGGGGGCGTTGGTGCTGAACCCGGAACTGCTGGTGGCGGACGAGCCTGTTTCCATGCTAGACGTTTCTATTCGGGCTGAGATCCTCAACCTGCTGCGCCAGTTGCGCGACGAGCGCAGCATCACCATTCTCTACATCACCCACGACCTGGCCACGGCGGCGTATTTCACCGACCGGGTAGCGGTGATGTACCTGGGTACGATTGTGGAGATCGGCCCCACCAAGACGGTGTTGAGCGATCCCCGGCATCCCTATACCGAGGCCCTCCTCTCGGTGATCCCGGTTCCCAATCCCCGCCGCCGGCGGAAGCGGATGATCCTTGTGGGCGAAACGCCCAACCCCATTGATCTACCGTCTGGTTGCCGTTTCCACCCGCGTTGTCCGGAGGCCTCTGACCAATGCTCTCAGACTGAGCCACAACTCCGCACCGTGGGTCCCGACCACCAGGTGGCTTGCCTGTGAGTCCATACCGATAGGGGCTCGGTATTCAATTCTCCGCGCAGGTAGCGAAAGGAGCCATGATTGCCATGCAATTCGACGATGTCCTTGACATCATCCACGATGTCCCCGACTATCAGGTCTTCCTCACGGTAGACGAACTGAAATCCAGCACGCACCAATTGGCGAACAGGCATCCCGACACTGTGGAGACCCTGCTCATCGGCCATTCGCGACTGGGCGATCCCGTCGAGGCCATCAAAATAGGCAATGGACCCAGGAAGGCGCTGCTCTTTGCCATGCCCCACCCCAGTGAGCCCATCGGTAGCATGACGCTGGAGTATTGGTCGGTTCGGCTGGCAGAGGACGACGCGCTGCGGGAGTCCTTCGACTATACCTGGTATTTGATCAAGTGCATCGACCCCGACGGCACCCGCCTCAACGAGGGCTGGTTCAAGGGGCCATTCTCGATAGAGAACTATGCTCGTCACTATTACCGCCCGCCTGCTTTCCAGCAGGTGGCATGGACCTTTCCCATAGACTACAAGACCCTCCACTTCCACGACCCGCTCCCCGAGACGCAGGCTCTGATGGCTTTGATCCAGGAGGTGCGGCCCAATCTCATGTATTCACTGCACAACTCGGACTTTGGCGGAGTGTACTTCTACATCTGGGATGAGGCGCCGCCGTTGTACGAGCCGTTTCACAAACTGGTCGAAAGTCAGGGCCTGCCCCTGCACCTGGGTGAGTCAGAGATGCCCTATGAGACGGAGTACGCCAGCGCCATCTACAAGGATTCGTCGATTGCCGCTGCATACGACTACCTCGAAGAACAGACAGACACCGATCCGGCCGAGATCATCAAGGGCGGCACGCTCAGCTTTGAGTATGCCCGGAAGTTCTGCGATCCTTTCACCCTGATATGTGAAATGCCCTGCTTCTATCACCCAGAGATCAACGACACCTCGGCGTCAGATATGGTGCGCAGAGACGCGATTCTGCAAGCGGTAGAAGAGACCAGAGAGAACGTTGGCTTCATGCAAGGGCTGTACGACGCCGTGAAGAGCGAACTGACCCTGCCTTCGCCCTTCCGTGACGCGATTGAGGAGACCTTGAGGACTTCGCTGGCAGAACTGGCCGCCCAGGAGAACTGGGCGCGAACAAACCCCACGACGTCTGAGATAGCCACGGTGGCGCAGAAGTTCGACAACTTGGTGATCGACAGATTCTACCGGCTTCTTGGCCTGGGCATGTTTGTTCGCATGCTCGATGCCCAGATCGCAGCAACGGGCGAATCACCGTCGCTGTGCTCCGCACGCGAGGCAGCCAAGGCCGACTTTGACGCACGCAGTGCTGCTCTGGAGGCAGAACTAGACTATATCGTGGTACCTATCCAGAAGCTGGTGCGCGTGCAATTGGGGAGTGCGCTGCTGGCGGCAGATTACGCTGCCGGGTGACTGGCACAGCTCAAGGCGGTAATGCGGGGCGATGACGGCCGGGCTGCGGCTACACGCTTGAGGTGTCTACTGCGCCCAGTTCCAAAGCCAACGCCACGTACCCCAACAGACCCTCGGCCAACATGTCCAGAGGCACGCTCTCCCCAACGGTGTGCAGCTTGTCCGCCTCGGCCGGACCAAAGCCTATCGTAGGCACCCCGGCCTGCATGAGGTGACCACCGTCGGTGGCGAAGTTCCAGATGACCACGTCCACCGGACGAGACAACGCGTCGGTGAGCACCTGCTGCCCCTTCTGCACCAGCGGGTGGCTGGCGTCCAGCCCGTAGGAGGGAAACACAGCCGGGAAGCTCTCGGTGCGACCAGTATAGGTGCGGAGGTCGCGGGTGTGCAACAGAACCTTGCCTTGGCTGCCCTCTACCTCGGCCAGGCACTCTTCGAGCATGGGCTGGAGCTGAGCCAAGACGTCGTTCACCGTCTCGCCAGGCACGTTTCGCCAGTCGAGGTGTACTCGGGCTGCCCCTGGAACGACGTTGCTGCTTCGCTGATCCGTCTGGTAGAGCGTTGGGGCCACAGTAGATGGGCCAAAGGTCTCATCCGGGATCACAGGCAGAGTCTCCAGGCGCTGTATGAAGCGAGCTAGGACCGAGTGAGGGTTCACGCCTTCGCCCGGCACACTGGCGTGCACCGACTTGCCGCGCACCTTGACGACCAGTTCTACTCTGCCGCGGTGCCCGCGGGCCAACTGATTGCTGGTGGCCTCGCCGACGACAGCGAGGTCAGGGCGGACAGCCTGGACGAGCTTTTGAGTGCCCAGCCCGCCCACTTCCTCCTGCACCACCGCCGCTAAGTACAAGTCGCCTGCAGGGCGTAGCCCCTGGTGAGACAGCACGCCCCCGGCGTAGATCATGGCGGCCAGCGGTCCCTTCATGTCGGCCACGCCGCGACCCCACAGCCGCCCGTCGTGGAGCTCACCGCCGTAAGGAGGATAGGGCCAGTCCTTGGGGTCGCCGGGGTCCACGTGGTCCATGTGACCGTTGAACATCACCGCGGCACCTGTGCCCTCCCCCTTCAGTAGGCCCGCGACATTGCCCCAGTCATCGACCCATACTTCGTCGTAGCCGAGGGACTCCATCTCAGCGCGGATCAACTCTGCGACATCCCGTTCCTCACCTGGGAGACTAGGGGTCTGCACAAGCCGCTGGCAGAAAGAGATCAACTGATCGACATACCGCTCGCTGAGATGCGACAGACTTCGTCTGACATCGTCGTTCATAGCCTCAATCTCCTGCGTGCCTGCGATAAGTGGTGGGGAATACCAGCATGCGCCGACAATGCTTGCATGCAGAGGAGAATCGGAGGAGCCAACCACTCTGGGGCAACTCACAAGGTCGTCAGCACCTTCTCGATCCGGTCCAGGCCCCAGTCCAACTCCTCACGCGTGATCACCAAGGGAGGGGCAAAGCGCAGGACATTCTCGTGGGTCTCCTTACACAGCAGCCCTTCGTCCTTCAGCGCTTCGGCGAAGCGACGGGCACCCTGCGCTTCCGGTTTGAGTTCCACCCCGGTGAGGAGGCCACGCCCTCGCACCTCGGCGATATGGTCGCTCTCGATACGGGCGAGGCGACCCAGCAGGTATTCGCCCCGAACGTGGGCGTTGTCGATCAGCCCCTCCTCCACGAGCACCTTCAATGCCTCCCGAGCTACAGCGGCGCCCAGCGGATTCCCGCCGAAGGTGGAGCCGTGGTCCCCGGGAGTGAATAAGCCCAACACATGCCGGTCGGCCAAGACCGCCGATACCGGATAGTAGCCCCCTGAGAGGGCCTTGCCGATGGATACTATGTCGGGCCGTACATGCTCCCAATCGCAGCCGAAAAGCTTGCCGGTGCGGCCTAAGCCCGTCTGGATCTCGTCGGCGATGAGGAGGATGTCGTACCGATCGCAGATCTCCCGTGCCCGTTTCAGATATCCGTCAGGCGGCACCACCACGCCGCCCTCTCCCTGGATCGGCTCGACCATGAAAGCCACCGTGGTCGGTGTGATGGCCGCTTCCAGCGCCTGGGCGTCCCCGTACGGCACGGTGATGAAGCCCGGTGTGAACGGGCCAAACCCGTCCTTGTACTGCGCCTCCGTGGAGAAGCCCACGATGGTGATGGTGCGGCCGTGGAAGTTGCCCGCGCAGGTCAGAATCTCCGCTTGGCCGTCCGGCACCCCTTTGGCCTCGTAGCCCCATTTGCGCGCCGCCTTAAGAGCTGTTTCGACCGCCTCGGCTCCCGTGTTCATGGGCAGCATCATCTCATAGCCAGTCAGCTCGCATAGCTCCTGGGCCAGGAGGGGCAATTGGTCGTTCCGGAAGGCCCTGCCCGTGAGAGTCAGCTTGGCTGACTGCTCGATCATCGCCCGGCGAATCCGCGGGTGGGCATGACCCTGGTTGAGGGCCGAGTAGGAACTGAGGCAGTCCAGGTAGCGCTTGCCCTCCACGTCCCACACCCAGACGCCCTCTCCGCGCTCCAGCACCACGTCCAGAGGTTGGTAGTTGTGCGCGTTATATCGATCTTCCAAGGCGATGTAGTCCTGAGTGTCCATTGCGCCTCCGATTGCCGTGTCGCCAACGGAGCGCGTGAGTCCTGGCTGCTCCTATCGAATCAGCTCGCTGCACTGGCTGCGAGGAAAAGTGTATGTCATTTCACCTCCAGACGCCACCTCACGGACCTTCTCCCGGACCGTCTGTACTGACAGTACTTGCCTTTGCCCGCCCAGTGCCCTAGAATGTACGGCGTGACCTAAAGTCCGCATTCTCCCACCCGAGACGACTCGGCACAGGCGATGAAGCGGATGGTTAGCAGGGCGCACGCTGGTCAGGTGGGGAAGGTAGCGCTTTTGACCACCGGGACGATCTTCGACGTCAAGAGATTCTCCATTCACGACGGGCCAGGCATTCGCACCACCGTGTTCTTCAAAGGATGCCCTCTGAGCTGCTCGTGGTGTCACAATCCCGAGGGCCAGTCCACCGAACCGGAACTGATGTTTCGCGCGGACCGATGCCTTCGGTGCGGGGCCTGCATCTCGGCCTGTGAGCAGGGCGCGATCTCCACAGACGGGGGCGTTCCGCTGACCGACAGTGAGAAGTGCACGGTTTGCGGGGCCTGTGTCGAGGCATGTTATGCTGAAGCCCGCGAGATTGCTGGTCGGGAGGTGACGGTCGCGCAGGTGATGGCCGAGATCGAACGGGACATCCCCTTCTATGATCAATCGGGTGGTGGCGTGACTATCTCCGGTGGAGAGCCTCTGTTGCAGAAGGACTTCCTGCTCGCCCTCCTTCGGTCATGCAGGAAGGCAGAGATTCACACCGCTTTGGATACGTGCGGCCATTCGCCCTGGGAAGCCCTGGATAGCGTCCGGCGATACGTGGACCTGTTTTTGTACGATCTGAAGGTGATGGACGATGCAAAGCATCGGAAGTTCACTGGAGCTTCAAGCGAACTGGCCCTGAACAATCTAGAGGCGCTTTCAGAGGAGGGGCACAGCATCGTCGTTCGTGTGCCCATCATTCCAGGGATAAACGACGCCGAGGAGGACATTCGTGAGACGGGGGCTTTTGCTGCTCGTTTGAGGAGTCTAAAGCGCGTGGACCTCTTGCCTTATCACGACGCGGCTCTCCAGAAGTACGCCCGGTTCGGCAAGCACTACGAACTGCTTGAAACCCGTCCTCCATCAGAGGAGCACATGACCGACCTAGCGCGAACTCTGCGAGGATTCGGCCTGCGGGTGCAAATCGGAGGTTGATGCCATGTCCATGAGTGAACGAGTCGCCCGGCTAAGGCAGCAGAGCCTCGACGCCGTCCCCACGTTGTCGACCGAACGTGCAGAGTTGATAACCGAATTCTATCGAGAGGACCTGGGACCAGTATCGGCGCCTGTCCGGCGGGCCCTGGCCTTCAAATACTTGATGGAGCGCAAGGCCATCTGCATCAACGACGGGGAACTGATCGTCGGGGAAAAGGGCCCTGTCCCCAAGGCGGCCCCCACGTTCCCCGAACTATGCTGCCATAGTCTGGAAGATCTGGACATCCTCAACTCGCGTGAAAAGACTTCCTTCGCCGTCAGCCCGGAAGCGCGCCAACTGTACGAAGAGTCGATCATCCCCTTCTGGCGGGGCAAGTCCATGCGCGATCTCATCTTCCGGGAGATGACCGACGACTGGAAGTCCGCTTATGAGTGTGGTGTCTTCACCGAGTTCATGGAGCAACGTGCCCCGGGTCACACCGTCCTGGACGACAAGATCTACCGCAAAGGATTCCTTCAGTTCAAGGGAGACATCGAGCGCAGCTTGAAGGACCTGGATTATCTGAAGGATCCGCTGGCCTATGCCAAGCAGGAAGAACTCAAAGCGATGCTCATCTGCGCCGACGCATTGATCCGCTTTGCCGAGCGCCATGCGGATGCAGCTCTGGAGCTGGCCCAGGAGGAGCAGCACCCTCAGAGAAGGGCAGAACTGCAGCGCATGGCCGAGGTGTGTGCGCACGTCCCAGCTCACCCGCCCTGCGACTTCTGGGAAGCCTTGCAGTACTACTGGTTCGTGCATCTCGGCGTGACCACGGAACTGAACACCTGGGACTCGTTCAATCCCGGCCGGCTAGACCAGCACCTCTACCCCTTCTACACCAAGGGCCTGGCCGAGGGGAGCATCGACCGGGAGCGAGCGGAAGAACTGCTACAGTGCTTTTGGATCAAATTCAACAACCAGCCCGCCCCGCCGAAAGTGGGCGTTACCGCTGCCGAGAGCGGTACGTACACCGATTTTGCCCTCATCAACACCGGCGGCCTGAAAGAGGACGGTTCGGATGCGGTTAACGAGCTTACATATCTGATCCTTGACGTGGTGGAGGAGATGCGGCTCGTGCAGCCCAGCTGCTGCGTGCAAGTCAGCAAGAAGAACCCCGATAGATTCGTCAAGCGGGCTGCCCGCATCATTCGCACCGGTTTTGGCCAACCCTCGGTATTCAACACCGACGTCATCATGCAGGAGTTGATTCGGCAGGGCAAGTCCGTGGCAGACGCGCGAAATGGCGGCTCGAGCGGCTGTGTGGAAGTCGGCGCCTTTGGCAAGGAATGCTACATCCTGACCGGATACCTGAACATGGTCAAGATCTTTGAGCTTACTCTCAACAACGGGGTTGACATCCGAACGGGCCGCATGATTGGACTGGAAAAGGGCGATCCCACAGACTTCGACTCTTTTGAGGAGTTGTTCCAGGCTTACGAGAGACAACTGAATCACTTCGTGGACGTCAAGGTGCGGGGGAACAACGTCATTGAAAGGCTCTACGCCAGCTATATGCCTGCGCCATTCCTGTCGCTGCTCATCGACGACTGCATCGCCAAGGGCAAGGACTATCACGACGGCGGCGCACGGTACAACACGATGTACATCCAGGGCGTGGGCCTGGGCACGCTGACGGATTCGGTGACTGCCATCAAGCACAGAGTCTTCGACGAAGGGACTCTGAGCATGGACGCCTTGCTGGCGGTCCTCAGAGACGACTTCGAGGGCCACGAGAGGGTGCGCCAGATGCTGCTGAACAAGACGCCCAAGTACGGCAACGACGATGACTATGCTGACGAGGTGATGGTTGCCCTATTCGAGGCCTACTTCGATGCGGTAGACGGCCGCCCCAATACCAAGGGAGGTTACTACCATATCAATCTGCTCCCGACCACAGTTCACGTGTACTTTGGGTCCGTCACCGGAGCCACGCCGGATGGGCGACGCGCGTGGGAGCCTCTCTCGGAAGGGGTTTCGCCCGTGCAGGGTGCAGACCGGCAAGGGCCAACCGCGGTGCTCAAGTCGGTGGCCAAGATGGACCATGCACGTACGGGCGGTGCTCTGCTCAATCAGAAGTTCACGCCGCAGCTGCTACAGGACGAAGCCGGCCTGGACAGCCTGGTGCACTTGATACGCACGTACTTCAAGCTGGACGGTCACCACGTGCAATTCAACGTGGTGGACGCCGCCACGCTTCGCGCGGCTCAAGAGCACCCTGAGCAATACCGGGACCTCATCGTACGGGTGGCAGGCTACAGTGACTACTTCTGCGACCTCAGCCCGGTGCTACAAGACGAGATCATTTCTAGGACTGAGCATCAGGCCCTGTAAGGGGCGTGCGCTTCACCTTGTGGCAATGGCCTCTATCTCAATCAGAGCCCCTTTGGCCAGTGGGCCCACCTCGACCGTGGAACGGGCAGGCGGATTCTCGGCGAAGAACTCGCCGTACACTGCATTCATGTCAGCGAAGTTCTTCATGTCCGCAAGGAAGACGGTGGTTTTCACCACTTGATATAAAGAACTCCCCGCCTCTTCGAGAATGCTCTCCAGATTCCTGATCACCTGTCCCGTCTGAGCGCTGATGTCGTCGCCAACTAACTCACCCGTCTCTGGGTCCAGAGGAATAGCACCAGCCGTGAAGACCAGGTCTCCGGCGATCACCGCCTGGGAATAGGGCCCCACCGCAGCAGGTGCCTTGTCAGTCGACACGATGATGCGATCCATAAGCATCCCCCTTATCACTTGGAATCTCATTCCGTTGAGCGAACGTCGCCATAGGAACCGATCTCGCCAGCGTAACGGTACATCTCTACTACTGCGTCGAGGTTCATCCCTTTGAAGACACTGCTACAGGTCGAGAACATGTAGCCCCCGCCAGGCGCCCCCTTCTCCATGCAGCGCTTTACTTCCTGGCGGACCGCTTCCAGGTCAGACTGGCACAGTAGGGCGGGATCAGCGTTGCCAATCAGGACTAGGTCGCCGCCGAATTCCCGCTTGACCTCTCCCAGGTCTACCCCAGCGGCCGGCTCCAGGGAATGCACGCCAACGAAGCCCGCTTCGACGGCCGTGGGCAACAAAGACGTGACGTTTCCGTCGCTGTGCCAGATCACCGGCACATCCACCTCCTCTACTATCCGGCGATGGTAGGGTAGTACGAATTCGCGCCACATCTGAGGCGAGATCATCGGTCCACCTCCGTGGGCTGCATCCTCTCCCAGGACCAAGAGCTCCGCCCCCAGGCTGACTGCCTTCTGGAACACAGCGGTGCACCATGCCGTGCGAACCTCCAGCAGCTTGTGAATGAACCCTGGCCTGCTGAGCAGGGCCGGAAAGAAGCGCCGCATGCCCATGCCCAGATAGCCCGCCGTAAAGGGCGCGATGTGAGAGCCAAAGACGAGGCAATGATCTGGATATCGTTCCCTGGCCTCGTTGCATCTGACAGGATCGAAGTGGTCGTCTACATATTCCAGGGGAGGGGTATATCGCTCCAAGTCTGCCTCGGTCTCGATGACGCCGCCCGCATACCAGCCATTCTTCCAGATGCGCCCCCACTCGTCCACACCTTCTCCCCAAGCGCTGCTCCCTGGAGGATTGTGGTTGGGAATCATGATGCAGTCCAGCCCGAGGTTGGCGTAGGTCCTCTGCAGGTCGCCGCCACCGACTTTTGCCACCAAGTCATCGTTGTCGATCCAAATCTCGAATCTGGGTACCCGATCCGGCTCTCGGTGTTCCAGCGTCGCGAAGACACGGTCCCTGGGTTTCATTGGCGAACGATCTCCCCATCCAAAGTCGTGGCCGATGCGTCGTCTCCAGCGCACCCTCTGCCCTGCGGATGCTTCACGTGCTCATCCGCGCGAGGAAGGAGCACCACGGCTCTCTGCGATTTCCAGAAGCACGGGAACGTCCACGTTGCCGCCGCTGACGACCACCGCGACCTGACGCCCCACTTCTTTCGGTTTCGTGTGGACAAGGGCTGCTATGCCTACAGCCCCTCCCCCTTCCACCACCAGACGAAGCTCCTCCAGTGCAAAAACCATCGCCGCGGCAATCTCCTCGTCAGAGACCAACACGAAGTCATCGACGAGCTTCCGGCACGACCCAAACGTGTACTGATTGTCCTGCCCGATGCCACCAACGAGGGCGTCAGCGAGGGTTTCTTCCTCATCCATGGTGATGGGCCTACCAGCCTTCAGGCTGTGGTACATAACCGGCGCGCGATCCATAGAAACGCCTATCAAGCGAACGTCGGCATTGGCAGACTTCAGCGCTAGTGCGATCCCCGATATCAACCCACCTCCTCCCACAGGCACCAGCACGGTGTCGACCTGGGGCAGATCCTCCTCTATCTCCATACCGATGGTGCCCTGCCCCGCGATGACGAAGGGATCATCGTAGGGGTTCACCATCGTCAACCCTCGCTCCTCCGCCAATCGAGGCGCCTGCTCCTCTGCTTCGTCGTAGGTCTCGCCGCAGACCAGTATCTCCGCGCCCAGCCCCCTTATGGCTTCCACTTTGTTGCTGGGAACACCCTCTGGAACGCAGATGGTGGCCGCGATGTCCAGTCTCTGGGCCACATACGCCACCGCCCGCCCATGATTGCCGGTGGACACCGTGATCACCCCGCGTTCCTTCTCCTCTGGCGTGAGGGTGAGCATTCTGTTCGCCGCACCCCGGACCTTGAAGGAGCCCGTCTCCTGCAAGCTCTCCAGCTTCAGATAGACCGAGGAGCCAACCACCCTGGATAGCGCACGGGAGCTGATCAATGGTGTTTTTCTGGCTAAAGGTTTGATC